>NZ_JBVHZH010000005.1:0-164443 GCF_055574515.1 Streptomyces sp. NPDC029466
TATGCCCCGCGGGAGAGAAAAAAAGACACAACCCCCCCCCCCCCCCCCCCCCCCCCCCCCCCCCCCCCCCCCCCCCCCCCCCCCCCCCCCCCCCCCGCAACCGTCGCTCCAAGGACTGATCACAGCGATGTTCCGCCGCGCATTCTGGTTCACCACCGGCGCCGCCGCCGGCGTGTGGGCCACCAACAAGGTCCACCGCAAGCTGCGCAAGCTCCAGCCCGACAGCCTCGCCGCACAGGCCGCGGACAAGGCCGTCGAGACCGGACACCGGCTGCGCCAATTTGCATTGGACGTACGCACCGGAATGGCGGACCGTGAAGAGCAGCTGCACGACGCCCTGGGGCTCGGCGAGCCGGACGGGGTGCGCGAGCTGCCGGCACCGCGCCGTGCGGTGCTCGAACCGCAGTACCGAACCACGAGAACAACCGGACCTACCGGTCTGACCGGACCGACTGGAAAAGAGGACCACTGATGGAGTCGGCTGAAATCCGCCGCCGCTGGCTGCGCTTCTTCGAGGAGCGCGGGCACACCGTCGTGCCGTCGGCGTCGCTCATCGCGGACGACCCGACGCTGCTCCTCGTCAACGCGGGCATGGTCCCCTTCAAGCCGTACTTCCTCGGTGAGGTCAAGCCGCCCGCCCCGCGCGCCACCAGCGTGCAGAAGTGCGTCCGTACGCCGGATATCGAAGAGGTCGGCAAGACCACCCGGCACGGCACGTTCTTCCAGATGTGCGGCAACTTCTCCTTCGGCGACTACTTCAAGGAAGGCGCCGTCAAGTACGCCTGGGAGCTGCTGACCGGCTCGCAGGCCGACGGCGGCTACGGCCTCGACCCCGAGCGCCTCTGGATCACCGTCTACCTCGAGGACGACGAGGCCGAGCGCATCTGGCACGAGGTCATCGGGGTGCCCAAGGAGCGCATCCAGCGCCTGGGCAAGAAGGAGAACTACTGGTCCATGGGCGTCCCGGGCCCCTGCGGCCCGTGCTCCGAGATCAACTACGACCGCGGCCCGGAGTTCGGAGTCGAGGGCGGCCCGGCCGTCAACGACGAGCGGTACGTGGAGATCTGGAACCTGGTCTTCATGCAGTACGAGCGGGGTGCGGGCACCGGCAAGGAGGACTTCGAGATCCTCGGCGAGCTGCCCAGCAAGAACATCGACACCGGCCTCGGTCTCGAGCGCCTGGCGATGATCCTCCAGGACGTCCCGAACATGTACGAGACGGACACCCTGCGCGTCGTCATCGACAAGGCCACCGAGCTCTCCGGGGTGCGCTACGGCGACTCCGACGCCACCGATGTCTCGCTCCGCGTCGTCGCCGACCACATCCGTACGTCCACGATGCTCATCGGCGACGGCGTCACCCCCGGCAACGAGGGCCGTGGCTACGTCCTGCGCCGCATCATGCGCCGCGCCATCCGCAACATGCGGCTGCTCGGCGCCACCGGACTGGTCATCGGCGAGCTGCTGGACGTGGTCATCAAGACCATGGGCCAGCAGTACCCGGAGCTGCTGGAGGACCGCCGCCGGATCGAGACGGTCGCCCTCGCCGAGGAGGCCGCCTTCGTCAAGACGCTGAAGGCCGGCACCAACATCCTCGACACCGCCGTCACGGACACCAAGGCCGCCGGCTCCTCGGTCCTGCCCGGTGACAAGGCGTTCCTGCTCCACGACACCTGGGGCTTCCCGATCGACCTCACCCTCGAAATGGCCGCCGAGCAGGGCCTTTCGGTGGACGAGGACGGCTTCCGCCGTCTGATGAAGGAGCAGCGGGACCGCGCCAAGGCCGATGCCCAGGCCAAGAAGAGCGGCCACGCCGATCTGTCCGCCTACCGCGAGGTCGCCGACAAGTCCGGCAGCACGGAGTTCACCGGCTACAGCGCCACCGAGGGCGAGTCCTCCATCGTCGGCCTCCTGGTCAACGGCGCCCCGGCCCCCGCCGCCCACGAGGGCGACGAGGTCGAGGTCGTCCTGGACCGCACCCCCTTCTACGCCGAGGGCGGCGGCCAGCTCGCCGACACCGGCCGGATCAAGCTGGACTCCGGCGCCGTCGTCGAGGTCCGCGACGTCCAGCAGCCGGTGCCCGGCGTGACGGTCCACAAGGGCGTCGTCCAGGTCGGCGAGGTGGTGCTCGGCTCGGCCGCGTTCGCCACCATCGACGTCAGCCGCCGCCGCGCCATCGCCCGCGCCCACAGCGCCACCCACCTCACCCACCAGGCGCTGCGCGACGCCCTCGGCCCGACGGCCGCGCAGGCCGGTTCGGAGAACTCCCCGGGTCGCTTCCGCTTCGACTTCGGCTCGCCGGCCGCCGTGCCCGGCACGGTGCTGACCGACGTCGAGCAGAAGATCAACGACGTCCTCGCCCGTGAGCTCGATGTGCATGCCGAGGTCATGAGCATGGAGGACGCCAAGAAGCAGGGAGCCATCGCCGAATTCGGTGAGAAGTACGGCGACCGTGTCCGGGTCGTCACCATCGGCGACTTCTCCAAGGAGCTGTGCGGCGGGACCCACGTCCACAACACCGCTCAGCTGGGCCTGGTGAAGCTGCTCGGCGAGTCGTCCATCGGCTCCGGCGTGCGCCGGGTCGAGGCACTGGTCGGCGTGGACGCCTACAAGTTCCTGGCCCGTGAGCACACCGTCGTCTCCCAGCTCACCGAGCTCGTCAAGGGCCGCCCGGAGGAGCTGCCGGAGAAGATCTCCGGTGTTCTGGCCAAGCTGAAGGACGCCGAGAAGGAGATCGAGAAGTTCCGCGCCGAGAAGGTGCTTCAGGCCGCCGCCGGGCTGGCCGAGGGCGCCAAGGACGTGCGCGGGGTGGCGCTGGCCGCCGGGCAGGTCCCGGACGGCACCTCCGCCGACGATCTGCGCAAGCTGGTGCTGGACGTCCGCGGCCGGATCCAGGGCGACCGTGCCGCCGTCGTGGCGCTGTTCTCGGTCGCCAATGGCCGCCCGGTGACGGTCATCGCCACCAACGAGGCCGCCCGCGAGCGCGGCATCAAGGCCGGTGACCTGGTCCGTACGGCCGCCAAGACGCTCGGCGGCGGTGGCGGCGGCAAGCCGGACGTCGCCCAGGGCGGCGGTCAGAACCCCGCCGCGGTGCCCGAGGCCATCGAGGCCGTCGAGCGCCTCGTCGCCGAGGCGGCCTGACGCGCGTGAGTGAGATGCGACGCGGCCGGCGCATCGCCGTGGATGTCGGGGACGCCCGTATCGGGGTCGCCTCGTGCGACCCCGACGGGGTCCTCGCCACCCCCGTCGAGACCGTGCCGGGACGTGATGTCCCGTCAGCACACCGCCGGCTCAAGGCGATCGTCGAGGAGTACGAGCCCCTCGAAGTCGTGGTCGGCCTGCCCCGCTCCCTCAGTGGGGGAGAGGGGCCGGCCGCGGCCAAGGTCCGGGCCTTCGCTCAGGAGATGGCCCGGAACATCGCCCCCGTAGGGGTCCGGCTGGTCGACGAGCGGATGTCGACGGTCACCGCCACCCAGGGCCTGCGGGCCTCCGGGGTCCGGAGTAAGAAGGGCCGCTCGGTGGTCGACCAGGCCGCCGCTGTGGTGATCCTTCAGAGCGCGCTGGAGACCGAACGCGTCTCCGGGGAACCTCCGGGCGAGAGCGTCGAAGTGGTCATCTGATCGCGGTACGGTAACGTTCCGCGCGATGTGCGGCGTTCGAACAGCCGCGCGTGCAAGTAGAGGCGGACCGGGTTACCGCAAGCGCACTGCCGGGCCGGAGTGCACCGCCTCTCGGCTCTAGGGGATCGATGACCGAGTATGGCCGGGGCTACGGCTCCGAACCGTGGCATCCGGAGGACCCGCTCTACGGAGACGGTTCCTCCAGAGGCCAGGACCAGCAGCCTCAGTGGGACGGACAGCAGGCCCACCGGTATCCCCAGCAGCAGGCTGACCCGTACGCCCAGCAGCACTACAACGGCGGCTGGGACGGGACGCAGGGCGGGCAGGCGCCGTACGACCCCTACGACCCCTACGGGCAGCAGCCACCGGCCGACCCGTACGGCGGGGCGAGCCCCGACTACTACGCCGCTCCCGAGTCCTATCCGCCGCAGCCCCAGCATCCGCGGCAGCAGGCGATGCAGGCCCAGCAGGGCTTGCAGCAGCAACAGCAGCAGTACCAGCAGCCGCCGCACCCCCAGCAGCGGGAGCCCTACTACGACGAGGGCACCGGGGCCGGCGACGACTGGCGGGCCGAGCCGGGGCCGCGCGAGCCGGAGCCGGAGCATGCGTTCTTCGCGGACCACGGCGAGGACGACGACCGCGACGACCACGACCCGCGCGAAGAGGGCCGCGGCGGCCGCGACCGCCGCGGCAAGAAGAACAAGAAGGACAAGAAGAACAAACGGCACAGCGGCCGGACCTGCCTGGTCGTCACCCTGTTCTTCGCCGGAGCCGTCGGCGTCGTCGGCTACTTCGGCTATGACTTCATCATGAGCCACCTCGGTTCGGCCCCCGACTACGAGGGCGAAGGGACCGGCGAGGTCCAGGTCGAGGTCCCGGACGGTTCCACGATCCTTGAGATGGGTCTGGCCCTCAAGAAGGCCGGCGTGGTCAAGAGCGCCGACGCGTTCTCCGAGGCGGCCGTCGACAGCAAGAAGGACAAAGTCCTTCAGCCGGGGACATATTCCCTGCGCAAGCACATGTCCGCGGCCTCGGCCGTCGAGCTGATGGCGGACCCCAAGAGCCGCAACGGCCTCACGATCCGTGAAGGGCTGCGCTCCGGCGACGTCTACAAACTCATCGACAAAAAGCTCCACCTCAAGACGGGCACGACCAAGGGCATCGCCAAGACCGAGTCCAAGAGCCTCGGCCTGCCCTCGTGGGCCAAAGAATCCACGAAGACGAAGGACCCGCTGGAGGGGTTCCTTTATCCGTCGACGTACAGCGTGGGGGAGAACACGAAGCCGGCGGCGGTCCTGAAGCAGATGGTGGCGCGCGCGAACCAGGTCTATGCGAAGTACGACCTGGAGGCGAATGCCCGGAAGCTGCACCTCGATTCGCCGGCGCAGCTGCTCACCGTCGCCAGCCTCACGCAGGCCGAGGGCAAGTACAAGCACGACTTCGACCGGGTCGCGCGGGTCGTCTACAACCGTCTCAAGCCGAACAACACCGAGACCTACGGTCTGCTGGATTTCGACTCGACGGTGAATTACGCCAGGTCCCAGAGCACGCTCGACACGGGCTCCGTCGACGATCTGCGGAACTTCAACGATCCCTACAACACCTACAAGTTCAAGGGACTGCCGCCGGGGCCGATCGGTAACCCGGGTGAAGAGGCACTGAAGTCGGCGATCCACCCGACCAAGGGCAACTGGTACTACTTCGTCTCGATCAATCCGGAAAAGACGCTGTTCGCCGAGACGAACGAAGAGCACGAACGCAACCGCCGCATTTACCTCAAGGAACAAGAGAAAGCCAAGCAATGAGCACCACCCGTCGGGCTGCGGTACTCGGCTCCCCGATCGCCCATTCCCTGTCCCCGGTGCTGCACCGCGCCGCGTATGCGGAAATGGGGCTGGAGGACTGGGCGTACGACCGCTACGAGGTCGACGAGGCGGCATTGCCCGGATTTCTGGAGAAGCTCGGCCCCGAGTGGGCCGGACTTTCGCTGACCATGCCGCTCAAGCGCGCGGTGATTCCGCTGCTGGACGAGGTCAGCGAGGTCGCTGCTTCGGTGGAGGCCGTCAATACGGTGGTCTTCACCGAGGGCGGCCGGAGCGTCGGCGACAACACCGACATCCCCGGCATGCTCGCGGCGCTGCGTGAGCGCGGGGTGGGACAGGTCGAGCGGGCGTCGGTCCTGGGGGCCGGGGCCACCGCCTCCTCCGCGCTCGCCGCGCTCTCCCGGATCTGCACCGGCGAGGTCACCGCGTACGTCCGCAGCGCGGCGCGCGCCGACGAGATGCGCGGCTGGGGCGAGCGGCTCGGCGTCACCGTCCGCACCGCCGCCTGGCAGGACGCCGCCGCGGCCTTCGAGGCACCGCTGACCATCGCCACCACCCCGGCCGGGACCACCGACGCGCTCGCCGCCGCGGTCCCCGACCGGCCCGGCACGCTCTTCGACGTGCTCTACGAGCCCTGGCCGACGGCGCTGGCCACGGCCTGGTCCGAACGCGGCGGCGCCGTGGTCGGCGGCCTCGACCTCCTGGTCCACCAGGCCGTGCTCCAGGTGGAGCGGATGACGGGCCGGTCCCCGGCGCCGCTGGCCGCGATGCGCACGGCGGGCGAGGCGGCGCTCACCGCCCGCTGACCCTCCGCACCGGGCCCTTCCGTCCGGTCCGTCCCGTCCGTCCCCGCGCGCCCGGTCCGCACCCTGGACTGGGCGCCGGTCGTCCCGCGCGACGTGGGAGGATCAGGGAGAGACCGTACGCGGATGAGCAGTACATGAGGAGCACCGTTGAGCAGGTTGCGCTGGCTGACGGCGGGGGAGTCGCACGGCCCCGCACTCGTGGCGACGCTGGAGGGCCTTCCGGCCGGCGTGCCGATCACCACGGAGATGGTGGCGGACGCGCTGGCGCGGCGCCGGCTCGGCTATGGCCGCGGTGCCCGGATGAAGTTCGAGCAGGACGAGGTCACCTTCCTGGGCGGGGTGCGGCACGGTCTGTCGATGGGCTCGCCCGTGGCGATCATGGTCGGCAACACCGAGTGGCCCAAGTGGGAGCAGGTGATGGCGGCCGACCCGGTGGACCCGGAGGAGCTGGCCGCGCTGGCCCGTAACGCGCCGCTGACCCGTCCCCGCCCCGGCCACGCCGACCTCGCCGGTATGCAGAAGTACGGCTTCGACGAGGCCCGCCCGATCCTGGAGCGCGCCTCCGCCCGCGAGACCGCGGCCCGGGTCGCCCTCGGCACGGTCGCCCGGTCCTTCCTCAAGGAGACGGCCGGAATCGAGATCGTCTCGCATGTCGTCGAGCTGGCCGCGGCCAAGGCCCCGTACGGCGTCCACCCCAAGCCCTCCGACGTCGAGAAGCTGGACGCCGACCCGGTGCGCTGCCTGGACGCGGACGCGAGCAAGGCGATGGTCGCGGAGATCGACCAGGCCCACAAGGACGGCGACACCCTCGGCGGTGTGGTCGAGGTGCTGGCCTACGGCGTGCCGGTGGGCCTCGGCTCGCATGTGCACTGGGACCGGCGTCTGGACGCCCGGCTGGCCGCCGCCCTCATGGGCATCCAGGCCATCAAGGGCGTCGAGGTCGGCGACGGCTTCGACCTGGCGCGGGTGCCGGGCTCGAAGGCCCATGACGAGATCGTCTCCACCGAGGACGGCATCAAGCGCAGCTCGGGCCGCTCCGGCGGCACCGAGGGCGGGCTGACGACCGGCGAGCTGCTGCGGGTGCGTGCCGCGATGAAGCCGATCGCGACGGTGCCGAAGGCGCTGGCGACCATCGATGTGACCACCGGTGAGGCGGCCAAGGCGCACCACCAGCGCTCGGACGTCTGCGCCGTGCCGGCCGCAGGCATCGTCGCCGAGGCCATGGTGGCGCTGGTGCTGGCGGATGCGGTGGTGGAGAAGTTCGGCGGCGACAGCGTGCCGGAGACCCGCCGCAACGTGCGGAACTACCTCGATCACCTGGCGATCAAGTGACGTCCCCGGTCGTCGTGCTGATCGGCCCGCCCGGGGCCGGCAAGTCGACGGTGGGCGCACTGCTGGCCGAGCGGCTGGGCGTCGGCTACCGGGACACCGACGCCGATATCGTCGCCACGGCCGGCCGGCCGATCGCCGAGATCTTCATCGACCAGGGCGAGCCGCACTTCCGCGAGCTGGAGCGGGCCGCGGTGCGTGACGCGCTCGACGGCCACCCGGGCGTGCTCTCGCTCGGCGGCGGCGCGATCCTCGACGAGGGCACCCGCAAGCTGCTGACCGGATTGCCGGTGGTCTTCCTGGACGTCCAACTCGCGGACGCCGTCAAGCGGGTGGGCCTGGACGCGCCCCGCCCGCTGCTGGCCGTCAATCCGCGCAAGCAGTGGCGCGAACTGATGGAGCGCCGCCGCCCGCTGTACACCGAGGTCGCGCGTGCCGTGATCGCCACGGGGGAGCGGACCCCCGAGCAGGTCGCCGAGGCGATCATGGACGCGCTGGAGCTACCCCAGGCCGCGGGAGACGCCCCGCAGGCCGCCCACAGGGAGGAACAGGCATGACGGAGCAGGCCACCCGTATCCAGGTAGGCGGCACGGCGGGCACCGATCCGTACGAGGTGCTCGTCGGGCGGCAGCTGCTCGGTGAACTGCCCGGCCTGATCGGCGAGGGGGTCAAGCGGGTCGCGGTGCTGCACCCGGAGGCGCTGGCCGCCACCGGAGAGGCGCTGCGCGAGGACCTCGCCTCCCAGGGCTACGAGGCGATCGCCATCCAGCTGCCGAACGCCGAGGAGTCCAAGACCGCCGAGGTCGCGGCCTACTGCTGGAAGGCGCTCGGCCAGTCCGGCTTCACCCGCAGCGATGTCATCGTCGGCGTCGGCGGCGGGGCCACCACCGACCTGGCCGGCTTCGTCGCCGCGACCTGGCTGCGCGGGGTGCGCTGGATCGCCGTACCGACCACCGTGCTCGGCATGGTGGACGCGGCGGTCGGCGGCAAGACGGGCATCAACACCGCCGAGGGCAAGAACCTCGTCGGCGCCTTCCACCCGCCGGCCGGGGTGCTCTGCGACCTGGCCGCGCTGGACTCGCTGCCGGTCAATGACTACGTCTCCGGACTGGCCGAGGTCATCAAGGCCGGCTTCATCGCCGACCCGGTGATCCTCGACCTGATCGAGTCGGACCCGGAGGCCGCCAAGCGCCCGGACGGTGCGCACACCGCCGAGCTGATCGAGCGGGCGATCCGGGTCAAGGCCGAGGTGGTCTCCGCGGACCTCAAGGAGTCCGGACTGCGGGAGATCCTCAACTACGGCCACACCCTCGCGCACGCCATCGAGAAGAACGAGCGCTACAACTGGCGGCACGGCGCTGCCGTCTCCGTCGGCATGGTCTTCGCCGCCGAACTCGGCCGGATCGCCGGCCGCCTGGACGACGCCACCGCCGACCGGCACCGCTCCGTCCTGGAGTCCGTCGGGCTGCCGCTGACCTACCGGGGCGACCAGTGGCCCAAGCTGCTGGAGACCATGAAGGTCGACAAGAAGTCCCGCGGTGACCGGCTGCGCTTCATCGTCCTGGACGGCCTCGCCAAGCCGACCGTCCTGGAGGGCCCGGACCCGGCCATGCTGCTCGCCGCACACGCCGAGATCGCCGCGTGAGCGGCATGACCGGTACGCGCGGCAAGCCCCGTCGGGTACTCGTCCTCAACGGGCCCAACCTCGGCCGGCTGGGCTCCCGTGAGCCCGATGTCTACGGCGCCACCTCCTACACCGGCCTGGTCGAGGAGTGCACCGGGCTCGGCAAGGAGCTGGGCTTCGAGGTGGAGGTCCGGGAGACCAACGACGAGGGCGAGATGATCCGCTGGCTGCACGAGGCCGCCGACGGATCGATTCCGGTCATCATCAACCCCGGTGCCTTCACGCACTATTCGTACGGCATGCGGGACGCGGCGGCCCAGCGCACCGCCCCGCTGATCGAGGTGCACATCTCCAACCCGTACGCCCGCGAGGAGTTCCGCCACAATTCGGTCATCTCGGCCATCGCCAGCGGTACGGTCGCCGGCTTCGGCATCGGCTCCTACCGGCTCGCGCTCCGCGCACTGGCCGGGGAACTGGGCGACTGACGCCGCTCGGCACGTACGGTGCCCCCGGCCGTTCCCGCAGCGAGCGCCGGGGGCAGGAGCCCCACCGGCCGTGTCCGGGAGGGTACCGTTCGCAGCAGCACCACCCACGCCGACGGCTGTGGGGCACAACGGCCCCTCCGGGCCGGTGGGTTACCGCAGGGGGCACCGGGCAGCCGAGCCCGGCGCCCGGGCGCCCTCCGGCGTGAGCCGGGAGCACCGCACCACGTCGACCGCACGAGACGGAGAGCCACCGGATGCAGTACGCAGTGGGGGCTCCGCTGCCACCGCCCCGCGGGCAGGCATCAGGACCCGGGGCATCCATGCACTGGACGCCCCACCCGGGAGGGCACACGCCCGGAGGGCACGCACCGGGTGGGCACCCTCCGCCCGCCTCGCCCCCGGCCCCTTCGCCCCCGCCGCAGGCCCCCGCCGCTCCGCAGCCGCCCGCGCAGCAGCCCGCCCCGGCCGCCGGCCAGGGCTGGCACGGGCCCGCACCCCAGCAGGCCCCGCCCACTCAGCAGAGCATGGACGTCACCGGCCATGTGCCGCTGCCCCCGGGCGCCCCGGTGCCGCTGCCCAGCCCGCCCACCGATGCCGCACCGGACGCCGCGCACACGGCCGTCGCGGTGCTGCTCATCGGCCCGGCCGGGGCCGGCAAGACGAGCGTGGCGCGCCACTGGGCCGACACCCGGCGGGTGCCCACCGCGCACATCAGCCTCGACGATGTCCGCGAATGGGTCCGCTCGGGCTTCGCCGACCCGCAGTCCGGCTGGAACGACCACTCCGAGGCGCAATACCGCCTCGCCCGCCGCACCTGCGGCTTCGCGGCCCGTAACTTCCTCGCCAACGGCATCTCCTGCATCCTCGACGACGCCGTCTTCCCCGACCGGCCGGTCGTCGGCCTCGGCGGCTGGAAGCGGCATGTGGGGCCCGGACTGCTGCCGATCGTGCTGCTGCCCGGCCTGGAGATCGTGCTGGAGCGCAACGCCCGGCGCAGCGGCAACCGCCGGCTCTCCGACGAAGAGGTGGCCAGGATCCACGGGCGGATGGCCGGCTGGTACGGCTCCGGCCTGCCGATCATCGACAATTCCCAGCACGACGTCGCCACCACGGTGCGGGTGCTGGACGACGTCGTCGCCCGCAGCATCGCCAGCCCGCCCAACTGGTAGACGGCACCGGTACCCCGGGCGGCCCCGCTCGACCGGCCGCCTCGGGGGAGTCGCCGTACGCTCGTGATATGTCCGAGTTGTACGCGGCCCGACGCACGCGTCTGCGCGGCCGCGTAGCCGGGGCCGGAAGTGCCGGAGCACTGATCTCGCGCCCCGCGAACGTCCGCTACCTCACCGGTTGTGCCCCGCCGGGCGCCGCGCTGCTGCTGGGACCGGCCGATGATGTGCTGCTCTGCGGCAGACCGCTGAGCGGTGACCCCTCCGAGGGGCGCCCGGCCGAGGACGTACGGGTCTCGGTGCTGCCGACCCGTGGGGGCGACCCGGTGGTGGCCGGCGCCGACCTGGCCGCGAAGGCCGGCGCGGACACCCTGGCCGTCGAGGAGCACCACCTCACCGTCACCCGGCACCGGGCGCTCTCGCAGGTCGCGCCGCACCTGCGGCTGACCGATATGGCGTGCGCGGTCGAGGCGCAGCGGCTGGTCAAGGACGACGACGAGATCGCCTGTCTGCGGATCGCCGCGGAGATCGCCGACCAGGCCCTGGGCGAGCTCCTGGAATCGATCCTGGTCGGCCGTACCGAGCGGCATCTCGCGCTGGAACTGGAGCGCCGGCTGGTCGACCACGGCGCGGACGGCCCGGCCTTTCCCACCTCCGTCGCGACCGGCCCGAACGCCGGCCGCCCCGGGCATCTGCCCACCGACCGGCGGGTCGAGGAGGGCGACTTCCTCAGCGTCGGGCTCGGCGCCAATTACCGCGGCTACCGCTGCGAGATCGGCCGGACCTTCGTCATCGGCACCACGCCCTCGGACTGGCAGATCGAGCTGTACGATCTCGTTTTCGCAGCCCAGCGCGCCGGCCGCGAGGCGCTCGCACCGGGTGTGGAATGCCGCGAAGTGGACCGGGTGACCCGCCATGTCCTGGATGCCGCGGGCTACGGGGAACGGCTCGGACCGTGGACCGGGCACGGTGTGGGACTCGAAATCGATGAGGACCCTCAGTTGTCCCCTGCCGCCATGGGTAAACTGGACGCTTGCGTGCCGGTCACCGTCGAGCCGGGGGTTCACATCCCGGGCCGTGGGGGTGTCCGGATCGACGACACACTCGTCGTCCGCCCCGAGGCGGACGGCGGGCCCGAGCTACTCACGATCACGACCAAGGAGCTGCTCGCACTCTGAGCCGTAGGGTTTCGGCGTGCGCCGCTCCGGGGTCCCACCACTGGCAGTCCAGGAGATTCCGCAACCGTGGCATCCACGAACGACCTCAAGAACGGCATGGTGCTCAAGCTCGAAGGCGGCCAGCTCTGGTCCGTCGTCGAGTTCCAGCACGTCAAGCCCGGCAAGGGCCCCGCCTTTGTCCGCACGAAGCTCAAGAACGTGCTGTCCGGCAAGGTGGTGGACAAGACCTTCAACGCCGGCGTGAAGGTCGAGACGGCCACCGTCGACAAGCGCGGAATGCAGTTCTCGTACATGGACGGCGACTACTTCGTCTTCATGGACATGGACACCTACGACCAGCTGCACGTCGACCGCAAGGCCGTCGGTGACGCCGCGAACTACCTCATCGAGGGCTTCGAGGCGGTCGTGGCGCAGCACGAGGGCGAGGTGCTCTACGTCGAGCTCCCCGCCGCGGTCGAGCTGACCATCAAGCACACCGAGCCCGGTGTGCAGGGCGACCGCTCCACCGGCGGCTCCAAGCCCGCCGAGCTGGAGACCGGCTACTCCATCCAGGTGCCGCTCTTCATCACCACCGGTGAGAAGATCAAGGTCGACACCCGCACGGGCGACTACCTCGGCCGGGTGAACAGCTAACCGTGGCTGCCCGCACCAAGGCCCGTAAGCGCGCCTTCCAGATACTCTTCGAGGCCGACCAGCGCGGTGCCGATGTGCAGTCCGTGCTCGCGGACTGGATGCGGCACGCCCGGACCGATCCACGACAGCCGCCGGTGAACGAATACACCCTGGAGCTGGTCGAGGGATACGCGGACCATGTCACCCGCATCGACGAGCTGATCTCCACCTACGCGGTCGACTGGGACCTGGACCGGATGCCGGCGGCCGACCGCAGCATCCTGCGGCTCGGTGCCTACGAGCTGCTCTGGGTGGACGACACGCCGGACGCGGTGGCGATCGACGAAGCCGTGCAGCTCGCCAAGGAGTTCTCCACGGACGACTCCCCGGCCTTCGTCAACGGCCTCCTCGGCCGGCTCAAGGAGCTGAAGCCGAGCCTGCGGCGCGAGGCGTAGCAGGCGGTCGGCAGAGCGTGTGAACGGGCCCGGAGCCAAGGGCAAGGCTCCGGGCCCTTCGCATGCCCGCAGAACGCCGTCAGCGGCCTCGTGGGGGTGTTTCGCGGGCGACCGGTGCGTCCGGAGTGGCCGGGAGAGGCCCCGGAACGCAGAACCGCCGCCCCGGGGAGCCCGGAGCGGCGGTACGTTTCTGCGGTGCGAGGGGTCAGAGCTCCTCGTGTGACACGGCACGGCGTGCGTCGGCGTCGAGCACGCCCCAGCTGATCAGCTGCTCGGTCAGCACCGAGGGCGACTGGTCGTAGATGACCGCGAGGGTGCGCAGATCGTCCTGGCGGATCGAGAGCACCTTGCCGTTGTAGTCACCGCGCTGGCTCTGGATGGTGGCGGCGTAGCGCTGCAGCGGGCCGGCCTTCTCCTGCGGGACATGGGCGAGGCGCTCCAGGTCGAGCACCAGCTTCGGCGGCGGCTCGGCCGCTCCGCCCGGTGTCGTGCCCGGCAGCAGTTCCTGCACCGGGACGCCGTAGAAGTCCGCCAGCTCGGCAAGGCGCTGTACGGTCACGGCGCGGTCGCCGCGCTCGTACGAACCCACCACCACGGCCTTCCAGCGGCCCTGGGACTTCTCCTCGACGCCATGGAGAGAAAGGCCCTGCTGGGTGCGGATGGCGCGGAGCTTGGCCCCGAGCTGTTTGGCGTATTCGCTGGACATAAAACTCCCCAGACGGCTCTATCGACATGCGGCTCCGCCGCGGGCTGGTAACTCACTGTGAGGTTACGCAGCGTAATCTGACTTCGTCAAGCGGAACGGGGCAGACCCTCACCCGTCAGGGGTGCGGACGGGCCGTGGCGGGCCCCCTGGTAGCCTGGGGCGCGTAATTCCGACGTCCTTTAAGGTCCGTCCCGTGAGGCGGAGAAGGAGGTCCGTTTCGTATGGACGCAAGCAACTCCGACACGAGGGTTCAGCTCCCCGCGCGGCCGGTGCTCGAAGGCCCGGACATCGCGCGCATGCTCACCCGTATCGCCCACGAGATCGTCGAGCGCGCCAAGGGCGCGGACGATGTGGTGCTCCTGGGGATCCCCACCCGCGGCGTCTTCCTCGCCCGGCGACTGGCCGAGAAGCTCGAAGAGATCACCGGCCGTACGGTCCCGGTCGGCTCGCTCGACATCACGATGTACCGCGACGACCTGCGCCTGGGCCCCGCCCGCACGCTCGCCCGCACGGACATCCCCGCCGACGGCATCGAGGGCCGGGTCGTCCTGCTCGTCGACGACGTCCTCTTCTCCGGGCGCACGATCCGCGCCGCGCTGGACGCGCTGGGCGACATCGGCCGGCCGCGCGCCGTGCAGCTGGCGGTCCTCGTCGACCGGGGCCACCGCGAACTGCCGATCCGTGCCGACTACGTGGGCAAGAACCTCCCCACGTCGCTGCGGGAGACGGTCAAGGTCCAGCTCACCGAGGAGGACGGCCGGGACGCCGTGCTGCTCGGCGTGAAGCACACCGCCCCGGCCGGCGAGCGATAGCGCACCACGCACGGACCCGGTGACCCCGGGCCCGCAGGCATGCCCGCTCAACGGATATTCCCGTACACCTCCTTCACCCACGGAGAACACCGGATGAAGCGTCACCTCATCTCGGCCGCCGACCTCACGCGCGACGATGCCGTCCTGATCCTCGACACCGCCGAGGAGATGGCCCGGGTCGCCGACCGGCCGATCAAGAAGCTCCCCACCCTGCGGGGACGCACGGTCTGCAATCTCTTCTTCGAGGACTCCACCCGGACCCGGATCTCCTTCGAGGCCGCCGAGAAGCGGCTCTCCGCGGACGTCATCAACTTCGCCGCCAAGGGGTCCAGCGTCTCCAAGGGAGAGTCCCTCAAGGACACCGCCCAGACCCTGGAGGCGATGGGCGTCGACGCCGTCGTCATACGGCACAGCGCCTCCGGTGCCCCCTACCGGCTCGCCAACTCCGGCTGGATCGACGCTCCCGTCATCAACGCCGGTGACGGCACCCACCAGCACCCCACCCAGGCCCTGCTCGACGCCTTCACCATGCGGCGCCGGCTCATCGGCCCGGACGCCGGGCTCGGCCAGGATCTGAGCGGGCGGCGCATCACCCTCGTCGGCGACGTGCTGCACAGCCGCGTCGCGCGCTCGAACGTCGACCTCCTGCACACCCTCGGCGCCGAGGTCACCCTCGTCGCCCCGCCCACCCTGGTGCCGGTCGGCGTCGAGACCTGGCCGTGCGAGGTGTCCTACGACCTCGACCGCGTCCTGCCGAAGACCGACGCCGTGATGATGCTGCGGGTGCAGCGCGAGCGGATGAACGCCGCCTTCTTCCCGACCGAGCGGGAGTACTCGCGCCGCTACGGCCTGGACGGTGAGCGGATGGCGCGGATGCCCGAGCACGCCCTCGTGATGCACCCCGGCCCGATGGTCCGCGGCATGGAGATCACCGCCGAGGTCGCCGACTCCGACCGCTGCACGGTCGTCGAGCAGGTGACCAACGGCGTCTCCGTCCGCATGGCCGTCCTGTACCTGCTGCTCGGCGGCAACGAGCCCGCTGTCACCCACACCCGTACCGAGGAGAAGTAAGACCCATGAGCAAGATCCTGATCCGTGGTGCGAAGGTGCTCGGCGGCGAGGCCCAGGACGTCCTGATCGACGGCGAGACCATCGAGGCCGTCGGCGCCGGGCTGTCCGCCGAGGGCGCCGAGGTCATCGAGGCCGAGGGCAAGATCCTTCTGCCGGGCCTCGTCGACCTGCACACCCACCTGCGCGAACCGGGCCGCGAGGACTCCGAGACCGTGCTGACCGGTACCCGGGCGGCCGCCTCCGGTGGCTACACCGCGGTGTTCGCCATGGCCAACACCTTCCCCGTCGCCGACACCGCCGGCGTGGTCGAGCAGGTCTACCGCCTCGGCAAGGAGCACGGCTACTGCGATGTGCAGCCCATCGGTGCCGTCACCGTCGGCCTGGAGGGCAGCAAGCTCGCCGAGCTGGGTGCCATGCACGAGTCCGCCGCCGGGGTCACCGTCTTCTCCGACGACGGCAAGTGCGTGCACGACGCCGTGATCATGCGCCGGGCGCTGGAGTACGTGAAGGCGTTCGGCGGCGTGGTCGCGCAGCACGCCCAGGAGCCGCGGCTCACCGAGGGCGCCCAGATGAACGAGGGCATCGTCTCGGCGGAGCTGGGGCTCGGGGGCTGGCCGGCGGTGGCCGAGGAATCGATCATCGCCCGGGATGTGCTGCTCGCCGAGCACGTGGGCTCGCGGGTGCACATCTGCCACCTGTCGACCGCCGGCTCCGTCGAGATCGTCCGCTGGGCCAAGTCCCGCGGCATCGACGTCACCGCCGAGGTCACCCCGCACCACCTGCTCCTCACCGACGAGATGGTGCGCACCTACAACCCCGTCTACAAGGTCAACCCGCCGCTGCGCACCGAGCGCGACGTGCTGGCCCTGCGCGAGGCGCTCGCCGACGGCACGATCGACATCGTCGCCACCGACCACGCCCCGCACCCGCACGAGGACAAGGACTGCGAGTGGGCCGCGGCCGCCATGGGCATGGTGGGCCTGGAGACCGCGCTGTCGGTCGTGCAGCAGACGATGGTCGAGACCGGTCTGCTGACCTGGGAGGCCGTCGCGGACCGGATGTCCTACGCGCCCGCGCGGATCGGGCAGGCCACGGGCCACGGCCGTCCCGTCTCGGCTGGTGAGCCCGCCAACCTCACGCTGCTCGATTCCGCTTACCGTGGAGAGGTGGACCCCGCGGGCTTCGCCTCCCGCAGCCGCAACACCCCCTACGAGGGCCGTGAGCTGCCGGGACGCGTCACCCACACCTTCCTGCGGGGCCGGGCAACGGTCGTCGACGGGAAGCTGGCGTGATTCCTCCACTGATCCACCTGGCCGAAGCGCAGCAGTCCGCGCCGGTCACCGACTGGGCCGCCCGGATCTCCTGGGTCGTCGGCCTGCTGGTCTTCGTCGCCTTCGTCTACTGGCTGATGCGCCAGGGCTGGAAGTGGCGCGGCACGCTCCAGGGTGATCTGCCCGAGCTGCCGGCCACCCCGGACGACCCCGGCAGGCCCGAGCTGACCCTCAGCGGCCGCTATCACGGATCCACCACCGCCGGGCAGTGGCTCGACCGGATCGTGGCCCGCGGTCTGGGCACCCGCAGCCGCGTCGAGCTGACCCTGACCGACCAGGGCCTGGACGTCGTACGGCCGGGCGCCCAGGACTTCTTCGTGCCGGCCGCCGCACTGCGCGGCGCCCGCCTCGACAAGGGCATCGCCGGCAAGGTCCTCCCCGAGGGCGGCCTGCTGATCGTCACCTGGCGGCACGGGGACAAGGAGATCGACTCCGGCTTCCGCTCCGACCAGGCGAGCGAGCACCCGGCCTGGGTCGCGGCCGTCGACCGGCTGAGCAGTACCGAGCACAGCACCACCGAGCACCACACCAGCACCACCGAGCACACCGAAACGGAAGGCGCACGATGACGACCTCCACCAGGGGGACCGCCAAGATCCCCGCCGTACTCGTCCTGGAGGACGGCCGCACGTTCCGCGGCCGCGCCTACGGGTCCGTGGGGGAGACCTTCGGCGAAGCGGTGTTCTCCACCGGCATGACCGGCTACCAGGAGACGCTGACCGACCCCTCGTACCACCGCCAGGTCGTCGTCATGACCGCCCCGCACATCGGCAACACCGGGGTGAACGACGAGGACCCGGAGTCGCAGCGGATCTGGGTCGCCGGTTACGTCGTCCGTGACCCCGCCCGGCTCCCGTCCAACTGGCGCTCGGTGCGCTCCCTGGACGACGAGCTGGTCGCCCAGGGCGTCGTCGGCATCAGCGGCGTCGACACCCGCGCGCTGACCCGGCACCTGCGCGAGCGCGGCGCCATGCGGGTCGGCATCTTCTCCGGCGAGGCGCTGCCCGACGAGGGCACGATGCTGGCCAAGGTGCGCCAGGCCCCCGAGATGCAGGGCGCCGACCTGTCCACGCAGGTCGCCACCAAGGAGTCCTACGTCGTCCCGGCGATCGGTACGAAGAAGTTCACCGTCGCCGCGATCGACCTGGGCATCAAGGGCATGACCCCGCACCGGATGGCCGAGCGCGGCATCGAGGTGCACGTGCTCCCCGCCACCGCCACCGTCGAGGACATCTACGCGGTGAACCCGGACGGCGTGTTCTTCTCCAACGGCCCCGGTGACCCGGCCACCGCCGACCACCCGGTCGCCGTCATGCGCGGAGTGCTGGAGCGCAGGACGCCGCTGTTCGGCATCTGCTTCGGCAACCAGATCCTGGGCCGCGCCCTGGGCTTCGGCACCTTCAAGCTCAAGTACGGCCACCGCGGCATCAACCAGCCGGTGCAGGACCGTACGACCGGCAAGGTCGAGGTCACCGCGCACAACCACGGGTTCGCCGTCGACGCCCCGCTCGACAAGGTCTCCGACACCCCCTTCGGCCGCGCCGAGGTCTCCCACGTCTGCCTCAACGACAACGTGGTGGAGGGTCTGCACCTCCTCGACCAGCCGGCCTTCAGCGTCCAGTACCACCCCGAAGCAGCAGCGGGTCCGCACGACGCCGCGTACCTCTTCGACCGCTTCGTATCCCTGATGGAGGGCCAGCGTGCCTAAGCGCACCGATATCCAGTCCGTCCTGGTCATCGGCTCCGGCCCGATCGTCATCGGCCAGGCCGCCGAGTTCGACTACTCCGGTACCCAGGCGTGCCGGGTCCTCAAGTCCGAGGGCCTGCGCGTCATCCTGGTGAACTCCAACCCAGCGACGATCATGACCGACCCGGAGATCGCCGACGCGACGTATGTCGAGCCGATCACCCCGGAGTTCGTCGAGAAGATCATCGCCAAGGAGCGCCCCGACGCGCTGCTGCCGACCCTGGGCGGCCAGACCGCGCTGAACACCGCGATCTCGCTGCACGAGTCCGGCACCCTCGACGCGTACAACGTCGAGCTGATCGGCGCCAACGTCGAGGCGATCAACAAGGGCGAGGACCGCGACCTCTTCAAGGAGGTCGTCGAGGCCGTCAACCGCAAGATCGGCCACGGCGAGTCCGCCCGCTCGTACATCTGCCACTCCATGGACGACGTCCTGAAGGGCGTCGACGCACTCGGCGGCTACCCCGTCGTCGTCCGTCCCTCCTTCACCATGGGCGGCGCCGGCTCCGGCTTCGCCCACAACGAGGAGGAGCTGCGCCGGATCGCCGGCCAGGGCCTGACGCTCTCGCCGACCACCGAGGTGCTCCTGGAGGAGTCCATCCTCGGCTGGAAGGAGTACGAGCTGGAGCTGATGCGCGACAAGAACGACAACGTCGTGGTCGTCTGCTCCATCGAGAACTTCGACCCGATGGGCGTGCACACCGGCGACTCGATCACCGTCGCGCCGGCCATGACGCTCACCGACCGCGAGTACCAGATCCTGCGGGACATCGGCATCGCGGTGATCCGTGAGGTCGGCGTCGACACCGGCGGCTGCAACATCCAGTTCGCGGTCAACCCCGAGGACGGCCGGGTCATCGTCATCGAGATGAACCCCCGCGTCTCGCGCTCCTCGGCGCTGGCCTCCAAGGCCACCGGCTTCCCGATCGCGAAGATCGCCGCCCGGCTCGCCGTCGGCTACACCCTCGACGAGATCCCCAACGACATCACCGAGAAGACCCCGGCCTCCTTCGAGCCGACTCTCGACTATGTCGTCGTCAAGGTGCCGCGCTTCGCCTTCGAGAAGTTCCCGGTCGCCGACGCCACGCTGACCACGACCATGAAGTCGGTCGGCGAGGCCATGGCCATCGGCCGTAACTTCCCCGAGGCGCTCAACAAGGCCCTGCGCTCCCTGGAGAAGAAGGGCAGCCAGTTCGACTTCGTCTCCGAGCCGGGGGACAAGGCCGCGCTGCTGGAGAAGGCCCAGGTCCCGACCGATGGCCGGATCAACACGGTCATGGCGGCGATCCGGGCCGGGGCCACCCCGCAGGAGGTCTTCGACGCCACGAAGATCGACCCGTGGTTCGTCGACCAGCTCTTCCTCGTCAAGGAGATCGCCGACGAGATCGCCGCGGCCGACAAGCTCGACCCGGAGATCCTCGCGGACGCAAAGCGCCACGGCTTCTCCGACGCCCAGATCGCCGCGATCCGCGGGCTGCGCGAGGACGTCGTCCGCGAGGTCCGGCACTCCCTCGGGGTCCGCCCGGTCTACAAGACGGTCGACACCTGCGCCGCCGAATTCGCCGCGAAGACGCCGTACTTCTACTCGTCCTACGACGAGGAGACCGAGGTCGCCCCGCGCGAGAAGCCGGCCGTGATCATCCTCGGCTCCGGCCCCAACCGCATCGGCCAGGGCATCGAGTTCGACTACTCCTGCGTCCACGCCTCGTTCGCGCTCAGCGACGCCGGCTACGAGACCGTGATGGTCAACTGCAACCCGGAGACCGTCTCGACGGACTACGACACCTCCGACCGCCTGTACTTCGAGCCGCTGACGCTGGAAGACGTCCTGGAGATCGTGCACGCCGAGACCCAGGCCGGTCCGGTCGCCGGTGTCGTCGTCCAGCTCGGCGGGCAGACCCCGCTGGGCCTGGCGCAGGCGCTCAAGGACAACGGTGTGCCGATCGTCGGCACCTCGCCCGAGGCGATCGACCTCGCCGAGGAACGCGGCGCCTTCGGCCGGGTGCTGACCGAGGCCGGACTGCCGGCCCCCAAGTACGGCACCGCCTTCTCCTTCGCCGAGGCCAAGCAGATCGCCACCGAGATCGGCTACCCGGTCATGGTCCGCCCGTCCTACGTGCTCGGCGGCCGCGGTATGGAGATCGTCTACGACGAGCCCTCGCTGGGGGAGTACCTCACCCGGCACGCCGGCCTGATCGACCGCCACCCGGTCCTCATCGACCGCTTCCTGGACGACGCCATAGAGATCGACGTCGACGCGCTCTACGACGGCCATGAGCTCTACCTCGGCGGCGTCATGGAGCACATCGAGGAGGCCGGTATCCACTCCGGCGACTCCGCCTGCGCGCTGCCCCCGATCACCCTCGGCGGCTTCGACATCAAGCGGCTGCGCGCCTCGACGGAGGCCATCGCCAAGGGCGTCGGCGTCCGCGGACTGATCAACATCCAGTTCGCGATGGCCGGGGACATCCTCTACGTCCTGGAGGCCAACCCCCGCGCCTCCCGTACGGTGCCCTTCACCTCGAAGGCCACCGCCGTACCGCTCGCCAAGGCCGCCGCCCGGATCTCGCTGGGCGCCACCATCGCCGAGCTGCGCGCCGAGGGCATGCTGCCCAAGACCGGCGACGGCGGCACCCTGCCGCTGGACGCGCCGATCTCCGTCAAGGAAGCCGTGATGCCCTGGTCGCGGTTCCGCGACATCCACGGCCGCGGGGTGGACACCGTCCTCGGCCCGGAGATGCGCTCCACCGGCGAGGTCATGGGCATCGACTCGGTCTTCGGCACCGCGTACGCCAAGTCCCAGTCCGGCGCCTACGGGGCGCTGCCCACCAAGGGCCGCGCGTTCGTCTCGGTCGCCAACCGGGACAAGCGCTCGATGATCTTCCCGGCCCGTGAGCTGGTCGCCCACGGCTTCGAGCTGCTCGCCACCTCCGGCACCGCCGAGGTGCTGCGCCGCAACGGCATCAACACCACCGTGGTGCGCAAGCAGTCCGAGGGCGAGGGGCCGGACGGTGAGAAGACCATCGTCCAGCTGATCCACGACGGCCAGGTCGACCTGATCGTCAACACCCCCTACGGCACCGGTGGCCGGCTGGACGGCTACGACATCCGCACCGCCGCCGTCGCCCGCGGCGTCCCGTGCCTGACCACGGTCCAGGCGCTGGCCGCCGCCGTACAGGGCATCGAGGCCATGTCCCGCGGAGACGTGGGCGTGCGTTCCCTCCAGGAACACGCCGAACATCTCACCGCGGCCCGCCAGGAGTAGCGGCCAGGAGGGGGACACCGAAACGGTGTCCCCCTCTTCATGAGCCCCCATCCCTCCCCCGTGCGGAAGGCACCACCGACGATGTACCGCCTCTTCTTCCAACTGATCTTCCAGCGCATGGACCCCGAGAAGGCCCACCACCTGGCCTTCCGCTGGATCCAGCTGGCCGTGCGCCTGCCCGTGCTGCGCACCTTCCTAGCGGCCGCCCTCGCGCCCCGCTACAAGGAGCTGCGCACCGAGGCCCTGGGCCGCCGGATGCACGGCCCCTTCGGCCTGGCCGCCGGCTTCGACAAGAACGCCGTCGCCATCGACGGGATGACCATGCTCGGCTTTGACCACGTCGAGATCGGCACGGTCACCGCCCAGCCGCAGCCCGGCAACCCCAAGAAGCGCCTGTTCCGGCTCGTACCGGACCGCGCGCTGATCAACCGGATGGGCTTCAACAACGACGGCTCCGCGTCCGTGGCGGCCCGCCTGGCGGCCCGCAACCCGGTGTTCCCGGCCACCGTCGGCGTCAACATCGGTAAGACCAAGGTCGTACCGGAGGACGCGGCGACCGCGGACTACGTCACCTCCACCGAGCGGCTCGCCCCGCACGCCGACTACCTGGTCGTCAATGTCTCCTCCCCGAACACGCCGGGGCTGCGCAACCTCCAGGCCGTCGAGCATCTGCGCCCGCTGCTGACCGAGGTCCGCGCGGCCGCCGACCGTACGGTCACCGACCGCCGGGTCCCGCTGCTGGTCAAGATCGCCCCGGACCTCGCCGACGCGGACGTGGACGCGGTCGCCGACCTCGCCGTCGAGCTCGGCCTGGACGGGATCATCGCCACCAACACCACCATCGCCCGCGACGGCCTCGGGCTGACCTCCGACCCGAAGCTGATCGCCGAGACCGGCGGACTGTCCGGCGCGCCCGTCAAGGAGCGCTCCCTGGAGGTCCTGCGCCGCCTCTACGCCCGCGTCGGCGACAAGATCACCCTCATCGGGGTCGGCGGCATCGAGACCGCCGAGGACGCCTGGCAGCGCATCCTCGCCGGCGCCACCCTGGTCCAGGGCTACAGCGCCTTCATCTACCAGGGCCCCTTCTGGTGCCGCGCGATCCACAAGGGGCTGGCCGCCCGCCTGCGCAACAGCCCCTACGCCACCCTCGCCGACGCCGTCGGCGCCGAGCACAAGAAGGTGACCGGATGACCCGGGAAGCCGCCCACCCGCCGGCCGCCCCCTTCGGCGCACGCCTGCGCCGGGCCATGGACGAGCGCGGCCCGCTCTGCGTCGGGATCGACCCGCATGCCTCGCTGCTGGCCGACTGGGGCCTGAACGACGATGTCGCGGGCCTGGCCCGCTTCACCCGCACGGTCGTGGAGGCCCTCGGCGAGACGGTCGCCGTCTTCAAGCCGCAGTCCGCGTTCTTCGAGCGCTTCGGCTCGCGCGGCCTGGCAGTCCTGGAGACCGCCGTCGTCGAGGCGCGCGAACGCGGTGCCCTGGTCCTGATGGACGCCAAGCGCGGCGACATCGGCTCCACCATGGCCGCCTACGCCGAGACCTTCCTGCGCCAGGACTCCCCGCTGTTCTCGGACGCGCTGACGGTCTCCCCGTACCTCGGATACGGCTCGCTCCGGCCGGCCGTCGACCTGGCCCGCGAGAGCGGCGCCGGTCTCTTCGTCCTCGCCCTCACCTCCAACCCGGAGGGCGCGGAGGTCCAGCGGGCGGTGCGCGAGGACGGCAGCACCCTCGCGGCGACGATGCTCGGCCATCTTGCGGCCGAGAACGCCGGAGCCGAACCGCTGGGTTCCTTCGGCGCGGTCGTCGGCGCCACGCTCGGCGATCTCTCCTCGTTCGATCTGGCGATCAACGGTCCGCTGCTCGCCCCCGGCATCGGCGCACAGGGCGCCACGCCCGCCGACCTGCCGAAGGTCTTCGGAAACGCCGTACGCAACGTCGTTCCGAGCGTCAGCAGGGGGGTGCTGCGGCACGGTCCGGACGCCGCGGCGCTCCGAGCTGCGGCGGACCGCTTCGCCGACGAAGTGCGCACCGCGCTCGCCTAGGAGCGGAAAGTCGGGGACATTGGTCCCGAAATGTCCTGGTCAGCAGAGTCTGACCAGGACTTTTCGTCTGTTCTCGCTGACTCCGGCGCCCTCGGCCGCTAGTCTCCGTCGAGAGCACTGCACGTAAGCGCGTTGCTCGTTGCTCCGCACGTGTGGGGTGACTAGGTTCCACACTGGTCCGTATCCGACAGTTCGACATCCGAGGTGACGTAGGCGTGGCTCTTCCGCCCCTTACCCCTGAACAGCGCGCAGCCGCGCTCGAGAAGGCCGCCGCGGCTCGCCGGGAGCGCGCCGAGGTCAAGAATCGGCTCAAGCACTCCGGTGCTTCCCTCCATGAGGTCATCAAGCAGGGCCAGGAGAACGACGTCATCGGCAAGATGAAGGTCTCCGCCCTCTTGGAGTCCCTGCCGGGCGTCGGCAAGGTCCGCGCCAAGCAGATCATGGAGCGGCTCGGCATCTCCGAAAGCCGCCGAGTCCGGGGTCTTGGCTCCAACCAGATCGCGTCGCTGGAGCGCGAGTTCGGCAGCACCGCTTCCTGAATTTTCCGGCATCACCGGGAAGCTGGAATAATCGCTGCATGAGTTCTGACGTCTCCCGGGGGACGACCCCCGCGCCCCCGGCCAGACAGCCGCGGCTGACCGTGCTCTCCGGCCCCTCCGGGGTCGGCAAGAGCACGGTCGTCGCGCATATGCGCAAGGTCCACCCCGAGGTCTGGCTCTCGGTCTCGGCCACCACCCGCAAGCCACGGCCCGGGGAGCAGCACGGCATCCATTACTTCTTCGTCGAGGACGAGGAGTTCGACAAGCTCATCGCCAACGGTGAGCTGCTCGAATGGGCCGAGTTCGCGGGCAACCGCTACGGCACCCCCCGCAAGGCGGTGCTGGACCGTCTGGCGTCCGGGGAACCGGTCCTGCTGGAGATCGATCTTCAGGGCGCCCGCCAGGTCCGCGAGTCCATGGCGGAGGCCGAGCTGGTCTTCCTGGCCCCGCCGAGCTGGGACGAGCTGGTCCGCCGGCTCACCGGACGGGGCACGGAGGCGCCGGAGGTCATCGAGCGCCGGCTGGCCGCTGCCAGGGTCGAGCTGGCGGCGGAGAAAGAGTTCGATGTGACGCTTGTCAACACCTCCGTCGAGGACGTCAGCCGTGAGCTGCTAGCCTTGATGCTGAATCGATCCGGGGACCGGAACACCAGCGGCTGACCGCGCAGCTCCCCGGCCGACCAGGACTTCTGCGTTACACCCACGCTTCATCCCCCTTCGGAAGGTAGAGAGTGTCCTCTTCCATCACTGCACCCGAGGGCATCATCAACCCGCCCATTGATGAGCTTCTCGAGGCCACCGATTCGAAGTACAGCCTCGTGATCTACGCCGCCAAGCGCGCGCGCCAGATCAACGCGTACTACTCCCAGCTCGGCGAGGGCCTGCTCGAGTACGTCGGCCCCCTCGTGGACACGCACGTCCACGAGAAGCCCCTCTCGATCGCGCTCCGCGAGATCAACGCGGGTCTGCTGACCTCGGAGGCCATCGAGGGCCCCGCCCAGTAAGCAGCTGACGCATTCACCAAGGGCCCGGCGGCGCTCCCCCAGCTAACGCTGTGAGGGGCCCCCAGCCGGGCCCTTGGTGTGTCATAGGGGCATACGTAGGGACCTAGCCCGGGGAGCGGCGAAGCGATGGACAAGCGGGAGCGGGAGCGGCCCAGGGTCGTCCTGGGGGTCAGCGGCGGGATCGCCGCGTACAAGGCGTGCGAACTGCTGCGGCGGCTGACCGAGTCCGGGCACGACGTACGAGTGGTGCCGACCGCTTCGGCGCTGCACTTCGTCGGGGAGGCCACCTGGTCGGCGCTGTCCGGCAACCCGGCCGGCACCGAGGTCTGGGAGTCCGTCCACGAGGTCCCGCACGTCCGTATCGGCCAGGCCGCCGATCTCGTCGTGGTCGCGCCCGCCACCGCCGACCTGCTGGCCAAGGCCGCGCACGGCCTCGCCGACGATCTGCTGACCAACACCCTGCTCACCGCCCGCTGTCCGGTGATCTTCGCGCCCGCGATGCACACCGAGATGTGGGAGAACCCCGCCACCCAGGAGAACGTCGCCACCCTGCGCCGCCGCGGCGCGCTGGTGATCGACCCCGCGGTGGGCCGGCTGACCGGCGTCGACACCGGTAAGGGCCGCTTCCCCGACCCGGTCGAGATCTTCGAGTTCTGCCGCCGGGTGCTGGCCCGCGGCGCGCGGGCGGCCGAGCAGGATCTCGCCGGGCGCCATGTCGTGATCAGCGCGGGCAGCACCCGCGAGCCGCTGGACCCCGTCCGCTACCTGGGTAATCGCTCCTCGGGCAAGCAGGGCTACGCGCTCGCCCGTACGGCGGTGGCCCGCGGTGCCCGGGTCACCCTGGTCGCCGGCAACACCGAGCTGCCCGATCCGGCCGGTGTGGACGTGATCCCCGTCGGTACGGCCGGCCGGCTCCGTGAGGAGATGGTGAAGGCCGCCGCGGATGCCGACGCGGTGGTCATGGCCGCCGCCGTCGCCGATTTCCGCCCCGCCGTCTACGCCTCCGGCAAGATCAAGAAGGTGGAGGGCCAGGAGCCGGAACCCATCGCCCTGGTGCGAAATCCGGACATCCTCGCCGAGCTCTCCGCGGAGCGGGCCCACCCGGGCCAGCTCGTGGTCGGCTTCGCCGCCGAGACCGACGACGTGCTGGCCAACGGACGCGCCAAACTCGCCCGCAAGGGCTGTGACCTGCTCGTCGTCAATGAGGTCGGCGAGCACAAGGCCTTCGGCTCGGCGGAGAACGAAGCGGTGATCCTCGCGGCCGACGGAACCGAGACCCCGGTGCCGTTCGGGCCCAAAGAAACCCTGGCCGACACGGTCTGGGACCTGGTCGCACCCCGCCTGGCCGAGACTCGCCGCTGAAGCGCCGAAGCGGCCCCGGAATCACTCCGTCAGCCCTGCAAAATCGGGCATGTCCCCTTGACTCGGCACATTCTCAAGGTGATCGTCCTAGCGTAAGCCGCGGTGTCCCAGGTCACGGGGGGTCCATAAATCGAGACCGTGTGCCCGAACGCCGCATCCGACCGATAAACTGGCGAGTGGATCGGGCCGAGCGCAGCTCTCGGCCCGTCCGCCAATGATCAGCCAGCAGCCGCTGCAACCCCAGGGAGCGATGTGTCCCGCCGCCTGTTCACCTCGGAATCCGTCACCGAGGGCCACCCCGACAAGATCGCTGACCAGATCAGCGACACCATCCTCGACGCTCTCCTCAAGGAAGACCCGACGTCCCGGGTCGCCGTGGAGACGCTGATCACCACCGGCCTGGTGCATGTGGCCGGCGAGGTGACGACGAAGGCGTACGCCGACATCCCCAACCTCGTCCGCAACAAGATCCTGGACATCGGTTACGACTCGTCCAAGAAGGGCTTCGACGGCGCTTCCTGCGGCGTCTCGGTGTCCATCGGCGCGCAGTCCCCGGACATCGCCCAGGGTGTCGACACCGCGTACGAGAACCGCGTCGAGGGCGATGACGACGAGCTCGACAGGCAGGGCGCCGGCGACCAGGGCCTGATGTTCGGCTACGCCTGCGACGAGACCCCTGAGCTGATGCCGCTCCCGATCAACCTCGCGCACCGGCTCTCCCGCCGGCTGTCCGAGGTCCGCAAGAACGGGACCATCCCCTACCTCCGTCCCGACGGCAAGACCCAGGTCACCATCGAGTACGACGGCCACAAGGCCGTCCGCCTCGACACCGTCGTGGTTTCTTCGCAGCACGCCAGCGACATCGACCTGGACTCGCTGCTCGCACCCGACATCCGCGAGTTCGTCGTCGAGCACGTCCTCAACCAGCTGGTCGAGGACGGCATCAAGCTGGACACCGACGGCTACCGTCTGCTGGTCAACCCGACCGGGCGCTTCGAGATCGGCGGCCCCATGGGTGACGCCGGTCTGACCGGCCGCAAGATCATCATCGACACCTACGGCGGCATGGCCCGCCACGGTGGCGGCGCCTTCTCCGGCAAGGACCCGTCCAAGGTCGACCGCTCGGCCGCCTACGCGATGCGCTGGGTCGCCAAGAACGTCGTCGCGGCCGGCCTCGCGGCCCGCTGTGAGGTCCAGGTCGCCTACGCGATCGGTAAGGCCGAGCCGGTCGGTCTCTTCGTCGAGACCTTCGGCACCGCCACCGTCGACACCGACAAGATCGAGCAGGCCATCGGCGAGGTCTTCGACCTCCGCCCGGCCGCCATCATCCGCGACCTCGACCTGCTCCGTCCCATCTACGCGGAGACCGCCGCCTACGGCCACTTCGGCCGTGAGCTGGAGGACTTCACCTGGGAGCGCACGGACCGCGTGGAGGCCCTGAAGGCGGCCGCGGGGCTGTAAGTCCCGTAACGCCCGTGTGAGGTACCACGGCCCCGGACCGCTCGGCGGTCCGGGGCCTTCGGTTGTTGACAGCCCGCCGGGCACTGTCCGTGCGGTCTGCTAAGACTGATGCTGTGAGCAGGGAGAACGGGCGACCGGAGGCGGGGGCGGCGGATGCGGGCGAGCAGTTGGCCCTCATCCGGGAGGCCGTGCGGGAGACCAAGGCCGAGCGGGCCAAGCCGCGGACCTGGCGGGGGGCCGAGCTGGCCGCCGAGCTGCCGGTGGCGCGGGTGCTGGTCGACAAGGGGCTGGTGCACCTCGACCGGTATTTCGACTATGCGGTCCCGGCGGCGATGGATCACGAGGCGCAGCCCGGCGTCCGCGTCCGGGTGCGCTTCGGAGCGGGGGAGAAGGGCGGCCGGCGCGAGGGCGGCAAGCTGGTCAGCGGATTCATCGTGGAGCGGGTCGCGGAGAGCGACTACCGGGGGGTGCTCGCCCCGATCGCACAGGTGCTGTCGTCCGAGCGGGTGCTGACGCCCGAGCTGCTGGCCCTGTGCCGGTCGGTCGCGGACCGCTATGCCGGGACGCTCGCCGATGTGGTGCAGCTGGCGGTCCCGCCCCGACGGGCGCGCGCGGAGGCCAAGCCCTCGCCCGCCCCTCTGCCGCCCAACCCGCCCCCGGAAGCAGGAAGTTGGGAGCGCTACGGCGCCGGCGCCGGATTCCTCGCGGCGCTCACCCGGGGGGACGCGCCGCGGGCGGTGTGGACGGCGCTGCCCGGGGCGACCTGGCCGCAGGAGCTGGCGCGGGCGGCGGCCGCGGCGCTGGCGGGCGGCCGCGGTGCGCTGGTGGTGGTGCCGGACGGGCGGGCCGCGGCGCGGGTGGACGCGGCGCTCGGCGAGCTGATCGGCGCCGGCCGGCATGTGCTGCTGACCGCCGACGCCGGGCCCGAGGAGCGCTATCGCCGCTGGCTGGCGGTGAGCCGGGGCGCGGTGCGCGCCGTGGTCGGGACCCGGGCGGCGATGTTCGCGCCGGTCGCCGACCTGGGCCTGGTCGCCCTCTGGGACGACGGGGACGCCAGCCACAGCGATCCGCATGCGCCGCAGCCGCATGCCCGTGAGGTCCTCATCCAGCGGTCGGTCCATGAGCGGGCGGGATTTCTGCTGGGCGGGCTGAGCTGCACGGTCGAGGCGGCCCAGCTGGTCGAGACGGGATGGGCGCGCCCGCTGACCGCCGAGCGCGAACAGGTGCGGGCCGCGGCGCCACTGGTGCGTACGGTCGGCGACGGTGACGAGGCGCGGGATGCCGCCGCGCGGGCCGCCCGGCTGCCGTCGATGGCCTGGCAGGTGGTGCGGGAGGGCCTCCAGCGCGGACCGGTGCTCATCCAGGTCCCGCGCCGGGGGTACGCGCCCCGGCTGGCCTGCGAACGGTGCCGTACCCCCGCGCGCTGTCGGTCCTGCGCGGGCCCGCTGGAGGCGCGGGAGGCCGGCGAGCTGTGCTGTGCGTGGTGCGGGCGCCCGGAGCCGGACTGGCACTGCTCCGAGTGCGGCGGCGCGCGGCTGCGGGCGCAGATCGTGGGCGCGCGGCGGACGGCGGAGGAGCTGGGCCGGGTGTTCCCGGCGGTGCCGGTGCGGACCTCGGGGCGGGACCATGTGCTGGCCACGGTGCCCGGTGCCCCCGCGCTGGTGGTGAGCACCCCGGGCGCGGAGCCGGTGGCCGAGGGCGGCGGGTATGCGGCCGCGCTGCTGCTGGACGGCTGGGCGCTGCTGGGGCGGCCGGATCTGCGGGCGGGGGAGGAGGCGCTGCGCCGCTGGCTGGGCGCCGCCGCGCTGGTCCGTGGCCAGGCGGCGGGCGGCACAGTCGCGGTGATCGCGGAGCCGACGCTGCGGCCGGTGCAGGCGCTGGTGCGCTGGGATCCGGTCGGCCACGCGGTCCGTGAGCTGGCCGAGCGGGCCGAGCTGGGTTTCCCGCCGGTGTCGCGGATGGCCTCCGTGGCGGGCCGCGTCGAGGATGTCACCGAGCTGTTGAGCTCCGCCGAACTCCCTTCGGGCGCCGAGGTGTTGGGCCCCGTACCACTTCCGGTGCCGGACCCCGCCCGCCCGCGCCGGCCGGGCGACCCGCCGCCGGGCGAGCAGTGGGAGCGTGCGTTGGTCCGGGTCCGCCCCGGTCAGGGTGCGGCCCTCGCCGCCGCGCTCAAGGCCGCCCGCGCGGCCCGTTTGGTCAAGCGGGAGGGGGAGGCCGTACGGGTCCGGATCGATCCGCCCGATCTGGGGTGAGCGTCCGCCTGGGGTCCGGGCGGCCCGTCGGCGCGGCCCCACCCCTGGACATGGCGCCGCCCCGGGACCGAGGGCGGCGTCCCGGGGCGTTGGCGAGCGGCGTGGGGGCGAAGACGCCCGGTGTCGCGGGTGGTTCAGCCGTTGCGGGGGCCAGGGAAGGCGCCCGGCCGGGCCGGTTCGTCGCGGGCGGCCGCGGAGGGCTGGGAGGGCATGGACCGGGCGGCCGGGACGGACGGCGCGCCGGGCAGCCCCGCGGCCACGGTCACCGCACGGGTCGCGGTGGACTCGGGCGAACGCACCGCCGGCTCTGCGCCGTTGGCCTCCGCGGCGGGCTGGGCCGCGGCTCTGCGGGCACCGTAACGACGGTGTACCGCCTGTTTGGTGACGCCGAGCGCCGAACCCACCGCGTCCCACGAGAATCCCAGCGAACGGTCGAAGTCGACCGCGGCCGTGACGAGGGTTTCGATGCTGTCCCGCAGTTCCTGGGCGAGGCGCACCGTCGGAGCGGGCGCGCGCCCGTAGACGACGAAGCCCGCGGAAGGGCCCGTGCGCCGGGGCCGGTAGACGTTGCCGAGCTGAGCGGTCAGCGTGCGCAGTGCGTCCACCTGCCGGCGCACCCGCTCGATGTCCCGCACCAGGAGATGCAGGCTGGCGCGCGCCTGGGCGTCGTGGGTTGCGTGGTCGGCCATGAGCAAGCCTCTCGAACCGGCGTGAAATAGGAAGGAAGTGATACGAGCGGGCCGCCAGAGCGGCCCGGCCCGGGTCAATGCTGTTTGACCAACGCGACAGCAGCGGCTCTGGTCACGGTATGGGGGCGTACGAGCTTTCCTACAAGGCGCGGGAAATCGTGTACGCCCCCTCGAACCACCGCCCATGGCCTCCTGCGGGACCCATAGACTGGTGTGTCGTTCCGCTGCGTGTGAGAGGTAGTTCGCCACCCATGAGGCTTGTCTTCGCCGGCACCCCCGAGGTCGCCGTACCCGCCCTCGATGCCCTGATCGCCTCGGACCGGCACGAGGTCGTGGCCGTGGTGACCCGGCCCGACGCCCCCGCCGGACGCGGCCGGAAGCTGGTCGCCAGCCCCGTCGCGGAGCGTGCGGAGGAGGCGGGCATCGAGGTGCTCAAGCCCGCCAAGCCGCGCGACGAGGACTTTCTGGCCCGGCTGCGGGAGATCGCGCCGGACTGCTGCCCGGTGGTCGCCTACGGTGCGCTGCTCCCGAAGGCCGCGCTCGACATTCCCGCCAAGGGGTGGGTCAATCTGCACTTCTCGCTGCTGCCCGCCTGGCGGGGCGCGGCGCCCGTGCAGCATGCGGTGCTGGCGGGGGACGAGGTGACCGGCGCCTCGACCTTCCAGATCGAGACCGGCCTGGACTCCGGCCCGGTCTTCGGGGTGCTCACCGAGGAGGTCCGGCCGACGGACACCAGCGGCGATCTGCTGACCCGGCTGGCGTTCGCCGGTTCCGGGCTGCTGGTGGCGACGATGGACGGCATCGAGGACGGCACGCTCCAGGCGGTGCCGCAGCCGGCCGAGGGCGTCACGCTCGCCCCGAAGATCGAGGTCGAGGACGCCAAGGTGGACTGGGCGGCGCCCGCACTGCGGGTCGACCGGGTGATCCGCGGCTGCGCGCCCGCGCCCGGCGCCTGGACGGTCTTCCGCGGTGAGCGCCTCAAGCTGATGTCGGCCGTCTCCGCCGCGGACCACGCGGAGTTGGGCCTGGCGCCCGGCGAACTCGCCGTCACCAAGAAGGCGGTGTACGTCGGCACGGGCAGCCACCCCGTGGAACTCATCTGGGTCCAGCCGCAGGGCAAGAAGCCGATGAAGGCCGCCGACTGGGCGCGCGGGGTGCGCATCGAGGGCGGGGAGCGGCTGGGGGACAAGCTGTAGGGGGTGGGCGAACAGATCCCGTAGGGGGTGCAAGTGCCCCCTTCGGGGCCACAACGTGACGGGGGTGGGCCGGTATTCCCGAGGGGCGGCCGCCGCCGACCACTGCATCCCCATTCCTCCCCCGGGGACGCCGCCACCGGGTCCGCGTAGGCTGGGAGGGACCCCTCATCTCGTATCCGGAGCACCTTTTCTGTGAGTCAGCAGCCAGGCCGTCGCCCCAGCAAGCCCTATCGCCGCCCGCAGAAGGACCCGGTCAGGATCCTCGCGTTCGAGGCGCTGCGGGCCGTCGACGAGCGCGACGCCTACGCGAATCTGGTCCTGCCGCCCCTGCTGCGCAAGGCGCGTGAGGGCGGTGACTTCGACGCCCGGGACGCGGCGCTGGCGACGGAGCTGGTGTACGGCTCGCTGCGGTGGCAGGGCACGTACGACGCGATCATCGCGCAGTGCGTGGACCGGCCGCTGCGCGAGGTGGACCCACCGGTCCTGGACGTGCTGACGCTCGGCGCGCACCAGCTGCTCGGCACCCGTATCCCCAGCCACGCCGCGGTCAGCGCCAGCGTCGAACTGGCGCGGGTGGTGCTCGGCGACGGCCGGGCGAAGTTCGTCAACGCGGTGCTGCGCAAGGTCGCGGCGCATGACCTGGACGGCTGGCTGGAGCGGGTCGCCCCGGAGTACGACAAGGACCCCGAGGACCACCTCGGCCTCGTGCACGCACACCCCCGCTGGATCGTCTCGGCCCTGTGGGACGCGCTCGGCGGCGGCCGCGCCGGCATCGAGGACCTGCTGGAGGCGGACAACGAGCGCCCCGAGGTGACCCTGGTCGCCCGGCCCGGCCGGAGCACCGCCGAGGAACTGCTGACGGTGGCCGGTGAGGACAGCGCGCTCCCCGGGCGCTGGTCCCCGTACGCCGTGCGGCTCGCGGAGGGCGGTGAGCCGGGCGCGTTGGACCCGGTGCGCGAGGGGCGTGCCGGGGTGCAGGACGAGGGCAGCCAGCTCGTCGCCCTGGCGCTGGCGAACGCGCCCGTCGAGGGCCCCGACCGCGCCTGGCTCGACGGCTGCGCCGGCCCCGGTGGCAAGGCGGCGCTGCTGGCGGCGCTCGCCGCGGAGCGTGGCGCCGCCCTGCTGGCGTCGGAGAAGCAGCCGCACCGCGCCCGTCTGGTGGCCCGGGCGCTGGAGGGCAACCCCGGCCCGTACGCGGTCATCACGGCCGACGGCACCCGCCCCGCCTGGCGGCCCGGCGCCTTCGACCGGGTGCTGGTGGACGTGCCGTGCACCGGCCTGGGCGCGCTGCGCCGCCGCCCCGAGGCCCGCTGGCGCCGCCGCCCCGAGGACCTGGACGGCTTCGCCCCCCTCCAGCGGGAGCTGCTGCGGCAGGCGCTCGCGGCGGTCCGGATCGGCGGTGTCGTCGGCTATGCGACCTGCTCACCGCATCCGGCCGAGACCCGCGCAGTGGTGGACGACGTCCTCAAGGGCCGGGGCGGCGCACCGGTCGAGACGGAATGGATCGACGCCCGCCCCCTGATGCCCGGCGTCCCGGCCCTCGGCGACGGCCCGGACGTCCAGCTGTGGCCCCATCTGCACGGCACGGACGCGATGTACCTGGCCCTGCTGCGCCGGGTGGCGTGAGGGACGGCCGTCCCGCCTCCCTGGCCCCCCGGACCGCACGCCATACTGGGGGCATGGCCTTGATCAACCCCAGCATCCTGTCCGCGGACTTCGCTCGGCTCGCCGAGGAGGCGAAGGCGGTGGAGGGCGCCGACTGGCTGCACGTCGACGTCATGGACAACCACTTCGTTCCGAACCTCACCCTCGGTGTGCCGGTGGTCGAGTCGCTGAGCAAGGCGACGGACACCCCGCTCGATCTGCATCTGATGATCGAGGACCCGGACCGCTGGGCGCCCCAGTACATCGAGGCCGGGGCCGGTTCCGTGACCTTCCATGTGGAGGCGGCGGCCGCGCCGGTGCGGCTGGCGCGGGAGATCCGGGCCAAGGGGGCGCGGGCGTCGATGGCGCTGAAGCCGGCCACGCCGATCGAGCCGTACGAGGACCTGCTGCCCGAGCTCGACATGCTGCTGATCATGACCGTGGAGCCCGGCTTCGGCGGCCAGGCGTTCCTGGACATCATGCTGCCGAAGATCCGCCGTACCCGTGAGCTGATCTCCCGGCACGGCCTTCAGCTGGCGCTTCAGGTGGACGGCGGGGTCTCGGCGGCCACCATCGAGCGGTGTGCGGAGGCGGGCGCCGATGTGTTCGTCGCGGGCTCCGCGGTGTACGGCGCGGACGATCCGGCGAAGGCAGTCCGGGATCTGCGGGAAAAGGCCGAGACGGCGACCGCGGCGGCGGGCTGGGGCTGCGCGCACTGAATTCCGGGGCGGGGGCGCGGGCGGACCGGTCCATTCCGGCCACCGGAATCTCCTCGTGGCGCGGCCGTGCCGCCGCTTGTGCGTGGCGCCACCGAGCGTTCATGAGGGTCGGGGCGCTGATGGTCCCCGTTGCCGCCGGGTTTCTGAAAGGATGAGCAAAGACTCGATCAGATGCGCAAAAGGGGAGAATTTCGTGGTAGCCAGCCGCCCACAGTCCGGAATGGGCCCTGCCGAGCTGGTGCAGGCCGCGGCCATGGCCCGCCGTTTCTATCTTGAGGGCAAGTCGAAGATCCAGATCGCGGAGGAATTCGGCGTCAGCCGGTTCAAGGTCGCGCGGGTGCTGGAGACGGCGCTGGAGCGTGATCTCGTACGGATCGAGATCCGGGTGCCCTCCGAGCTGGACGCCGAACGCTCCGACGCCCTGCGGGCCCGCTACGGCCTGCGGCACGCGGTGGTCGTCGAGTCGCCCGCCGACGCTCCCCCCGCCTTCGGCGGCCAGACCCCGCCCGAGGACGCCGCCGACCCGGAGAACCTCGGCGAGGTCGCGGCCGACCTGCTCGGTGAGCTGGTCGCCGAGGGCGATGTGCTGGGGCTGGCCTGGGGCCGGTCGACCATCCACATGGCCGCCGCGCTGCACCGCCTCCCGCCGTGCACCGTCGTGCAGTTGACCGGGGTCTACGACGCGGGGACCGCCGACCGCGGCTCCGTCGAGGCGGTGCGCCGCGCGGCCGATGTGGCCGGTGGCGAGGCGCACCCGATCTACGCGCCGATGCTGCTGCCCGACTCGGCGACGGCCGAGGCGCTGCGCCGCCAGACCGGCATCGCCCGCGCGTTCGACTACTTCGACAAGGTCACCGTCGCCTGTGTCTCCATCGGCTCCTGGGAGCCGGGCGTCTCGACCGTCTACGACATGCTGACGGACCAGGAGCGGGAGCACTACGCCTCGCTGGGTGCCGCCGCCGAGATGTCGGCGCACCTCTTCGACGCCGAGGGGCGGCGGATCGGCCGGGACCTCGGCGAGCGGTGCATCACGGTCGAGGCGGACCGGCTGCGCCGTATCCCGGAGGTCGTCGCCATCGCGGGCGGCCGGCGCAAGGCCGCCGCGATCGGTGCGGTGCTGCGCTCCGGGCTGGTGACGAGCCTGGTCACGGACACCGCCGCCGCCGACCATCTGCTGCTGGAGACCGGCCCGGGGCCGCGCCCCGCACTGGACCGGGCGGACCCTGACGGGGCGTGACGTACGCCGGAGCCAGTGCGTGACGTAGGCAGGGCCGGAGCTGGAGCCGGAGCCGGAGCCGGAGCCGAGGCGGTGACGTCAGCCGGACCCGGACCCGGACCCGGTGCGTGACGTACGCCGGGCCGGAGCCGGCGTCCGCGCGGCGCGGTCCGCGTGAGCCCGGGACCGCGCCCCCGGCGGGCACCCGGGGCGCGGTCATCGACGAGCAGCCTGCGCGGCCCTGTGACAGCATCGGCGCATGGTGATCCGCTTCTCCCCGCGCCGCGCTGCCGCCGTCTTCGGCGCGCTGCTCACCGGGCTGCTCCTGGTGCTGACCGGGTGCTCCACGGGCGGTGGCGCCAACGGGAGTTCACCGGTGGTGCCGCGGTCCACCGCCACGGCCGTGGACGCTACGCCCCGCGCTTCCGGCGTACCGGACTGGGCGCAGGGCATGCCGGTCGTGCCGGTCGGCGCGCTGCCCTCCCAGGCACGGGAGACCCTGCGCCGCATCGACGCCGGCGGTCCCCTCCCGTATGCCCAGGACGGCACGGTCTTCGGCAACCGGGAGCGACTGCTGCCCCGTCAGCCGCGCGGCTACTACCACGAGTACACCGTTCGCACGCCGGGCGCACCGGACCGCGGCGCCCGCCGGCTGGTCACCGGCCGGAGCCATGAGACGTACTACACCGAAGATCACTACCGGTCCTTCAAGGCGGTGCTCCGATGACGGCTCCCGTACCCCGGCCGCTCGCCGCGGTGCTCGACGGCAGCACGCCCCCGGGGGTGCTGCCCTGGCCCGCGGAGCGCGCGGTGGCGGACGCGCTGGCCGCCGCCCGGGACGCCGGCTGGACCGCATCCTCCCTGGATCTCGACGGGGTCGCGGACAAGGCGGCCTTCATGGAGCGGTGTGCCCGCGCGCTGCGGCTGCCGGAGTGGTTCGGCCGCAACTGGGACGCGCTCGCCGACTGCCTCACCGATCTGTCCTGGTGCCCGGCCGACCGCGGCCGGCTGCTCGTGGTGACGGGCTGGCACGGGTACGCGGCCGCGGCGCCCGACGAGTGGAGCATCGTCGAGGGGGTGCTGGCGGATGCGGTGGGTTACTGGCGTGACACGGACGCCGGACTGGCCGTGATCATGGCCAGGGGGCGGGCCCGGCAGGGCGCGTAACGGCGGCCGTGGCGGCCCGACCAGCCACGATGTCCTGTGGTCGGCCGCCCGCGCGGAGCCTCCCCGCGCGGAGGGCGCCACGAGGCCCCTTGGCGGATCGCACACACGCCCGACAAGACGCTCGGACAATCATATGACCCCTGGTCAGGGCCCGTATCCTGGCCATATGCGATTCCTGAACCCGAAGAACGGCGCGCTCGAAGAGAGTTCTTCGGTGCCGTACGACCTGACCTACGACGATGTGTTCATGGTGCCCGGCCGCTCCGCCGTCGGCTCCCGCCAGAGCGTGGACCTGGCCTCGCACGACGGGACCGGGACCACCATCCCGCTCGTGGTCGCCAACATGACGGCGATCGCCGGCCGCCGGATGGCCGAGACCGTGGCCCGCCGCGGTGGCCTGGTCGTCATTCCGCAGGACATCCCGCTCGATGTCGTCACCGACGTCGTGACCTGGATCAAGCGCCGTCATCTGGTACTGGACACGCCGATCGTGCTGTCCCCCGTCGCGACCGTGGCGGACGCCCTGGCGCTGCTGCCCAAGCGGGCGCACGGCGCGGGCATCGTCGTCGAGGGCGGCCGCCCGGTTGGCGTCGTCACCGAGCACGACCTGGCCGGGGTGGACCGCTTCACCCAGGTGGCCGAGGTCATGTCCAGGGACCTGCTGGTCCTGGACGCGGACATCGACCCGCGGGACGCCTTCAACCGTCTCGACGCCGCCAACCGCAAGCTCGCGCCCGCGGTCGACGCGGACGGCATGCTGATCGGCATCCTCACCCGTAAGGGCGCGCTCCGCGCCACCCTGTATACCCCCGCCACCGACGCCGACGGGAAGCTGCGGATCGCGGCCGCCGTGGGCATCAACGGCGATGTGGCCGGCCGGGCCAAGGCCCTGCTGGCGGCCGGGGTGGACACCCTCGTCGTGGACACCGCGCACGGTCACCAGGAGTCGATGATCAGCGCGATCAAGGCGGTCCGGGCGCTGGACCCGCAGGTCCCGATCGTGGCGGGCAACATCGTCTCCGCCGAGGGCGTCCGCGATCTGATCGACGCCGGCGCGGACATCATCAAGGTCGGTGTCGGACCGGGCGCGATGTGCACCACCCGGATGATGACCGGTGTGGGCCGGCCGCAGTTCTCCGCGGTGCTGGAGTGCGCCGCCGAGGCCAAGAAGTTCGGCAAGCACGTCTGGGCCGACGGCGGTATCCGGCACCCCCGCGATGTCGCCATGGCGCTGGCCGCGGGCGCGTCCAACGTCATGATCGGCTCCTGGTTCGCCGGCACCCTCGAATCGCCCGGTGATCTCCAGCACACCGCCGACGGCCGGCCGTACAAGGAGAGCTTCGGGATGGCCTCGGCCCGTGCGGTGCGCAACCGTACGAGCGACGAGTCGGCCTACGACCGGGCCCGCAAGGGGCTCTTCGAGGAGGGCATCTCCACCTCGCGGATGTTCATCGACCAGGCGCGCCCCGGCGTCGAGGACCTGATCGACTCGATCATCGCGGGCGTCCGCAGCTCCTGCACCTACGCGGGCGCGGCCTCCCTGGCCGAGTTCGCCGAGAAGGCCGTGGTCGGTGTGCAGAGCGCCGCCGGCTACGCCGAGGGCAAGCCGCTGCACGACAGCTGGAACTGACGCGTCACACGGCCGCTCACCGGCCGTCATCACCGCCGCTCAACGGCCCCGCACCGACCCGGTGCGGGGCCGTTCGCGCAAGTGGAACCCGGGGCCCCGGTCGGTCCCACGCGGGGGAACCCGTACGATCAGAACCTGGCGCGCAACGAACGACCGCCCGCCGCGCCGGTGCGCAACGATCGTGCACTGTTGCGCAAGGAACCTGCATTACGGCAGGTCAGCGGCGGGCCGTAAGGTCAAGCGCTGTACGTGGAGTGGCGGAGACCGTCTGCTCGGCGGTCTCCTGCTGCGGTGTGCTCCGGCATGCCGTGAACCGACCGCTGCCGGTCGCCGTCATCCGTACCCGTCATGTGATCGGCAGCGATAAAGGAGCCACCCCAGTGTTGGAGCACGGCGCAGCCCCGCCCGCAGGGGCCAGCGACCCCCGGCCCCCCTCGTCAGGGGGCCTGGCCACTCGGCTGATGCGGCGTAAGCCCGTCGAGCGGCTGGTCGCCGAGGGCGGCAAGGGGCAGGGGGGAACGCTGCGCCGCTCGATGGGCATGTGGCAGCTGACCATGATCAGCATTGGGGCCACGCTCGGCACCGGCATCTTCGTGGTCCTCGGCGAGGCCGTCCCGGACGCCGGTCCCGCGGTCATCCTCGCCTTCGTGATCGCCGGGGTCACCGCCCTGTTCTCCGCACTGTCCTACGCGGAGCTGGCCGGCAGCATCCCGGTCTCCGGATCGTCGTACTCCTACGCCTACGCCACCCTCGGTGAGCTGGTCGCCTGGGTCTGCGGCTGGTGCCTGATCCTGGAGTACGGCGTCTCGGTCGCGGCCGTCGCCGTGGGCTGGGGCCAGTACCTGAACGAGCTGCTCGGCGGGGTCTTCGGCTTCACCATCCCGGACGCGCTGTCCCAGCCGCCCGGTGACGGCGGCGTCTTCAACCTGCCGGCGCTGCTGGTCGTGCTGCTCGCGATGGTGTTCCTGCTGGGCGGCGCCAAGGAGAGCGCCCGCGCCAACACGATCATGGTCGTCGTCAAGATCGCCGCGCTGCTGCTGTTCTGCGGTGTCGCCGTCCAGGGCGTGCGGTCCGGCAACTACGCGAACTTCATGCCGATGGGCATGGCGGGCGTCAGCGCAGCGGGCGCGACCCTGTTCTTCTCGTACATCGGCTTCGACGCCGCCTCCACCGCCGGTGAGGAGGCCAAGGACCCGCAGCGTGACCTGCCGCGCGCGATCATGCTCTCGCTGGTGATCGTCACGGCGCTGTACTGCCTGGTCGCCGCGATCGCCGTGGGCGCGATGCCCTGGCAGAAGTTCGAGGGCTCGGAGGCCGCGCTGGCCGGGATCATGAAGGCGGTCACCGGGCAGAGCTGGTGGGCCGTGCTGCTCGCCTTCGGCGCGGTCATCGCCATCGCCAGCGTCGTGCTGACCGTGCTCTACGGCCAGACCCGCATCCTCTTCGCGATGTCCCGGGACGGGCTGGTGCCGAAGGTGTTCTCCAAGGTGCACCCGAAGAGCGGTGCGCCGCGTGCCAACACCATCATCGTCTCGCTGTTCTGCGGGGTGCTCGCCGCGGCGGTGCCGCTGGGCGAGCTGGCCGACGCCACCAGCATCGGCACCCTGTTCGCCTTCGCGCTGGTCAATGTCGCGGTGATCGTGCTGCGCCGCACCCGGCCCGACATGCCGCGCAGCTTCCGCACTCCGCTCTCGCCGCTCTTCCCGGCGATCGGTTTCCTGCTGTGCGTCTACATGATGGGCAGCCTCGGCGCCGTGACCTGGGTGGTCTTCGGTGTCTGGATGGCCGTGGGCCTTGTGGTCTACTTCGGATACGGCATGCGCCGCTCCCGATTGGCCACCGCAGAGAAGTGATCCACCCGCAGTGCGACTGAACGATCTCGACGAACGCATCGTCCACGCCCTCGCCGAGGACGCCCGCCGCAGCTATGCCGACATCGGCCAGGAGGTCGGGCTGTCCGCACCGGCCGTCAAACGCCGGGTGGACCGGCTGCGGGCGGACGGCGCGATCACCGGATTCACCGTACGGGTCGATCCGGCCGCGCTCGGCTGGGAGACCGAGGGGTTCATCGAGATCTACTGCCGCCGCAACACCTCGCCCGAGTCGATCCACCGCGGCCTGTCGCGCTACCCGGAAGTGGCGTCCGCCTCCACCGTCACCGGTGAGGCGGACGCCGTCGTCCAGGTCTTCGCCGCCGACATGCGGCACTTCGAGCGGGTGCTGGAGCGGATCGCGGGCGAGCCGTTCGTGGAGCGGACGAAGTCCGTGCTGGTGCTCTCCCCGCTGCTGCGGCGCTACAGCTCGGGGGCACCGGGCTAGCTTCCGCCCCGCTCAAGGGCGCCGGGCCGGCCCCCCGACCCCACTCAAGACCCGCCGCGCCCGGCCCGGGTCCCGGCCCGCAGACCCCACACCACGGCACATCCCACCACCAGCACCACCCCCGCCGCGATCCGGTAGCCCAGCGCCGTGGCGTCGGCGAACGCGGTGACCGTCGTGGCGCCGTGCCCGGTCCCCGCGGCGAAGCGCACAGACAGCACGGTGCCCACCACGGCGATGCCCAGTGCCGCGCCCAACTCCCGTGCCGCGCCCTGGAGTCCCGACCCCATCCCGGAACGTCGGGCGGGTACGGACGCCACGATCGCATGCGACAGCGTCGGCATCGCCAGCCCCGCACCGGCCGCCATCACCAGCAGGAACGCCAGGTAGCAGAGGTACGGGGTGCCGGCGTCCGCGGTGGCGAGCAGCAGCAGACCGGCCGCGATCAGCGCCAGCCCCGCACCGGCCGTCCTGGCCTCGCCGGCCCGCTGCGCCCAGCGCATGCCGTACTTCGTCACCGCCATCATCCCGAGGGCCAGAGGCGCGATGGCGCAGCCCGTCTGGAGGGGTGAGTACGCCTTCACGTACTGAAGGAACTGGGCGTTGACGTAGAAGAGCGCGAACATCCCGAAGAAGGTGACGGCGATACCGAGGCTCCCGGCGAGCAGCCGCGGCAGCCGGAACAGCCGGGGGTCCAGCACCGGGTGCGCGGCCCGCAGCCCGTGCCGGACGAACAGCGCGAACACCACCAGCGCCAGGGCGAACGCGCCGGTCACCGTGGCCGAGGCCCAGCCCCGCCCCGGGCCCTCGATGATCCCGAAGAGCAGCGCCGCCGCGCCGAGGACCAGCAGCGCCGAGCCCGGCAGATCGAGCGCCGCGGTCTGCCGGGGGATCCGGGGCGCGGCCCTTGCCACCCAGGCCAGCAGGGCCAGGGCGAGGGGCACATACGCCCAGAACAGCCCCTGCCACGGCAGGAATTGCAGGATCAGCGCGCCGCCGGCATTGCCCGCCAGCCCGCCGACAGCGACCGCCGTGCTCCAGGCGGCGACGGCCCCGGCCCGGCGGTCGGGTGGCGCGGCGTGCAGGAGTACGGACATGGTCGCGGGGACCAGGAGCGCGGCGCCCGCGCCCGACAGGGCCCGGCCCGCCAGCAGCACCGGCAGCGTGGTCGCGGGCGCGCACAGCAGCGCGCCCGCGGCGAACACACCGAGCCCGGTGAGCAGCACCCCCTTGCGGCCCATCCGGTCGCCGACCGCGCCGGCCGGGATCAACAGCCCCGCGAAGACCAGCACATAGGTGTCGACGATCCACAACAGCTGGGCGGGGGAGGGGTGCAGAGCGCTTGCGGCGATCTTGGGTATCGCCAGGTTCATCGCGGCCACCAGCGACTGCGCCACCAGCACACAGGCACACATCGCGGCGGTCACCGGGCGCGGGCGGGCGAGGGGGCCGACGGACGCGGGAGGGGAGCCCGGAGGGGAAACGGTGGAGGTCATGACCGGGACGCTAAGGTCCCGTTCAGTTGACCTCAACTGCAAGGGGTGCACTCCATGATTGCGCGTAACGCAAACATCGACCTCAACCTGCTGACGGCGCTGGACGCCCTGCTCGAAGAGCAGAGTGTGACCGCGGCCGCCGACCGGCTCGGGCTCTCCGGACCGGCCATGAGCCGCGCCCTCGGCCGTATCCGCCGCACGATCGGTGACCCCGTCCTGGTGCGCGCCGGCCGCCATATGGTGCCCACCCCGCGCGCCCTGGAAATCAGGGCCGAGGTGCGCCGGCTGGTGGAGGCGGCACACGGCGTCCTGGCCCCGACCGCGCCGGCCGACCCGGCCCGGATGGCCCGGGTGTTCACCATCAACGCCAACGACCTCTTCGTCACCTCCCTCGGGCCGCGCCTGGTCGCCCGCGTCGCCGAGGAAGCGCCGCAGGTCGTGCTGCGCTTCCTCGGCGAGAGCCATATCGATGTGCCGCTGCTGCGGGATGGCGCCGCTGACCTGGAGCTCGGTGTCATCGACAGCCGGGAGCCGGAGATCCGCAGGGAGGAACTGTTCGTCGACCGCAGTGTCGCGGTGGTGCGCGAGGGCCACCCGCTGACCACCGGGAAACTCACCGCGCGCCGCTTCGCTGACGCGTCACACCTCATTTTCTCCCGCCGCGGCCGGCTCACCGGACCGGTCGACGCGGCGCTCGCGGCCCGCGGGCTGCGGCGCAAGGTGATCGCCACCGTCCCGACCTTCGCCGCGTCGCTGATGATGGTCCGCGACAGCGACGCGGTCGGCCTGACCGGCGAGCGGGCCGGGGTGGCGACGGTCCGCGGTCTGGGACTGCGCATGCTGCCGATCCCGCTCGAACTGCCGCCGATGACCATGGAGATGGCCTGGCACCCGCGCCAGGAGGCCGACGCGGGGCACCGCTGGCTGCGCGGGCTGGTCCGGGAGACGGTGCGGGAGAGCCTGCGGGACCTGCCGCCCGGCGAGGGCTGACCCGCCGCGGCGCCGTGCCCCGGCGCCGGCGCAACGAATCACCGCACAGTCCCTTGAACGCGCAATGAATCGTCCATCGGCGCGCAACGGTGGCGCCTTGTCCCGGATCACCGGCGGCCCGTACCGTCAATGCGTCCGCCCGCACCGTCTCGCCGAGGGGTCCCATGACGTCGCTGCACACCGCCCTGCTCCAGAGCTCGGGCCGGCCCGGCGATGTCGCGCACAATCTGCGGGTGCTCCAGGACGCGGCCCGCGAGGCGGCGGCCACCGGCGCCGGACTGCTCGCCTGCCCCGAGCTCTTCCTCACCGGCTATGCCATCGGCGGCGACGTCCACCGCCTCGCGGAGACCGCCGACGGCGACAGCGCGCAGGCCATCGGGAAGATCGCCGCCGAGCACGGCATCGCGGTGCTCTACGGCTACCCCGAGCGCGCCGCGCAGGACGAGCCCGACAGCGCCGCCGTGTACAACTCCGCGCAGCTCATCGGCCCCTCGGGCGAGCGCCTCGCGAACTACCGCAAGACCCATCTCTTCGGCTGCTTCGAGCACGAATGGTTCACCCCGGGGGAGCGGACCGTCGTCCAGGCCGAGCTGGCCGGCCTCCGGATCGGTCTGCTGATCTGCTACGACGTGGAGTTCCCGGAGAACGTCCGGGCGCATGCGCTGGCCGGCACCGATCTGCTGCTGGTGCCCACCGCGCAGATGCACCCCTTCCAGTTCGTCGCCGAGTCCGTCATCCCGGTCCGCGCCTTCGAGAACCAGATGTACGTCGCGTACGTCAACCGGGTCGGCGCGGAGGGCGAGTTCGAGTTCGTCGGCCTCAGCTGCCTGGCCGGCCCGGACGGTGTGGTCCGCACCCGCGCCGGCCGCACCGAGCAGCTGGTCCGGGCCGAGGTCGACGCCGCCTTCCTGAAGCAGTCCCGCGCGGACAACCCGTATCTGCACGACCGCCGGCCGGAGCTGTACGGCCCGCTGACGTGACCTGACCCCCCGCCCCACCGATCCGCCGCAGGCCGGCCCACCCGGCCTGCGCTGCCCTGCCTGCTGTGCCCTGTCTGCAAGGAGCTCGTCCCCGATGACGTCCACGGTGCCCACCGCCGCCCACCACGCGGATGCCCAGCCGCCGATCACCATGTTCGGCCCGGACTTCCCGTACGCCTACGACGACTTCCTCGCCCACCCGGCGGGCCTCGGCCAGATCCCCGCGACCGAGCACGGCAAGGAGGTCGCGGTCATCGGCGGCGGCCTCTCCGGCATCATCACCGCCTACGAGCTGATGAAGATGGGCCTCAAGCCCGTCGTCTACGAGGCGGACCGAATAGGCGGCCGGCTGCGGACCGTCGGCTTCGAGGGCACCCCTGCCGACGCCGCGGGCCTGACCGCCGAGATGGGCGCGATGCGCTTCCCGCCGTCCTCGACGGCGCTCCAGCACTACATCGACCTGGTGGGCCTGACGACCACGCCGTTCCCCAACCCGCTGGCCGCGGACACCCCGTCGACCGTCGTCGACCTCAAGGGCGAGTCGCATTACGCCCGTACCGTCGAGGACCTTCCCGAGGTCTACCACCAGGTCATGGACGCCTGGAACGCCTGCCTGGAAGAGGGCGCGGACTTCTCCGACATGAACCAGGCGATCCGCGAGCGCGATGTCCCGCGCATCCGCGAGATCTGGTCCCGGCTCGTCGAGAAGCTCGACAACCAGACCTTCTACGGCTACCTCTGCGACTCGACGGCCTTCAAGTCCTTCCGCCACCGGGAGATCTTCGGCCAGGTCGGCTTCGGCACCGGCGGCTGGGACACCGACTTCCCCAACTCCATCCTGGAGATCCTGCGGGTCGTCTACACCGAGGCCGACGACCACCACCGCGGCATCGTCGGCGGCAGCCAGCAGCTGCCGCTGCGCCTGTGGGAGCGCGAGCCGGCGAAGATCGTGCACTGGGCGCCGGGCACCTCGCTGTCGTCGCTGCACGACGGTACGCCCCGGCCCGCGGTCACCCGCCTGACCCGCACCGCCGGCAACCGCATCACCGTCACCGACGCCCACGGCGACATCCGCACCTACGAGGCCGCCGTCTTCACCGCGCAGTCCTGGATGCTGCTGAGCAAGATCGCCTGCGATGACTCGCTCTTCCCCATCGACCACTGGACGGCGATGGAGCGCACCCACTACATGGAGTCCAGCAAGCTCTTCGTCCCCGTCGACCGCCCCTTCTGGCTCGACAAGGACGAGGACACCGGCCGGGACGTCATGTCGATGACGCTGACCGACCGGATGACCCGCGGCACCTACCTGCTCGACAACGGCCCGGACGAACCCGCCGTCATCTGCCTCTCCTACACCTGGTGCGACGACAGCCTCAAGTGGCTGCCGCTGGAGGCGAACGAGCGGATGGAGGTCATGCTGAAGTCGCTCTCGGAGATCTATCCGAAGGTCGACATCCGCAAGCACATCATCGGCAACCCGGTCACCGTCTCCTGGGAGAACGAGCCGTACTTCATGGGCGCCTTCAAGGCGAACCTGCCCGGCCACTACCGCTACCAGCGACGCCTGTTCACGCACTTCATGCAGGACCGCCTCCCCGAGGACAAGCGCGGCATCTTCCTCGCGGGCGACGACATCTCCTGGACGGCCGGCTGGGCCGAGGGCGCGGTGCAGACCGCACTGAACGCGGTGTGGGGCGTGATGCACCACTTCGGCGGCACGACGGACGCCACCAACCCGGGCCCGGGCGATGTCTACGACGAGATCGCACCGGTGGAACTGCCGGAGGACTAGGAGGACCAGGGCGCATGGCAGGAGTGGGTCACACCCGGTGATCCACTCCCGCGCCGGCGGATCAGCCCGGCAGCGGAGTCAGCAGCATCCTCCCGACCAGCCCCACCCCGGCGTCCAGCCGTTCGGTGAGCTCCTCCGTCACATCCGGCAGGCGGCGTACGCTCCACAGCGCCCGGGCCGCCACCCAGGCCCCGTCCCTGGCCTTGTCCAGGCTCCATGACCCGATCAGATGCGTCAGCGGATCGGCGACGTCCAGCACATCGGGGCCGGGCATCAGCAGCTCCCGGATCCGCTCCTCCAAGCTCGTCAGCACTCCGCCGACCCGGTCGAAGTCGTGTTCCAGCGCCGCCGGTTCGCACTCCAGCGCCCGGCAGGTGTCCAGTACGGCCAGTGCCAGATCGTGGCCGATGTGGGCGTTGATCCCGGCCAGCGCGAACTGGAGCGGACGCACCCCCGGGTGGCGGCGGAGCTGGAAGAGCGGCCGCCAGCAGGCCGGTGGCCGCAGTCCGGCGGCCGCGGCCTCCACCGCGTCGAAGTAACGCCGCGCGAAGCGGATGTCCAGCTCGCCGGTGGCCGCCGGATCCCGGAACGCACCGTCCCCGATGCGCCGTGCCACCGCTTCGGTGACGGCGAGATAGACCTCGTTGAAGACCGCCACCCCGTCATCGGCGGGCAGCCCCGCGGCCAGCGCCCGCATCCGGGCCAGCACCTCTGCCACACCCGGGTTCGCCTCGGGCCCCGCGGCGGTCGGGGGCCGGGCGGCGGATCCCCCGGCCGGGTCCGTACGGCTGCCGGAACCGCCGCATTCCTGAGTTGTCGTCATCGACTCAGCGTGACAGTGGAATTGCGGATAGTGAGGTACGCCGGTCGTCGATGACCGAAACGGGGTAATCGACGGCGCGCCCGCTTGTGGCGTGCCCTGCTCCGCCGCGCCCCGGAATCCGCCCGGTCAGCCCTTCTCGCACGGATCCCGGCGGCCTTCCGCACACCGCGGAACCCCCGCGCGGAGAGCGGCTGAAATACGCACCTTTCCTCGGCTACCCGAAGACCGCCCGCTTCAGTTTGTCCAGACGCAGTCGTTCGACTATGAATCACCTCGGCTCTGTGACGTGCAGGGCGTCGCAGAGTGGAGAGTGATCATGGCCGGCTTCGGGTGGAAACTGCATGGGGACGGGCGCCATCTGAAGCCCGGCGAGGTGGTCAGGCCCGGCGAACGCCTGACGTGGGGCCGGACGATCGCGCTCGGCGCCCAGCATGTGGTGTCGATGATCGGGGCGTGCTTCGTCGCCCCCGTGCTGATGGGGCTGGACCCCAGCCTTGCCCTGATGGCCTCGGGCGTCGCCACCGCGCTGTTCCTGGTGATGACCCGCGGACGCATCCCCAGCTACCTCGGCTCCTCGCTCTCCTTCGTGGGCGTCTCCGTCGTGATCGCGGGCCAGGGAGGCGACGCCGGCACCCTGACGGGCGCGATGCTCGTGGTGGGTGCCTGCCTCGCCGGCTGCGGCATCGCCATTCATGTCGTCGGGGCCCGGGTGATCCACGCGGTGCTCCCGCCGACCGTGACCGGCGCGGTGGTGATGCTGATCGGCTTCAACCTCGCCCCCGTCACGGCCTCCACGTACTGGCCGCAGGACCAGTGGACGGCCCTGGCGACGATGATGTTCACCGGACTCGCGCTCGTCGTGCTCCGGGGTTTCTGGTCGCGGATCGCCATTTTCCTGGGCCTGGTCTTCGGCTACGCACTGTCCTGGATTCTCGACCGCACCGCCGGAAAGATTCATTCCGTCAATGGCGCGGGCAAGCTCACGGACCACTGGCGCATCGACTTCTCCGGCGTCGAAAAGGCCGACTGGATCGGCGTTCCCACCTTTCACGCACCGAACTTCTCGGCCTCCGCGATCCTTGTCGCGCTGCCGGTCCTCATCGCGCTGATCGCGGAAAACGCCGGCCACATCAAGGCGGTCGGCGCCATGACCGGTGACCCCCTGGACGACAAGATGGGCATGGCCATCGTCGCCGACGGCACGGCGACCGTCCTGTCGACCGCGGTGGGCGGCCCCGCCACCACGACCTACGCCGAGAACATCGGCGTCATGGCGGCCACCAGGGTCTACTCCACCGCGGCCTACTGGGCGGCGGCCGGTTTCGCCCTGCTCTTCGGCCTGTGCCCGAAGTTCGGCGCGGTGGTGGCGGCGATCCCCGGCGGAGTGCTGGGCGGTATCACCGTCATCCTGTACGGCATGATCGGCCTGCTGGGAGCCCAGATCTGGGTGCGGAACAAGGTGGACTTCTCGGTCCCCCTGAACCTCATCCCCGCCGCGGCCGGAATCATCATCGCCATCGGCGGCGTCTCGCTGAAGTTCACCGACCACTTCGAACTCAGCGGCATCGCACTGGGCACACTCACCGTGCTCACCGGCTACCACTCCCTGCGCTGGCTCTCCAGCGCGGCGGGCCGTCCCCGCACGCCCCTCCTCGACGCCGGGACCAGCGAGTACGGGGAGCGTGGCGAGGGGGAGAGCTGATGCGGCCGGCGGCCGCCCTACACGCTCAGTAGGTCGGCCGCCCCGGCAACGACGTTCCGCGGCTCAGGAATCGATGACGGCGGCGACGGATTCGATCTCCACCAGCTGGTCGTTGTAGCCGAGCACGGTGACGCCCATCAAGGTGCTGGGCACGTCGTGGTCACCGAAGGCGTCCCGGACCACCTCCCACGCCGTCACCAGGTCCTCCTGCCGGGTGGAGGCCACGAGAACGCGGGTGCTGATGACGTCGTGCAGTGACGCACCGGCGTCCGCCAGAGCGGTCCGCAGATTCTCCACGGCCTTGGCCGCCTGCCCCGCGACGTCCCCGATCGCCGCAGTGGAGCCGTCCTCGTTCAGCGGACACGCACCCGCGAGGAAGATCAGCCGCGCCTCGGCCGGGGCCGTGGCCGCATAGGCGTACTCGGCAACGTCGGACAGCGATGCGGAGCGAATCAACGTGACGGCGCGTGGCACGGGCATTCCTTTCGCGGTGGATCCGGGACGCCCATGACCTTCTCAAGGATCGACTCCGCGTTCGACGCAATTTCCGGGCGGGTGCGACCGCTCCGGTGGGCTCATCCTGCTCCGGGAAGGTCTCGCAGGCGGAGACGACGCCGCCTGCGAGGCCGCGCGCTCCGTTCTTGATCGGGGACGAGAGTAAGTCTGGGGAAAGAGCCGGGACGGGGTGGGGGATGGGGAGATCCTCCGGGTATCGATGCTCGTTGACGGGGGGGCGTCGCGGTTCGACGGGTTCAGATGGGGAGCCCCATCAGTCCCCATCGGCGTCGTTCGGCTTCGCGGACCACTTCGGCCCAGCCGGACAGCAGCGCGGTGAACTCCTCGAAGTCCGCGATCCAGCGCCCCGGGCATGCCGCGTGGCGCGCGAACGGGGCACGGAGTTGCGGCAGAACGGGGGCAGCCTCCCGCCAGCATCGGTTCAGACGGGCCACTGACCGGGGCCCGCGGACGATGAGCGGCCCGGATCGCCACAGGCCGTCCTCGGAGGGGAAGACGTCAGCGTCCACGTGCTCAGTGTCGTTCTCGACCTCAGGGCCCCACCAGATCAGGGCATTGAGGAAGTCGTCCAGCGGTGTCCGCAGCGCGGTCCCGGCGGCGTCCCGGACGTCCTCCCACGCCTGCGCGGCCCAAAAGTGCGGCTTGTACGAGCCGAGGGTGCCGCCGAACTCGTACCGGCCCAGCCAGGACCGGTCCGGCTCGGCAGGCCACACCCAGCCCGCGTCGACCTCATCGCTTTCGTCGTCCGCGTACGCCGACGCCTGGAGAACCTCGAGCCGGTCGTCCGGTGCGGTCTCCATGAGGTGCGCCCAGTCGACGATCAGGACGGTGATGTCCATGCCCATGGGGTGAGGTTAGACCGAGGTATCCCGGCGAACGGGCATTCTAAGCAGCCGCTTACCATTGCCCCGGCTCGTCACACGAGCCCCACCCGCCCCAACAGCACCCTTCGCACCAACAGCGCCGGTCAGCGCGAGAAAACCAGGAGCACCCTTCGTGAGCGTCGAACCCCTTCAGACCAGCACCGTCCCGTACGGCGAACTGGTGCCCGTCACCGTCCACTTCGACGACCTCGACGCGCTCGGCATGCTCCACAACTCCCGCTACCCGCTGCTCGCCGAGCGCGCCTGGGCGGAGTACTGGCACGGTCAGGGCTTCACCTTCGACGGTGACTGGGCCGCCGCGGGCGATATGTGCAACGTCATCAAGGAGATGAAGGTCTCCTACGAGCGCCCGATCACCCGGCCCGGCCGCTACGCGGCGCACCTCTGGGTCGAACGCCTCGGCCGCACCGGCCTCACCTACGGCTTCCGGCTCTGCTCGGCCGACGGCACCGAGACCTTCGCCCAGGGTCACCGGGTGCTCGTCCGCATCGACGCGCAGACGCTGCGCCCCACCCCGTGGTCCGACCGCGCCCGCGCCATCGCCGACCGGCTGCTCCGGCCGGAGGTCGCGGACGCGGGCACCGAGGCGGGCGCGGAGGCGGAGGCGGCCTGAGCCCCGCCGGGCCGTGGGTGGGGGCGCTTGACCGTCGTGCCCGGCACTCAAGACCTCCCCGCCCGCCCCGTCCTCACCGCCCCCCACTCAAGACCTCTCCAACTCCCCAGCCACCGCCGGAGCGCTCCCCGACGCCGTACGACTCGGCATCCCCAGCACCCGCGCGCCCGCCAGCAGCCCGCATGCCAGCGTCGTGACCAGCATGAACGACACCGGCAGCGAGGTCGCTTGAGTCAGGCCGCCGATCGCGGACGGGGCGATGAGGCCGGAGGTGTAGGTGATCGTGGCGACGCCCGCGATCGCCTGGCTGGGGGCGGGGCCGCTGCGCGCGGCGGCCGCGAAGGCCAGCGGGACCACCACCGCGATGCCGAGGCCCATCAGGCCGAACCCGCCCATCGCCATGGCCGGATGCCGCGCCGCGACGATCAGCAGACCGCCGGCCGTGGCCAGTACGCCGCCGATCCGCACCGTACGCACCGCACCGAACCGGGCCACCACCTTGTCCCCGGCCAGCCGCGCGACCGTCATCGTGCAGGCGAAGGCGGTGGTCGAGGCGGCCGCCAGGCCCGCGTCGGTGCCCAGCTCGTCGCGGAGGTAGACGGCCGACCAGTCCAGGCCGGCGCCCTCGGCGAACACCGCGCAGAACCCTATGGCCCCGATGATCAGCGCCGACCTCGGCGGCAGCGCGAAGCGCGGCGGCGGATGCTCCTCGGGGGTGCTGCGCAGATCCAGTACGCCCCGGCAGGCGAGCACGCCGAGCAGGGTCAACACGAGGGCGGCGCCGGTCAGATGGAGCCGGGCGTCCCAGTCGGCGTGCGCGGCGACGGTGCCGGCCGCCGAGCCGAGCAGGGCGCCCGCGCTCCACATCCCGTGCAGCCCCGACATGATCGGTTTGCCGAGCCGGTCCTCGGTCTCCACGCCCAGCGCGTTCATGGCGACGTCCGACATCCCGGAGGCCGCGCCGTACATCAGCAGCGCCGGGAACAGGGCGTAGAGGCCGGGGGAGAGGGCGGGCAGGACCAACGACAGGGTCCACAGGGCGAGCAGACCGCGGAGCGCGGTGCGGGCGCCGAAGCGGTGGCTGATCCGGCCGGCCAGCGGCATCGCCAGGGACGCGCCGATCGCGGGGAAGGCGAGCGCCAGACCGAGTTGGCCCGGTGAGATGGCGGTGTGGTCCTGGATCCAGGGGATGCGGGTCGCGAAGTTTCCGGTGACCGAGCCGTGGATGAGGAACACCGCGGCAACGGACCGGCGCGCCCGGCGCAGCTCGGTGTGGGGGAGTGGGTTGGCGCCGTCGGGGACGCTGATGCCAGCCATGCGCGGTAAATTATCAGGAACCCTGCCTGATAATAAGGGAGTTGGTCCGCCTAATGAAAGAATCCCGCCATGCATGCACCGCGCGCGGCAGTGGCCGGCCGCACCGCCTCCCCGACCACGGCACGGCTGATCAACGATCGGCTAGCGCTCCAACTCCTCCAGTCCGAGGGCCCCTTGACGGCAGGTCAGCTCAAGTCGCTGACCGGACTCTCCCGGCCGACCGTGGCGGACCTCGTCGAACGTCTCCAGGAGGCCGGGCTGATCGCCGTGGTCGGCGAGAGCGGTGCGCAGCGGCGCGGGCCCAATGCCCGGCTCTACGGGATCGTCGCTGACCGGGCCCATCTCGTCGGCCTCGATCTGCGGACGCACAGCATCACCGTCGCGGTCGCCGACCTCCTCGGCCGGGTGCGCACCGAACACACCATCGCCATCCGCCCGGTTGGCGCCCCCGATACTGCCGTCGCCACCGCCCTCGCCGCCGTGGACAAGGCGCTCGCCACGGCGGGCGCACACGCGCCGCACACCATCGCCGTCGGCGCGCCCGGCCTGGTCGACCCCGCCACCGGGCGACTCGCCGGCACCGACTGGACCTCGTCCTGGCACGTCGGGCTGGTCGGCGCGCTGCGCGCACGCACGGGCGTAGCGGTCCTGCTGGAGAACGAGGTCAATCTCGCCGCCATCGCGGAGCAGCGCGACGGCGCGGCCAGCGACCGCGACACTTTCGTCCTGCTCTGGCTCGGCCATGGGACCGGCGCCGCCGTGGTCCTGGACGGCGCGCTGCGGCGGGGCGCCTCGGGCGGCACCGGAGAGATCGGCTTCCTGCCGGTCCCCGGCACCGGCGCGCTGCCCTCCGCGAACGGCTGCGACGGCGGCTTCCACTCCCTGGCCGGCTCCGCCGCGATCTGCGCCCTCGCGGCGGAACACGGTCTGTCGCCGGGGGACGCCGACCGGGCGGCGGACGGGAGGAACGAGCCGTCGTCCGGTAATGCCGCCGGGCCGGAGGGGGCGAGCGAGCCGTCGTCCGGCATGGCCGCCGGGGCGGCCGGGGTGAGCGTGCCGTCGTCCGGTGATGTCGTCGGATCGGCTGGGACGAACGAGTCGTCGTTCGGCAAGGCCGCCAGGTCGGACGGGAGGTACGAGCCAACGCCCGGCGCCGAGGCCACCGACGGCCCGCCCGCCGAGTCCCTCGTCCGGGCCGCCGTGGCCGCCGGCGACGCCGGTGCCGCCTTCCTCGACGCACTGGCCGCACGGATCGCCCTCGGCGTGGCGGCGGTGTGCGCCGTACTCGACCCCGGGTGTGTCGTGCTCGGCGGTGAGGTCGGCCGCGGCGGCGGCGCCGAGCTCGCCGACCGGGTCACCGGCCATCTGGCCCGGCTCTCCCCGCTGCGTACCGACGTACGCGCCGGGGCGGTGGGCGGACGGGCGGTACTGCTCGGCGCGGTGCTCGCCGCACGGGACGCCGCCCAGAACGACCTGTTCGGAGCCGCGGGCCCGGAGGCGGCACCGCGTCCCTGAGGCATCCCTTCAGGGGGGTGGGAACAGATCCCGTAGGGGGCGCGGGCGCCCCTTGTGGGCCACAACGTGCCGGGGGGCCGGGCGTATTCCCGGACGAGGAGAGTCAGGCCAGACTCCCGACAGCGACCAACACGAACGGACGGAACGAGGACCCGCGAACATCAGCCGACACGCGAAAACAGGCGGAACGAGGACTCTCAACAGCGGCCCACAAGAACGGACGAAACGAGCACCCCCAACAGCAGCCGCCACACGAACCGGCCGGTCTCACCCACCCATTGGGCCCCCGCCCACCCGCTCCGCCAGGAACTCCGCATAAGTCCGCCGGCCCTCGGCATGCTCCGGGGTCAGGTTTCCGCCCCGGCGCAGTGCGGCGGCGGTGGGGCCCGGTAGCCAGAGCGGCATCAGGAGACGGTGCCGGCCGCCCGCCTCCAGTGTGGTCCGTACGAGGTCCCGGGCGGTCAGTACCTCGGGGCCGCCCAGGTCCGGGACCCGGCCGGCCGGTGGGGCGACGGCCAACTCGGCGAGGCGGGCGGCGACTTCGCGTACTTCGACCGGCTGGACCCGTACCCCGGTCGGTACCGGCAGTACCGGAGACCGGGCGCCCGCCTTGATGAGCTGGAGCACCAGTTGGTGGAACTGCGTGGTGCGCAGCACCGTCCAGCCGATGCCGGAGTCCTCGATCAGCCGCTCCACCGCGAGCTTGGTGCGGTAGTAGCGGAGCGGCACCCGGTCCACCCCGACGATCGAGATGTACACCAGGTGCGGGACGCCTGCCGCCTTCGCCGCCTGGACGAGCCGGCCGGCCGCCTCCATGTCGCCGCCGGCCGGTGTCGAGGCGCAGTGCACGATCGCGTCCACACCCGTCAGCGCCTCGGGCAGACCCGTGCCGTCGCGCAGATCGACCGCGTACGACTGCGGCCGGGGGCGCTCCGTGCCGGTGTGCGGACGCCGGCTCAGTGACCGGACGTCATGGCCGTCGTCGAGCAGCCGGTGCACCAGGGGCCGCCCGAGTGTGCCCGTGCCGCCGGTCACCAGAATTGTCGCCATCGCGGATCAGTCCTTGCAGAGGAGAAGGGACGGGTGCGTCCCCGCTATGACGCCCTACGCGAGCCGGGTGTGACACGGGCGGCGCGCCGTGCGCTGTGAGGCAGCCCACAGGGCTTCGCTCGCATGGGCCACGACGCGGCGTGGCACACTGAAGCTGTACTGACATAAAAGCAGCAGCGCACTCCGGGGTCGGTGTAATTCCGAACCGGCGGTTATAGTCCGCGACCCGTCCGCAGCCAGCGGCCGGTTGAGCAGGTGAAATTCCTGCACCGACGGTGAAAGTCCGGATGGGAGGCAGTGCGCGGCGGGCGAGCTTCGGTACACCGCCGTCGGCGGCGCGTCCGGCTATTTCGCCGGGCGGTCCGCGTATTTCCGGCCGCGGTGTTCCCGTGGCCTCGTTTCCGCTTCTGTCGTCCAGACAGCCCCGGAGTCCGTGCCCTGAGAGGCAGGAGGACCCGGTGGCCACCGCAGCCCCCGTCGAGATCGCGGCGATGCGCCGAGCCATTGAGCTCGCCGCGCGCGGGCTCGGGCACACCAGCCCCAACCCCGTGGTCGGCTGCGTCATCCTCGACTCCGCCGGCCGGACGGCGGGCGAGGGCTGGCATCAGCGGGCCGGCGGGCCGCACGCCGAGATCCATGCCCTGCGGGCCGCGGGCGAACGGGCCCGGGGCGGCACCGCACTGGTCACCCTCGAACCCTGCAACCACACCGGCCGCACCGGCCCCTGCGCCCAGGCGCTGATCGACGCCGGGATCGCCCGCGTCGTCTACGCCGTCTCCGACCCCAACCCGACCGCCACCGGCGGCGCCGTCACCCTGGCCGAGGCCGGGATCGACGTCGAGGGCGGACTGCTCGCCGACGAGGCCGCCGCCGGCAACGAGGCCTGGCTGACCTCGGTGCTGCGCCGCCGCCCCTTCGTGCTGTGGAAGTACGCCGCGACCCTCGACGGCCGGATCGCCGCCGCGGACGGCACCAGCCGCTGGATCAGCTCACCCCAGTCGCGGGCCGATGTGCACCGGCTGCGCGCCGCCGCGGACGCCGTGATCGTCGGCTCCGGCACCGCCCGCGCCGACGACCCGCAGCTCGGCGCCCGGATCGGCGGGCTCTCCGACGACGAGATCAGCCAGCCGCTGCGGGTCGTCGTCGACTCCGGCGCCACCGCCGTCAAGGCCGGCGCCCGCGTCCTGGACGGCACCGCGCCCACCCTCATCGCGGTCGCCGAGGACGCCGACGCCGGCCACCTCGAAGGGCTCGCCCCGATCGTCCGGCTGCCGCGCGCCGCCGACGGCCGCGGACTGCACATCCCCGCACTGCTCCAGGCCCTGTACGAGCGAGAGGTGCGCTCCGTGCTGCTCGAAGGGGGCCCCACGCTCGCCGGTGCCTTCCTCGCCGCCCAGGCCGTCGACAAGGTCGTCGGCTATCTCGCGCCGGTACTGCTCGGCGCCGGACCGGCCGCCGTCGGCGACGCCGGAATCACCACCATCGCCCAGGCGTTGCGGCTCGACGTGACCGACACCGAACGGCTCGGCCCCGATCTGCGCATCACCGCCACTCCCATCCGCCACGCGCTCCACGAGGAGAACTGAAGTGTTCACCGGAATCGTCGAAGAGCTGGGTGCGGTCGTCGCCGTGGAGAACCTCGGTGACGCCTCCCGCTTCCGGCTCCGCGGGCCCGTCGTCACCGAGAACGCCAAGCACGGTGACTCGATCGCCGTCAACGGCGTCTGTCTGACCGTCGTGGACACCGCCGACGGTGAATTCACCGCCGATGTGATGGCCGAGACCCTCAACCGCTCCAGCCTCGGCGCGCTGACCGCCGGCTCTCGGGTCAACCTGGAGCGCCCGATGGCGCTCGGCGGGCGGCTCGGCGGGCACCTCGTCCAGGGCCATGTCGACGGCACCGGCACGATCCTCGAACGCACCCCCGGCGAACACTGGGAGATCGTCAAGATCGCGCTGCCGGCCGCGCTGTCCCGCTACGTCGTCGAGAAGGGCTCGATCACCGTCGACGGTGTCAGCCTCACCGTCGTCGACGCGGCGGACGACTACTTCACCATCAGCCTCATTCCCACCACCCTCGCCCTGACCACGCTGGGCATCAAGAAGGCCGGCGACCCCGTCAACCTGGAGGTCGACGTCCTCGCCAAGTACGTCGAGCGGCTGCTCGGGCGAGGCGCCGGCACCGGCGCGGACCTCAGCGATCTTGCGGAGATCAAGGAGATGGACCGGTGAGCGTCCTCGACACGCTGAACGGCGAGGCCTTCACCGCCTTCGGGCAGCACGTCATCTGGTCGGACATGATCGGCAACACCATCGGTCTGGCCGCGCTGGCGCTCGGCTGGCGGCGCTCCCTCTGGACCTGGCCCGCCCAGCTCCTCTCCGGTGTCGTCCTCGTCGCCGCCTACGCCTCCGCTCATCTCAGTGGCGGCGTCGGCAAGCAACTCCTCGTCATCGGCGTGGCGTTGTGGGGCTGGCGGCAGTGGCAGCGCGGCCGGCAGCAGGCCCAGGACGGCTCCATCGCCGTACGCTTCGCCGGCTGGCGCGAGCGCGGCCTGCTGCTCGGCGGCACCGCCGTCGGCACCGCGGCCGTCGGCACCCTCTTCACCCTGGTCCCGCAGCTGTCCTGGAACCCCTGGCCGGACGCCTACATCTTCGTCGGCACGCTCGCCGCGATGGTCGCCCAGGCCCGCGGACTGGTCGAGTTCTGGTTCGCCTGGCTGCTGGTCGACGTCGTCGGCGTCCCGCTCGCCTTCAGCAGCGGGCTCGCCTTCTCCGGCCTCGTCTACGTCGTCTATCTCGCCCTCGTCGTGTGGGGACTGCGCGACTGGTGGCTGCGCTCGCGTGCGAGCGGCCGCCCCGTCCTGGAAGGAGCAGCGGCATGACCGCACTGCAGAGCTGGTACGACGAGGACGCCGCGACCCTGGCGCTGGACCCCGTCGCGCAGGCCATCGCCGATATCGCCGCCGGCCGCCCCGTGGTCGTCGTCGACGATGAGAACCGCGAGAACGAGGGCGACCTCGTCATCGCCGCGGAGAAGGCCACCCCCGAGATCATCGCCTTCATGATGAGCGAGTGCCGCGGGCTGATCTGCGCCCCCATGGAGGGCCCGGAGCTGGACCGGCTGGAACTCCCGCAGATGGTCGAGCACAACACCGAGTCGATGCGGACCGCCTTCACCGTCTCCGTCGACGCCACCGCCGCGCACGGTGTCAGCACCGGCATCTCCGCCGCCGACCGCGCCACCACCCTGCGGCTGCTCGCCTCCGGGGAATCGACCGCCGGTGACTTCGTCCGGCCCGGCCACATCTTCCCGCTGCGCGCCCGGCCCGGCGGCGTGCTGGTCCGCAACGGCCACACCGAGGCCGGCGTCGACCTCGCCCGGCTGGCCGGACTGCGCCCGGCCGCCGCCATCGTGGAGATCGCCGGCGAGGACGGCACGATGCTGCGGCTGCCCGAGCTGGTGCCGTTCGCCCGTAAGCACGGACTGTCGATCATCTCCATCGAGGACCTGATCGCCTACCGGCAGTCGTCCGAGCCCACCGTCCGCCGCGAGGCCGAGACCCGGCTGCCCACCGCCCACGGTGAGTTCACCGCCTACGGCTACCGCTCCACCGTCGACGGCGTCGAACACATCGCGCTGGTCGCCGGGGAGCTCGGCGACGGCGAGGACGTCCTGGTCAGGGTGCACTCCGAGTGCCTGACCGGCGATATCTTCCACTCGCTGCGCTGCGACTGCGGCCCCCAGCTGGAGGCCTCGCAGCGGCGGATCGCCGAGGCCGGACGCGGTGTGGTGATCTACCTCCGCGGCCACGAGGGACGCGGTATCGGCCTGCTGTCCAAGCTGCGCGCCTACGAACTCCAGGAGCGCGGCCGCGACACCCTCGACGCCAACCTCGAACTGGGGCTGCCCGCCGACTCCCGCGACTACGCGGCCGGCGCCCAGATGCTCCAGGACCTCGGGGTGCGCTCGGTGCGCCTGATGACCAACAACCCCGAGAAGACCGCCGCCCTGGTACGGCACGGCCTGCGGGTCTCCGGCCGGGAGGCGATGCCGGTCCAGGCCGGGGAACACAATCTGCGGTATCTGCGCACCAAGCGGGACCGGATGGGGCACGACCTGCCCTGGCTGGACCCCGGCGCCAACGGAGCGGCCCACACCGGGCCCGCCTCCGCCACCACCTGCGACAACCAGTAGCCACCCGGCACCACGTCACCACCAACCGGCACCATCACCCGAACGAGGAGAACCGTGAGCGGCAAGGGCGCACCCGAACTGACCGTGAAGAACTGTGGCGACCTGCGGGTGGCCGTCATCGCGGCGCAGTGGCACCAGCAAGTGATGGACGGCCTCGTGGACGGCGCGCTGCGCGCCCTCACCGAGCTCGGCATCGACGAGCCGACGCTGCTGCGGGTGCCCGGCACCTTCGAGCTGCCGGTCGTCGCCAAGGTCCTGGCCGGCCGCGGCTATGACGCGGTGGTCGCCCTCGGTGTGGTCATCCGGGGCGGCACCCCGCACTTCGACTACGTCTGCCAGGGCGTCACCCAGGGCCTGACCCAGGTCTCGGTGGACACCGGCGTACCGGTCGGTTTCGGCGTGCTGACCTGCGACACCGAGCAGCAGGCCCTGGACCGCGCGGGCCTGGAAGGCTCCACCGAGGACAAGGGCCACGAAGCGGTCACCGCGGCCGTCGCCACCGCCGCGACGCTGCGGACCGTGTCCGAGCCCTGGCGCTGAGCCGAGGGGCCAACCGCGTAGGGTGGTCACCATCATGTCCAAGAAGACGTTCGAGGAGCTCTTCGCCGAGCTCCAGCAGAAGGCCGCCACCGGCGACCCCACCACCTCCCGTACCGCCGAGCTGGTGCAGGCAGGTGTCCATACGATCGGCAAGAAGGTCGTCGAGGAGGCCGCCGAGGTCTGGATGGCCGCCGAGTACGAGTCCGACGAGGCCGCCGCCGAGGAGATCTCCCAGCTCCTCTACCACCTCCAGGTCATGATGGTCGCCAAGGGCATCTCCCTCGACGACGTCTACGCCCATCTCTGATCCACCACCGCACCCCAACACCTCTCACCCGCAAAGGAACTCGCTCTCATGCTGCGCATCGCTGTCCCCAACAAGGGTTCACTGTCCGAGCCTGCGTCGGCGATGCTCCATGAGGCCGGCTACCGCCAGCGCAAGGACCGCAGGGAACTGGTCCTGGTCGACGCCGAGAACGAGGTCGAGTTCTTCTTCCTGCGCCCGCGCGACATCGCGGTCTACGTGGGCTCCGGCAAGCTCGACATCGGCATCACCGGCCGTGACCTGCTGCTGGACTCCGCCTCGCCGGCCGAGGAGATCCTCCAGCTCGGCTTCGCCGGCTCCACCTTCCGCTACGCCACCCGTCCGGGCACGGCCAAGGACGTCAGCGAGTTCGGCGGCATGACGATCGCCACCTCGTTCGCCGGCCTGGTCCGCCAGCACCTCGCCGACAACGGTGTGGACGCCTCCGTCGTCCACCTCGACGGCGCCGTGGAGACCGCCATCCAGCTCGGCGTCGCCGAGATCATCGCGGATGTCGTGGAGACCGGCACCACGCTGCGCAACGCCGGACTGGAGATCATCGGCGAGCCGATCCTGAAGTCCGAGGCCGTGGTCATCCGCGGCACCGGCGCGCCGGACGACGACCCGAAGGTGCGCCAGTTCCTGCGCCGTATGCAGGGCGTCCTGGTGGCCCGCCGGTACGTGATGATGGACTACGACATCCGGGTCGAGCACGTCGAGAAGGCCGTCGGCCTCACCCCGGGGCTGGAGTCGCCGACCGTCTCCCCGCTGCACCACGAGGGCTGGGTCGCGGTCCGCTCGATGGTCCCGTCCAAGGACGCCCAGCGCATCATGGACGAGCTCTACGACCTCGGCGCCCGCGCGATCCTGACCACCGGCATCCACGCCTGCCGGCTCTGACCCGCGGCCCCCGGCCACCCACCCGTACGCACCGCATCACTCACGACGGAAGACCGACGACGTGTCCGCGCCCCTGCCCAGCCTGCCGGTGACCTTCCGGCCGACCCGCACCCGGGTCGTCCTGTACTCCGTGGGCCTCGCCCAGCTCGCCGCCCTCACGGCGATCGCGCTGGCGCTGCCCAAGCTGAGCGGCGGCGAACGGCTGAGCTTCGTCCTCACCGGACTGCTGGTGCTCGCCGTCCTCCTGCTGCTCGCCCGCCCGAAGGTGGTCGCGCGGCAGGAGGGCGTCACGGTGGTCAACCTCACCACCAAGCGCGAACTGGCCTGGGCTCAGGTCGTACGCGTCAACCTCCGGGCCGGCGACCCCTGGGTCCATCTCGACCTCGCCGACGGCACCAGCCTGCCCGCCATGGGCATCCAGCCCGGCATCGCCCGGGACCAGGCCATCCGGGACGCCCGTGCGCTGCGCGACCTCACCGAGAAGCATGGTGCTGTCGACCACACGGCCGGGTGAGCCTGCCCTAATCCGGGCCCCGCTGTTTACTCTGTTCTCCGGGACGCACCCTGCGTCCCGCCCCTCAGTGGGACCACTGCGACCCGAGGAGTGACTCCCTCCGGCAATGGACGGATCGTCCTGTAGTACCTGCGCCGCCCCTCCCCAACCCCCGCATACCACGGAGGCGGCGGCATGACCGGCCCCCTGCTGCTGCTCGCCGCGGCACTCGTCCTGATCCTGGCCAACGGTTTCTTCGTCGCCGCCGAGTTCGGACTCGTCACCGTCGAGAAGGCGGACGCCGAGCGCGCCGCGGCCGACGGCGACCGCCGCGCCCACACCGTCGTCTCCGCGCTCCGGGAACTCTCCTTCCAGCTGTCCGGCACCCAACTGGGCATCACGATCACCTCCTTGGTGGTCGGTATGCTCGCCGAGCCCGCGCTGGCCGAGCTGCTGTCCGGCCCGCTACTGGCCACCGGCCTGCCCCAGGGCGCGGTCCCCGGCACGGCCGTGGTGACCGGCATGCTGCTGGCCTCCGGCGTCCAGATGGTGATCGGTGAGCTGGTCCCCAAGAACTGGGCGGTCTCCAAGCCGCTGCCCGTCGCCCGCGTCGTGGCCGGCCCGCAGCGGGCCTTCTCCCGCTTCTTCCGCCCGGTGATCACCCTGCTGAACACCGTCGCCAACCGCCTGGTGCGCGCCCTCGGCGTGGAGCCGACCGACGAGCTGGCCTCCGCCCGCACCCCCGGCGAACTGGTCTCGCTCGCCCGGCACTCCGCCCGCGCGGGCGCGATCGAGCAGGACACCGCTGACCTGTTCGTGCGTACCCTCTCACTGGGCGATCTGACGGCGGAGAACGTCATGACGCCGCGCGTGCGGGTGAGCGCCCTCCAGTCCTCCGCGACCGCCGAGGACGTGGTCAACCTCACCCGCGCCACCGGCCTCTCCCGCTTTCCCGTCTACCGCACCCGCCTCGACGAGATCGTCGGCATGGTGCACCTCAAGGACGCCCTGGCCATCCCGGAGCACGACCGGCTGCGCACCCCGGCCGGACGGATCGCGGTACCGCCGCTGCTGGTGCCCGAGACGCTGCCGGTGCAGCCGCTGCTGGAGCGGCTGCGCAGCGAACAGCCGATCGCGGTCGTCGTCGACGAATACGGCGGCACGGCCGGTGTGGTCACCCTGGAGGACATCATCGAGGAGCTGGTCGGCGAGGTCCGCGACGAGCACGACGGGGTCGACCTGCCCGAGCTGGGCCAGGCCCCGCCCGAGGAGGGCCGCCCCGCCTGGGACGCCGACGGCGGCTGCCGGGTGGACACCCTGCGGCGGATCGGCCTGGACGCCCCCGAAGGACCGTACGAGACGGTGGCAGGACTGGTGGCACACATACTCGGCCGGATCCCGGCCCCCGGCGATATCGCGGAACTCGACGGCTGGCGGCTGCGGGTGCGGCTGGTGTCGCACCACCGCGCCGAACGGATAAGGATCGTCCGGACCGCGACCGTCACGGTGCCCGCCGCCCCCGGGACGCCCCGTGAACCCGTCGTGGTCGGCGCGGAGGTGGCCCGGTGACGCTGGTCCAGCTCCTCTTCGCGGTGCTGCTCGTGCTCGCCAACGGCTTCTTCGTCGGTGCCGAGTTCGCCCTGGTCTCCGTACGCCGCAGCCAGATCGAACCCCTGGCGACCGAGGGTTCCGGCCGGGCCCGGCAGGTGCTGCACGGTCTGGAGAACCTCCCGCAGATGATGGCCGCCGCGCAGTTCGGCATCACCGTCTGCTCCCTGACGCTCGGTGCGGTCGCCGAGCCGACCGTCGCCCATCTCCTGGAACCGCTCTTCGCGGCGGTCCACCTCCCCGCCGCCCTGGTCCACCCGCTCGGCTATGTCATCGCCCTGGCGCTGGTGGTCTTCCTCCACCTCGTTATCGGCGAGATGGTGCCCAAGAACCTGGCGATGGCGGCGCCGGAGAAGACCGCCCTGTGGTTCAGCCCCGGCCTGGTCGCCTTCGCGCGGCTGTGCCGCCCGGTCACCGCGCTGCTCGGGGCCTGCGCCCGCGGCGTGCTGCGGCTCTTCCGGGTGGAGCCGAAGGACGAGGTCGAGGCGGTCTTCACCAGCGAGCAGCTGACCCACCTCGTCGAGGACGCGGGACAGGCGGGCCTGCTGGAGCCGGCCGAACAGGAACAGCTCTCCGACGTCTTGGAACTGGGCAGCCGCCCCGTCACGGAGGTCCTCCTCGACCGGGCCGCGCTGGTCACCGTCGAACCGACCGTGACGCCCCGCCAGGTGGAGGAGCTGACCGTACGGACCGGCTACTCCCGCTTCCCGGTGTGCGCCCCCGGCGGTGCGTACATGGGCTATCTGCACGTCAAGGACGTCCTGGACCTGGAGGAACGGGACCGCGCGGTGCCCCAGCGCATCTGGCACCCGATGACCACCCTGCGCGCCGAGCTGCCCCTGGACGACGCCCTGACGGCGATGCGCCGGGCGGCCTCCCACCTGGCAGCGGTCGCCGACGCGACCGGCCGGGTGCTCGGCCTGGTCGCCCTGGAGGACGTCCTCGAAATGCTGGTCGGCGAGGTCCGCGACCCGGCCCACCGGCGGACCCCGGCGGCCCGCACCGGCCGGCGGGAGCCCGGCGAGCGGGTCAGCGAGCCCCGCGAGGAGGCTTCGCTGCCGGCGGAGAACCGGGCGATGGCGGGCTGATGGTGCGGCGCCGGGCAGGGGTGGCGCCGAGGGTCTGACGTGCTGCCCCCCGGCGCAGACGGCGCGGCGGCCGAGGGGCTGACGTACTGACCCGCGGCGCGGACGGCGCGGCGGCCGGCCCCGTCCGCGACGGTCAGTACTCCGGCCGCCCCTGCGGATCCGGCCCGCGCCCGGAGAGCACCTCGCCGTAGGCCTGAATCAGGTCGGGCAGCCGGAGGGTGGCGAGGTCGTCGCGGGTGGGCGTGCCGAGCCAGGTGGCGAGCCGCAGGTCGCGGTAGGCGCAGCTCTTCTCGTACAGGGTGCGCAGGAAGCGGCCGTTGCCCAGTTCGTCGATCCAGCCCTGCTCGACGACATGACCGCTGATGCTGCACAGTTCGTCGCGGGCCTCCTCGTCCCAGCGGTCGCCGTTCTCCGCGGCCAGCACCTCACCGATGGCGGTCAGCTCCAGCGGCCGGTAGCTGGGGAAGTCGACGCGGCTGGTGAAGCGGGAGGACAGGCCCGGGTTGGCGGCCAGCAGCCGGTCCATGCCCTCCGGGTAGCCCGCCAGGATGACCACGAGCCGGTCGCGGTTGTCCTCGGCGCGCTTGAGCAGCACCTGAAGCGCCTCGTCACCGTAGGCGTCGCCCTTGCTGTAGCCGGAGTTGGAGAGGCTGTACGCCTCGTCGACGAAGAGCACCCCGCCCAGTGCCGAGTCGATCAGCTCATTGGCCTTGACGGCGGTCTGGCCGAGGAACTCGCCGACCAGATCGGACCGCTGGGCCTCCACGAGATGGTCGCCGCCGAGGAGACCCAGGGCGTAGAAGACCCGCCCCAATATGCGGGCCACGGTCGTCTTGCCGGTGCCGGAGGGCCCGGAGAAGACGAAGTGTCGTTTCGGCGGCTGCACCGGCAGCCCCTGGCCCGCCCGCAGCCGGGCCATCCGCAGCTGGGCCGACAGCGCCCGCACCTGCCGTTTGACCGGCTCCATGCCGACCATCCGCTCCAGTTCCGCCAGCGCCTTCTCCAGCAGCACCGGATCGGCGGGCCCGGCGGGCAGCCGCTCGGCGCCGCGCGGCACCGGGGCCGTCGCCTTGACCCGAGCCGCCGTGTCGCCCCCGGCGGGCACCCCGCCCGGCTCGCCCTCCGGCCCGTCCGCCTCGCCGGTCACCAGCAGCTCACGGCCGTCGACCGGATCGAGCGGGGCCGGCGGATCGGGATCGCCGCCGGCCTCCTGGCCGAGGCCGGCGGCGGAGACCGTCGCGAGGTCGGAGCCCTCGTCCAGGCCGTCGCCCTCCGCGATGGCGGCGAGCCGCGCCGCGGTGTCCATGAACGCCGGATCGACCCGGTGCACGGCGCGGTAGAGGGGGAGCGCCGCGGCGCTGCGGCCGGTGCCCTCATGGGCGCGGGCGAGCCAGTAGCGCAGCTCCTTGCGCTGCGGCTGCTCACTGCGGCAGCGCATCAGCGCGGCGGACAGCAGCGGCTCGGCCTGCCCGTACATCTCCAGCCGCACCCGCGCCATCCCGCCGAACAGCCCCGCCTCGATGCCCAGCACCGGATCGGCGAGCAGCGGCTCGGTCTGCCGTACGAGCTGGTCCCAGTCCTTGACGAGATAGGCGCGGCAGGCGTGCAGAAACCGCACCTGGGGGTCGGTGTCGACCGGCGGGCAGCCGGCCAGTGCCTGGTCCAGTTCGGCGACATGGCGGCCGTCGAGCCAGTGGGAGGCGTGCGCGAGCAGCAGATCGCGGCCGGTCTCCAGCACCGGCTGAACCCACCAGCCCAGCCAGTACCAGGAGTTGAGGGCGCGTCGGTGACGCGCGCGCATCTCACCGAAGCGGTCGCGGTGCCGGTGCATCCGCAGCAGCGCGATGGAGGTGTCGGCGCGCAGCGCGTGCAGACCGAGCCAGGCGTCGGCCATCGTCGGATCGAGTCGTACCGCGGCCCGGAACTCCTCCTCGGCCTGCGGATACGCACCCACGGTGTAGGCGTCGACCGCGCGCAGCCAGGCGAGCTCGGCCGGGGCGGGCGAACCCTGCGTGCCGAAATCCATCCCGTCCCCCCACAAAGCGTCCCCCGTGCGGCGCCGGGCGGTGCCCGGCGGCGGCTCCCGAACCGGCATACCGCGGGCGGGAGTTGACCGTCTCCGCGCGCACCTCGGTCCTGGCCTGCGGTGGCACGGACTCGCATGGTACCTGCGGGATCGGTGCAGGCCGTAGAGGGCGGTACGGGGCAACAGTGGGCGACCGGGCAGGGCTTGGCGGCGCGAAGAGTGCGGTGACCCAGGGTGAGGGAGAGAGGGCGCCCGGCGGCGGCGCGGGGCGGTTTCAGACAGAACGAAGCCCCCGATCACGGGGGAACAACCGGGGGCTTCGCATCTGTGGGCGGTCCGTTGAACCGCACATTGAGAACGTAAGTCCTGTACGCCCCCCAGGTCAAGCCGAGTTGAGGTACTCGGCGGGACCCTGTCGGCGTTGCCGAGCGCCTCGGCCATGGTCCACTACGGAGCGTGAGAAGCGGGGCGGATCATGGTGCCGCGGAAGGCCCCACGACTACCTCGTACCCCATCTGCCCCTGGTGGACCAGAAAATCGGCAAAGGGGCGCGAAGGATCCGCCGCGAAGTGCGCGCGCTCCGCCGGAATCCAGCCACTCCAGAACGCGGAAAGCCCCGGCCCGTCCCGGAGTTGACCCCTTTCCCAGGAGTGTTCGCTCGTCAGTTCCATCCACAGCAGGCACGCCAGAAACGGCCGCAGCGCTCGCCTGCCCGCGCCCACGCCCTCGACGAGCACCAGCGGCGCGGGCGCCAGCGCACGCTCCTCGGTGAACTCGCCGCGCACCCAGTCGTAGACGCCGTAGCGCGCCGTCTCGCCCCGGGACAGCGGCCCGAGGATCTGGGCGTCGAAGCGCTCGCTCCAGGCAAACAGTTCCTCATGGGTGGCGAGATCGTCGGTGTGCACCACCGGCACCCCGCCCAGCGCGCCGGCCAGCCGCTCGGCGAAGGTGCTCTTGCCCGAGCCGGCGTGTCCGTCCACCGCGATCAGCCGCACCGGACCGCAGGAGGGCGGCACGGTGCGCAGCCGGGTGGCGAGGGAGGCCAGATCACGGTCCATTGCGCCAGCGTACGCCGCCTGCCTCACCCCTCCGACGCCAGTGGTCCCCACCAATATTGGTGCCGCGACGCGCCCCGCACCGCCTTCCGAAGCAGGCCCGGAACCGGAATAGTTGAGCCACTGCTCAGCCGCCCGTCGCCCGTCCGCCGCCCCGGCCCGACTCCCCGCCCGCTCGTCTGCATCCCACTGGGGGACCTCCACCATGACCAGCTCCGCACCCCGGCGCACCGTCCTGGCCGCCGCGCTCGCCGCCGCGGCGGGTGCCGCCACCCCCTCGGCGCAGGCCGACGCCGCCCGTACGCCCGAAGCGTCCGCGGCCGCCGCCACCCCGGAAGCCGCCGCGCGCCGATCGAAGAGCCTCGTGGACTATCACGCCTGGACCACCACCGCCGACTGGAACAAGGGCCACGCCCAGGGCACCGGCATCACACACGGCGCCCGGCCCGGCATCCGCCTCGTTCACCCGGTCGGCACTCTCGACTACAGGGATCCGCACACCGGCCGGACCACCTCCTGGGAGTACGCCGTCTGGACGTCCCCGGCGCACTCCCTCAAGCTCCCGGCCACCGAGGCCGTCGCCTCCTGGAACGCGCACACCCCGCCCGGTACCTGGATCGCCGTCGAACTGCGCGGCACCTACTCGGACGGCGGCCGCACCCCCTGGTACGTGATGGGCCGCTGGACCGCCGGCGACGGCGACGCCGATATCCGCCGTACCTCCGTCGACGGCCAGAAGGACGGCAAGAGCAGCATCTCGACCGACACCTTCGCCATCGACACCCCCGCGAGCGGCCTCCGCCTGGCCTCGTACCAGCTGCGCGTCACCCTCCACCGCAAGCCCGGCACCGCCCTCACCCCCACCGTCTGGCGGCTGGGCGCCATGGCCTCGGACCTCCCCGACCGCTTCGAGGTGCCGGCGTCACGGCCCGGCCGGGTCGGCCGTGAACTGGTCGTCCCGCACTACTCCCAGGAGATCCACAAGGGCCAGTACCCCGAGTACGACAACGGGGGCGAGGCCTGGTGCAGCCCCACCTCCTCCCAGATGATCATCGAATCCTGGGGCCGGAAGCCCACCCGGGACCAGCTCTCCTGGGTCAACCCCGCCTACGCCGATCCCCAGGTCTGCCACGCCGCCCGTTACACCTTCGACTACCAGTACGAAGGCTGCGGCAACTGGCCCTTCAACGCCGCCTACGCCGCCACCTACCGGGACCTCCAGGGCGTCGTCACCCGCCTCGCCTCCCTCACGGACGTCGAACGCCTCATCCACGCCGGCATCCCCGTCATCACCTCCCAGTCCTTCCTCAAAACCGAACTCGACGGCGCGGGCTACGGCACCGCCGGCCATCTGATGACCGTCGTCGGCTTCACCCAGGACGGCGACATCATCGCCAACGACCCGGCCTCCCCCGACAACGCCTCGGTCCGGCGCGTCTACAAGCGCCGGCAATTCGAGAACATCTGGCTCCGCACCAAGCGGAAGAACGCCGACGGCAAGGTCGTCGGAGGCAGTGGCGGGGTGTGCTATCTGTACTTCCCGGCCAGGCCGGCACCCACTCAGCGTCGGGTGCTCGGGGAGCTGGGCATCCGCTGAGCATGTGCACCCCGATGGTGGCTTCGATCACCTGACGGCAGCGCTCACTGCGGTCGAGGGTGAGGTGGCCGTACCGGTCGCCCGTGATCTTGATGGAGCTGTGGCCCATCCATCGCGAGACCTCGTGGATGGGTACTCCGTTGCTCAGGGGCACGGTGGTCCATTTGTGTCGGAGGTCGTGGGGTTTGTAGTGGGTAGTCCGAGGCGCTTGAGGGCGCGGTCCCAGGATTTGCGGAAAAGGTCGGGGTAGATCATCCCTCCGGCCTGATTCCGTATGGGGAGCCGTTCGATGAGTGGCTCTAGATTGACGGGCGCGGGTATGTAGTGCCATTCGCCCTCCTTCGATGTTTCAGTGGGGCATAGAAGGCGACGTACTTGCCTGAGGGATTCTTGATACGTACAACCTGCCGTCGGCAGCACAACGTGCCGTCAAGGATGTCTTGAGGGAATACCCCGAGCGACTCGCCGATGCGCAATCCGCCGCAAGCCATGAGCCATACCGAAGGCTCCAGGCGCTGACCGATTTCTTTGGCCAAGGCTGAAATCTCCTCGTAGCTGGGAAGCGTCGTTCGACGCGCTGCAGATGGCGGGGTGGACCTGGAGCGGCAAAGTCCCGTGGATCAAGCCCGCCAGCCGGCCCCGCAAGGGTGGGTTCAAGCAGGACTCCGAGTTCATCCTGGGGGGCGTCAAGGGCAGCCTGGACAAGTACCGGGACCTGTACTGCCCGGCCACTACATCGCTTCTCAGCCGTGTAAGGGCCGGGTGTACATCACCCAGAAGCCGTCGAGATCATGCAGCAGCTCGTGCAGGTCTGCCCCGAAGGCGGCACCCGTTCTCGACCCCTTCACCGGAAGCGGGTCCACCGGCGTCGCCGCCCAGCGCGAAGGCCAGCACTTCGTCGGCGTCGAGCTGTCCACGCACTACGCCGACGTGGCCGAGCAGCGTCTCCACGCCGAGCTGACGAAGGGCGACTTCACCCTGGCTGGACCGGAGGCGTGATCATGAGAGCGGAGAGCCCAGATTCAGGGGGCCGCAGACGCCGAAAGGGCGGCTGGGTGTAGAACCGTGCCCCGTCGCCTGGATGGTGCGCATTTCACCCGTGATGCCGTGCCTGGGTCACCCGTCGGCTGTTGTGCAGCGGCGAAGGCTGCCGTACTGACCTGTATCGCGGACACTGTGGCCTGCTAGGTCGGAGTCGGTTTCCCCGGGGGGAGCCCCCGGCGCATCTGCACTTGCAGAAGTGCCTCGTTCAGGGCCGTGCCGATGACGGCCGGCGACGCATCCAGGCTCCGGACCCTGTCTTCGAGCTCTTCGGCCAGGCGCTCCGTGGCGTGCTCATTGACTGCGGGAACGAGGTGTTGTTGCACCCTCGATGTCACGGATCGTTCACCGATCACGTCGGAACTCGCCCGCCCAGGTGCGCTGAGCAGGTGCTTGGGGAGGCACTCCGACTCCACGTCGATGGGCATGTCGGCGTCGTGCGCCACGCAAGCGATCGACAACGAGGCCAGGGCCACCAGGCCGTCGTCGTTCAGGGAGCGGGCCTCGTGCGCGGTCCAGTACTCCTTGTGCCAGGTCGGGGGTTCGCCAGTGAGCCGGTGAATGCCTGGTTCCCGTCCCTGGCGGCGTTCCTGTTTTGCCGGATCAGTCTTCACTCGCGAGCTCTCGCAGCCTGTCCAGCTCGATTACGCTAGGCCTGTCGCCATCGGCGAGGCCAGCCAATTCCGCGAGTGCCTGTGAGGGAGGCAAGCCCCGGTCGTGTGCAGACCTCAACCGCTTTAGCCACGAGAGCGAAGCCTTGTACCTCTCCTCGTCATCGAGGTCCCGTGGTTCGAAGCTCGCGCCGTTCTCCGCATCGGAGGCCCAGAGGTACCCGAGCACCCCATGCTCGTCTCGCACGGGGACGTACTGGACCTCACCGTCCACTGAGCGCTTGTAGCCGATGTGGCCGAAGCCAGGTGCGTGCCTGAAGTGGCTGTACCGACGAGGAATTTCGAAACTGGCCCATACATCGGACGCGACGCCGCCTTCATCGATGTAGTTGTCGATACCTGTCTCGGTGGGCTTACCGAAATAGGTGGGATCGTCTGGGTCGGTCTCCGAGTCGAGTGCCTCCGACAGATCACGAAGGGCAGCAGATAGCCGCGGCGCGTTTGCCGCGTAGACGGAGGGCTGGCCGCAGCCCTTGAGGTCGTATGGCATCCAAGCGTCGGAGAACGTCACCAGATCGACACTGACGTAGCCAAGAAGCGTCGAAGCCCCCACGTGAAACAGCTGGTCTTCACGTAGCTCTTCATTACCGTCAATGATGACCCCAGAGCTCTTGGCGTCAGCGTACACGGACCCGATCTGCCCTGGGCGTAGCGCATCCGTGACCACGCTGGCCAGTTGTTGCGCAGGGTCGGACCATGTGGCGTCGAACTCAAGGTCTCCCTGGAACAGGTAAGTGTTCGGTTTTCCCGCTTCATGGACGGAGACGGATACGTTCGGACTATCTGCCGCAAGGCGATGCCTGGACAGGATTGTGTAGGCGGTCAGCAGTTCATGAAGGCACGCGGCAACCTCGTCTTCGACTTGCTTATCCCGTCCCCAGGTCCAACGAGCGACAGGCGTACTCGCAATCACAGTGTTCCTTCCGGCATGAACCTACCGTTGGGCGGGATGATCAGAATCCCATCCTCAACCCGAATGATGAACTGGATGTTGGTGTTCCCGTACACATCGGTGAGGCGCTGTTGAGCCCGGAGGGCCTCGTGCTCCGCCATCGTTCCCTTGGTATCGACCACGAAGGTTTTGAAATCGGCACCGGACTCGTCCAGCTGTTTGATGTTGTCAAAAATTTTCTTGACGAGCTTCTTCGGGTTCTGAATCTCCTTGAACTGGTAGCCGTGGACATTTCCATCTGAGTCCCGGGCCATCACATCGAGGTCCGTTTTCCCCCCTGTCCGAACTCCGGGCTTGATTTCGACATCACCCTTGATCTCGAAAGAGATGTCGCGGACGCCCATGTCGTGCAACCTGTTGGCCAAGCGGAGTTGTTCAATGCCGCCAGACATCTTGTCTGCGTGGCTGAGGCTGGACAATACCTGATCAAAGTTCTCGGCACCCTTGAACCTGCCCGACGTAATGGTGTCGGCGATTTCGCGACCGGCCGGATCTTCGGCCAGGTTAGCCAAGACCCTTTCAAGATCGTTGGGCTTGACCTTGGAGCCCCGCAATTGGTCTCGTATCTGCTGTTCCTGCTCGCCCCCGCGCTCAAAGGGGCCAGATTCCTCATGCGGCCTCTCCCAACCACTGGCGTCACCAGGGTCATCGCCAAGGGGGTGGTGAGGTCCGGCTGCCGTTCCGCCTCCGAGTCCGTCTCCAGCAGTGCCCGATCCACCCTCAGAGGCACCCGCAGGCGCTGTACGGCCACTGCCAGGCGAGTCTCCTCCGTGACCGACAGTCGATCCATGTTGACCATCGGTAGCGGACCCCTCGCTGTGGCCGCCGTTGTGCCCAGCAGGCGTTTCGTGGCTGGCGGAGGGAGCCACAGAGCGGTCGTCAGCCTGGCCACCGGGCAGGTGATCGACAGCGCCACCCGGAGGGGCGTCGCCGCTCCGCCCGGCGGGGACGTTGTCGCTGGCGCGGGCCGGGTCGGAGATGTCCGAGCCGACGCGTGTGATGTCGCCGCCGCGTCCGCCAACACCGGCCGGGACCCGCTGTTCCTGGTGGGCCGGGGTCTCGGTCCGTGGGTTGTCCGCGCCCGCCTTGGGGTTGGCGACATTCTCCTTCTTGGCCTCGTCGCCCTTCTGGAGGAGGCTGCCGTCCTCCCTGTACAGGGAGCCATCGCTGCCCATGTACTTCCCCGGGCCGTCGAGTGGGCTCTTCACCGTGCCCGGCGGGAGGGTGACCGTGTCTTCGGGCAGCTTGATTCTCCCGCCCGAGAGCCTGGTCGCCCCCTCTGGGATGGCGGCGCCTTTGGGGAGCTGGATCGTGCCGTCCGACAGCTTTTGGGAGCCTTCGGGAAGGCTGTAGGCTCCGTCGGAGATATTCGGGGTCGCGAGGTGGCCGGCGTCCTTGAGGCCGGCCATGACGCCGCGGATCTTGGACAGGCCGACGCCTGCGCCCTTGGCGACGTAGGTCATCGGGTCAAGGGCCTGGGCCACCTTGCTGCCGACGGAAATGGCCTTGGCCGCCGTGGCGGCCTTGCCCGCGCCTGCCACGGCGCTGCCGCCGCCCCGGGTGATGACGGCGCTCAGGACGTTGAAGGTGACAGCGCCTGCGGCCCGGGAGTTGTTCGATCCCCACTGGTCCCAGGCGACGAACGCTTTTCCGGTCTCAAGCATCGCGGTACGCGATTCCCGCAGCCAGGAGGGAAGCATGTGCCCGGGTGTCGTGAAGTAGGCGCCGGCCAGGAAGGGCAAGCCGGTGGTGATTGTGATACCGGTGGAGAGCTTGGCCAGACCGAGCCATGCCTCGCCGGCGGCGTCCCCTCCGTGCCCGCCGAACAGGGTTTTCAGCGCCTCGACGCCGGCTCCTGCGCCGTCGACGACGAAGCCCTTGCCGAATTCCCAGGCGTGCTCCCACACCTGCCACCCGGGAATGGATTCCTCGACCGCCTCGCCCCAGGGCAGGCTCTTGGCCTGCTTGAGGTCTTCGGCGCGGTAGCCGTAGCCCGTCTTGTGGGTGGCGTCGATGACGTGGAGCGCCTTGCCGTTGACGAGGCCGACGATCTTGGCGTGGCAGTTGCGTTCGGCTTCTTGGAACGCAGTCCAGACTTCGGCGATCTTGTTGCGGCGGGCCAGGTTCTCGTCAGTCAGGTCGCCGTCTTCGCTCCAGTCGTCTTCGGCGGCCTCGTTGGCTTGGAAGTCGGCCGCCTGTTTCTTGAGCTGCTTGAACTTCTCGATCAGAGGGGTGATCTCGCGGGCGTAGGTGCCCAGCGCCTTGGTGATGACGCGCATGTCCTCGCCGAGGTCATGCGCTGTGTCCTCCACCGGTTTGGTGACGCCGAACAGCTGCTCCGCCTCGGGTGCCTTGTAGAAGGCGGCCAGGCCGCCGAAGGACTTGTGGACGTCCGAGCCGGCCCTTTCGACCGTGGAGCCGCCGCGGGAGAGCGCCTTTATCTTGGTTTCGAGAACGTCCAGGTCACCGGTGAAGACCGGTACATCGGCCGGGTCGACCGGTCCGCCGCTCACTTCTTCTTCCCCCCGAAGTCCTTGAGAGCATCCAGCCGCACGGCGTGGGCGGCGCTTTGGGCGTTCTTGGCCGCTTCCAGGTCTCCCTGGACGTATTCATTGGTGGCTTTGGCAGCCCCCAGAACGGCGGCCTGGCAACGGTCGGCCATCGCCTTCATGCCCTTCTTGCGGCCGTTCACGTACTCGACCAGCGCGGCGGCGACCGGGCCCGTTGCCGTCTTCGGCAACAGGTCCGGGGCCACCGGTCCCACCGGCTTGTACCCCGACGCCGATGTCAGCCCGTTCGGTGACGTGCTGGCCTGCGTGCCCGGCACGGCCGTACCGGCCGCCTGGGCTGCCTCCTGGATGTCGGCGAGCAGTGTGTTGAGGGCCGTGCCGAGGTCTTCGGCGTGCGTGCCGACGACCTTCAACTGGCCCTGCACTCCCTGCGGCTGAATATCCCATGACGCCATGAATGCCCCCCGCATTCCTCTTTCTTGCACCCACACACCACGACCCGCGCGACACCGCCGCGTCCACGGAGACCAACAACCCATCAGCGCAGCGCAAAAATGGTGCTTCCGTCTGCTGGTGCGCTGGGGTTGGGTCAGCCGATGTTGTCGACTGCGGCCTTTGCGCGTGCGAGTGTCTGGTGCGCGGTGGAGTCGTTCTTCTCCAGCGTCGTCTTCAGCAGCTGGATGATGCTCCGGACCTCCTGCGAGGCACGGTTCCAGCGCTGCTCCTTGCCGTGGTACTCCTCGGCGACACCATCAGCCGCGAAATCCGCCATCGCCGCCTTGACCTGCGCATCACGCGCCGCGATCACCTGCTCCAGACGGCCGATCACCGCCTGGATGTTGCCCTGCGCCTCCGCCGAGGCCCCCGAGTCGTACGAACGACGGTCCATGCCAGCAGCCATCACAATCACTCCCCCTAAAGATCTGTGTACTTCCGCGGCAAGCGGGCTGTCAGCGGCCTGAGAAGCGGGCCGCGTCGAAGTTCGCCGCCGCCATCTGCTGCCGGGCGTTGTCGGCCTGCTCCTGCACGCCCGAGCCGAACGCCGACTCCATACCCGACTGGCCGCCCACAATCGCGGACAGCGCGCTGTTCAGCGACGCCGTGATCTCGTCCGCGTTCGCCTTGAACGAGTCGAACGCCGCCTTGCCCGCGCCGTTGAACTTGCCCTCCAACGGCTGCGCTGCCTGGACGAGCTGGTGGATCAACGTCCCCAGTTCCGTGCTCGATCCCTGCGACTTCGACCTCAGGGTCGAGAGCGTCTGCGCTCCCATGTCGAACTTCATCAGGCTCCCCCTGCCGGACTTGACGATCGTATGTACGGTCATGCCTATCAACCGGGACATGACCGGTGCAATTCACAATCCCCATGCTATGACGAGGGTGTGACAATGGCTCAAACGCGCTAGGAGCCACCCCCGCCACTTGCAGCGATGTGCTGGGCGTGGGACGCATACACCCATCCACGGTGCCGCTCCGATCGACCAGGTGCTCTTACTCGCCTTTCAGATGCCGCATGAGGCGTTCGAAGTCCTGCCAGCCCGACAGGTCGGAGGGGTCGCCGGGCAGTGGGTAGTACAGCGCGGGGCGGGTCTTGGGGCCGAGGGGGACGGGGGGCTGGGAAAGCGGGATGTTGCGGACGCGGTCGTCGGGCATCTGGTGGACCTCTTCCGCGCCGAGAACGAAGGCGAACGGGACGCCGGGTCCTTCGAAGTGGGGCGGTACCGCCAGATCGCGGCGGGCTTTGCGGATCTGGATGAGCATCGAGGTGAGGCGGTGACGAGTGGCGAGCAGTTCCGCGGCCCTGGGCAAGGCGTCCACCGGAGGCTCCTCGTCCGGTCCGTAGCCGAAGGCCAGCGTGACGTATTCCTCCACGCCTGCCGTCGTGCGCTTGACGCGGATGGTGGCGAGGCCGGGCCGGTCCGGGCTGCCGACCACCACGAACCAGGTCGGTGCTGGTGCCCGCTCGTAGGCGATTTCGGTCAGCTGGCGTGGCGACCAGGGCAGGGTGGTGGGTTCTGCGGTGCCCCAGCCGGCCGGCGGATTGCCGGTGAGTTCGCGCCATATCGACTCCAGCGCGCCGCCGAGTACCAGACGCTCGTCTGCTGGGTGGGTGGTGCGGAAGGTGATGGCCAGCTGGCGCTCGCCGGTGGCCGTGACCTCCTGGTAGGAGGCGGCCAGCCGAGCGCGGGGGTCGTCATCGGTTGCGTCGGGCGACGCCACGGGGGCGAACATGCCGTCCTGCCAGGACAGTACCGCTCCGGTCAGCCCGTCGTAGTAGCCGTCCCGCTCGTCGCGTAGGACCCAGCGGGAGGGCCAGTGGCTGAGGCTGTCGCGTACGGCGGGGGAGAGTGTGGTTCCGGGCGGGGTGACGATCTGCAGGCCCAGCTCGGCGTTGGCGGCTGTCTGGTATGCGTGCGAGAGCCAGGCTGTCATGGCGACCACGGGGCGGTCCTGGATGACGACGGCGACTTTGTCGGTGAGGACGTCGACGGTGGCCTGACCGGCGGCGGGGTCGGCGGGGGTGGGTTCGACGTTTACGCCGTCGGTTTTCACCACGGCGAGGTTGTGGGCGGCTTCGGGTGGCCAGACGGAGCCGTCGGCCAAGGTGGCCAGCCGGGCGGCGAAGGTGCCCGCCAGGCGTTCGGCGTGTTCGACGCCGGTGGTGGCGCGGGCTTCCGTCCACCAGTAGGGGACGGGCGGTGGCGTGGCGCCGAGGAGCCGTTCGGCTTCTCCGGGGACCTGGACGAGCAGTGGTGCCTCCACGGAGACGAGCGGTCGGCCTTCCTCGTCGCAGAGTCGTATGACGGCGCCTTCGCCTGTGTCATCGACGAGGTTGTCGGAGCCTCCGGAGAGCAGGCCCGCGAGCATGGTGGCCGGGTCGGGCATGCGCTGGGTGAGGGCGATGACGTCCTTGGTCATGGGGTCGTCCGGTCCTTCATCGTTCGTGGCAGGGATGCCGTACGTCTTGTGGTCCACGTGGGCGAGAGAGCCCGCCTGCGCGTCACCTGGGGGCGTGCACGGTTTGGATCAGGCAGTTGGGCTGGCCTCTGCGGATGAGGACGCCGCGGCCCGGTGGCTGCTGGGAGGCGTAGACGCCGGGGAAGAGCTGGCCCTCGCCGCGGTCACCTGCCATGAGCAGCGCGGAGGATCCGGACTCGCGCAGGCCCTGGACCAGGGGTTCGTAGATGCCGCGTGAGGCGCCTGCGACACGACGCGTCAGGACGAAGTGCAGGCCGATATCGACGGCGGAGGGAATGTACGGCAGGAACGGGGCCAACGGTTCCTGGCCAGCGGTGGTGAGCACGTCGTAGTCGTCGACAAGGACGACGATCCGCGGGCCGCCGCCCCAGCTGCCCGGTTCCAGGTCCTCAAGGCCTGCGCCGTCATCGGGCAGCCGCTTGCTCAACTCGGTGCAGACCGCGGCGGCGAGGCCCGCGCACAGCTTGGCGTTGTAGGCGTAGCCGCCGTTGAACTCCTCGGGGATCGCGCCGCGCAGACTGCGCCGGGGGTCCATGACGGCGAAGACCAGCTCGTCCTCGCTGTAGCGCTCGACCAGGCCGCCTGCGATGGTCTTCAGGAGATTCGTCTTGCCGCACTCGCTGTCACCCATGATCAGCAGGTGCTGATCGTGCTGGAACAGGTCGAGCAGCACGGGTTCGAGGGCAGTCTGGTCCAGGCCGATCGGCACCCGCCGGGATTCGGCGACCGGGCCCGGCAGGAGGTTGGGCTCAAGGAGGTGCGGCAGCACACGCACCGGCTGGGCGACCTCGCCGCTCCAGGTAGCGCGGATCGTCCGGGCCGTGCGCTCCAGAACCGCGCCCATGTCCGTGGTGTCGGCAAGCCCGTCCGTACGGGGAAGCGCGACCTGCGCGAAGAGCTTGCCGGCGGTCAGGACGCGACCGGGCTCATCAGGCGAAAGGGTCACTGCCAGCTTGCTGTCGATGCTGGACTCGCTGGGGTCGTTCAGCCGCAGCTCGACGCGGGTGCCGAAGTTCGACTGGACCGCGATGCGCACGTCGTTCCAGCGGAGCATGCCCGCCACGACGTGGATGCCATAACCGCCACCGCGTTGCAGGATGTCGGCGACGGCGTCGTCCAGCTCTTCGAAGTCGTCGCGCAGCGCGCCGAAGCCGTCGATGACGAGCACGATCTCGGCGGAGGCCAGCTGCGGCAGCCGGCCCGCCGCATGCAGGGTACGCAGCTGCTCGACGGAGTCGATGCCATGCTCGCGGAAGAGGTCCTCCCTGGCCGCGAGCATGTTACGTACCTCGTCGACGGTGCGCGCCACCCGCTCACGGTCGACGCGACCCGCGACACCCCCGACGTGCGGCAGGCCCGCCACAGCGGCCAGGCCGCCGCCGACCAGGTCGAGGCAGTAGATGCCGACCTCCTGCGGGGTGTGGGTCAGCGCCAGTGAGAGGACGAGGGTGCGCAGGAGCGTGGTCTTGCCGGACTGCGGGCCGCCGATGACGGCGGCGTGGCCGCCCGCCACCGTCAGGTCCAGGTACCACTGGCCCTGCCACTGCCTGGCGGGATCGTCGAGCAGACCGAGCGGTACCTCCAGTGGGCCGCGGCGCCCCGCGAGCTGCGTACCGCGCGCACCGACGTTCAGCGGTCCGGCGACAGTGTCCAGGGCGATCGCGTCGGGCAGCGGGGGCAGCCAGATGCGGCGCACCGGACCTGCGGCGTTCGCCAGCTGCTCGACCATGACGCCCAGTTCGGTTGGCCCCATCTCGCGACGCCGCACCACAGGCTCCCGCGCGTCCCCATCCTCCTCAGCGGAAAGGGTGTTGAAGGTGTCGTAGGGGAGGGCGAGGGGCTCCGTGTCCTCGTCGTCCTCGCGCTGTACGGGGCCGCGGTAGGCGCCCGAGACATAGCTCGCCTTGAAGCGGTCGTAGTGGCTGGTGTCGACCTTGAGGTAGCCGAATCCGGGCAACGGCGGCAGGTGGAAGGCGTCTGTGGTGTCCAGGACCGTACGGGATTCGTCGGCGGAGAACGTGCGCAGGCCGAGCCGGTAGGAGAGGTACGTGTCCAGGCCCTTGAGGTTGCCGCCCTCGATGCGCTGGCTGGACAGCAGCAGGTGCACGCCGATGGAGCGGCCGATACGGCCGATGGACAGAAACAGGTCGATGAAGTCCGGCTTCGCGGTGAGCAGTTCACCGAACTCGTCGATGACGACGAACAGGTGCGGCAGCGCCTCCAGATCCGACCGCCCGCTGGCGCGCAGCGCGGCGTAGTCCCCGATGTCGGCGACATTGCCCGCGTCCTTGAGGACCCGCTGACGGCGCTTGACCTCGCCGGCGAGTGAGGCGTGGACGCGTTCGACGAGGCCGGCCTGGTTCTCCAGATTGGTGATGACGCCGGCGACATGCGGCAGGTCGGCGAACGGAGCGAAGGTCGCCCCGCCCTTGTAGTCGACGAGGACCAGGGCGAGGTCCTCCGGCGGGTGCGTGGCGACCAGGGCGAGGACGAGGGTGCGCAGGAGTTCCGACTTCCCGGAGCCGGTGGCGCCGACGCACAGGCCGTGCGGGCCCATGCCGAGCTCGGAGGACTCCTTCAGGTCCAACAGCACCGGCTCGTGGGCATCGTTGATGCCGATCGGTACACGCAGGAAGGCACGTTCGCCGCGCGGCGCCCACAGGCGCGACACGTCGAGGTGCGCCACGTCGTCGACGCCGAGCAGCTCGGCGAAGTCCACCGGCCCGGTCAGGGGGGCGTCGGTGAGCGATTCGGCGGACAGCCGCAGTGGCGCCAGCATCCGGGCCAGCCCCTCGGTGAACGGGATGCCGGCCTCGTCCACAGAGCCGTGGGCGAGGACCGGCTCCTGCGCGCGCAAATCCTCGATGAGCACCTGATCGCCGTCGACAGTGATCCGGACGCCGACCTGTCCCGGCTCCTGGACCCGCTGTTCGAGCAGGTGCAGGACGGTGACGCCCATCTCGCGCAGGCCGACCGCCTCGTCGGGACGCGGCAGGTCGACGGCGTCCTCACCATGCCCGTCGGCGACGACCAGTAGCCGGGACGTCATGGACAGGGCGTCCTTGTCGGACAGGCCGCGGCGCACTTCTGCCGCATAGGAGGCGCGACGGCGCAGTTCGGGGCCGAGCTGCCGGGCGAGCTGGGGTGCGGAGGGGGCGATACGGCGAGCGGCGACGGGGCCGTCGAACTGCTCGGTGTCGAGCAGATGCGGCAACCACTTGGCCCACTCCCAGTCGGCGAGCCGGTCCCCGGGCACCGCGATCGCCATTGCCACATCGTCGGGAGCATGCAGGGCAGCGGCTTGCACGAAGAGGGCGCGCGCGACGCGCAGGCAGTCCTCGCGGGGGCCGATGACGCTGACGTTGCCGACACGATCGAGCGGGACTGTCAGCGGCAGCTCGGTGCCGGTGCGGAAGCGGGCCATCAGCGCCGACGCCTCGTTGAGCATGAAGCGGTCGGGCGGGGTGAGGACCGACGAACCCTGCTGGGCGATCTGCAGATCGCGTACGGGCATCTCACCGGTGCCGACACGTACGCGCAAAAAGTCGCCGTCGGCGCGACGGCGCTCCCACAGGCGAGCCGGAGCGCGCACGATGTCGTAGAGGGCGGCCGGGGGCGGGTTGAGGACATCGGCCCGCTCGCGCCGCTCCCGCTCCTCGCCGGCCAGCTCCTCGCGCAGGTCCTCCAGATAGGCGAGGTACGCCTCACGCTGGGTGCGCCGGGTGCGCTGGGCCTTGCCGCGCTGCGAGAAGACCAGCGCGACGGAGCCGATGACGGTGACGACGAGGATGATCGCCCCGAGCCCGGCGAACTGGCTGTTGCGCACCACCGTCATCATCACCACCGATGACATGACGCCGGCGACGGGCAGCAGCGACATCGCGATGTTGCCCGCCTTCCCCTCGGGGAGGTTGGGCGGGGCCTCGATGATGCGCGCCTCGGACGCGGCCGGTGGCCGGGTGGCCCTGGCCGGGCGGTGTATCAGTCGGGTACTCATCCTCGTCCGTCATTCGCGATCGGGCTTGGCATCTGGGTCAGTGACGCTGCTGGGAGAGCTGGAAGACGTCCGCGGCAAGACGGGCGGCGGCTTGCCTGGTCGGGTGAGCCAGCAGTTCGGTATGGATCCGGCCGCCGGCTGCCAAATGCCGGTCATACGGCAGAACCTGAACGCTCACGCCGGTGGACCTGAGCATCTGGATGGCCGCGTCCAGGTCGAGCCCTGAATGGGGTACCAATTCGGTGAGCACGACAACCGTGCCGGCCATCACATGCCGCGGCAGCCCCTGCATCCACTGCAGAACCGAATGCGTACTGCGGATGCCCTCCGGCGTGGCAGGTGTGGTCAGAACCCGGCCATGCGCGGCACCGAGCGCGACCCGGCCGACTTCGGCGGGCAACGTCTCACCGTCGATGACCATCACCCCGAAGTAGCGACGCAGCGCCACCACGGCCCGCTCGTACGCCCGGCTGTCCAGCATCACACCGATCTGCCCCTGGCTCGCGGGCAGCAACCAGGCGTTGTTGGGCAGCTGGACGAGATAGCCGGTGACATCGAGCAGCGACATGTCCGGCTTGACGATGTCCGCGATATCACTGGTCGTCCAGCGCAGCGCCTCGGCGCCGAGCCGCTGCGACAGCGAGCCAAGTGCCGGATCGGCCTCCAAGAAGAGGACCGGGTCCTGCCGGTAGTGCGCGTACGTGGTGCCGAGCAGCGCGGCGACGGTCGACTTTCCGGACCCGCCCCGGATGGAGGTCACGGCGATCTGCCGGCCGGTCGTCACGGGCTGCTGGAGCACCTGCGCCGTGCGGGTGATCTCGGCGACCTCGCGCGAGGCTGAGGAGGAAAGCGTACGGCGCAGGGCACGTGCGGCACGCGCCGCGTAGGACTCGCCGTGCCGGGGCTTGCTGCGTAGCGCGTCGGCCAGGTCCTCTTTCACCACGGGCCGCGGGCCGGGACCGCTCTGGGGCTGGGGGCCCGGGGCGTACGCGGTTGGGGCCTGCTGCTCCTGCCGCTGCTCCTGGTACCTCGCCTGCTGCGGCCAGCCGCCCGGATGCCCCGCGTGCCGCTCCTGCCCCTCGTACGGGTAGCCGCCCTGCCGTGGCGCGCCACCACCATGAGCGGCGTCCGGCGCCTGGGTGCCCTGCGCAGGCAGTGCGCGGCCCGGCGCGGAAGCGTCGTGCGCCTGTCCGCCGGGGCCTTGTGCACCTTGCTCGGCGCCACCCCTCAGGTCCCGCAGTACATCACCCTGCCAGCCGTCTCCGCTCGGCATGCCTGTTCACCCCCACTTTGCTGCCCCGCCCGCAGCGCCGGCACATCGACTCAGAATCGTCAGAACTGGTTGAGCAGCTGCCCATACACACCGAACACGCCAAAGGCGAGCGGGAAGAGCCCCACCATGCCAATGGACTCGACCAGATCGCCCATGCGCCGTAGCCGCACCTGCACATGCTCGGGCACCTGCACCGCCAAAACGACCAACGGCAGCACCGCAGCCACACACAGCACAGACAGCGGTCCGACGCCCCCCGCATGCTCCATCCACCATGTCACCAGGCGCACCACCAGGCACGACGCAGCAGCCAAGAGCGCAACAACCTCAACGACCAACGGGAACGCTCGCGCCCTCGACACCAGCACCACGACAACGAGCGCTGCCAGCACCACAGTCCATGCGGTCGGCTTCTCGGCCAGTGTGAGCAGCCAGCCAGCGGAGGCTGCCGAAATCGCAGTGACGATCGTCGAGAGGGCAAGGCCGCGGTGCGTCGCCGCCAGCGCGGTACCTACCTGGTGACGGCTGACGGAGACACCGCCCGAGCGGCGGTCGTCGAGCGCGGTGAGCCCTGACGCCATCAGCGCAAGCCGCGGCAGCACTCCGAGCACCACCAAAGAGAAGACAGCCATCACGGCACCGAGCCGGCCCGGATCACCCTGAACAGCGGCCGCCGTCTCCCACGCAATGGCGATCGCGGCAGTAGTCACCGCACCAACGAGCCCGCCCTTGCCCAGCGGCGAGAAGTAACCAAGGAACACCAGCGTCACGACCAGCGCACTCGCCACGGCAGCGAGCCGCGCGGTGCCCGGCCAGCCGAACGCATCGGCAGCCGTCCACGCCGTGAGAACACCAAGCCCGCCGGCGGCGAGCAGGAACGCCGTCGCCAGTCCCCGGTTCCCCCGCCCGATCTTGGCGACGAGCGCACCGGCCGCCAGGAGCACAAGCGATACGGCTGACAGAGCACCGACCAGGACGCCAAGCGGGAACTCATGGCGGGCGAGCAGCGCGGCGATCACGGCGAAGACGACCGTTGCCACACCCGCACTGGCTCGGCGCGCAGCAGGACGCCAGCGCCAAGACCGCAGATCGAGGTCGTCAGCCACCTGATCGGTGACGTCATGCACAACGGGAGCCGGCGGCGCGGAATGCGTCGTCACCAGCCGGAGCACGGCGCCGTCGGCCACCCCGGCCGACGCCAGCGTGCTGTCGTACGGCAGGACAGAACCGTCGGCCGTAATCAACTGCCGAGCTACCGGCCGCGATGCGGGCCGATCTCCCAGCAACGGCAGGACATCTGGCATCAGTTGCCCTATCGGCGTATCGGAGAGCAGGACGACATCGGCCCGGCGTCGCTCACCGACCAACGTCACTCGGCTCAGTTGCGTCCGGGAACTCGCTGCTCTGCTCACCACTTACCGGAACCTACCATCGCGGGGTTGACGAACTCTTTGGCCAGACGCGACATGCTTCCACCCTGGCTCTGCGTCAGGGAAACGTCTTCTGCACGGTCAGCTCTTCGCGCATTCCCCGGGAATGTCGCAAACTCTGTCCGAATTCGATCCGTTGGCTTCTAGGGGGTCGCCGACCTTGTCGGCTGCCCGTACTGCTGCATCTGACGCTGCTGCTTCTCCTGCTCAGCCTTCTGCGTGGCCAGCGTGTGCTGAAGGAACGACCACCCCACGCACCCCGCGCACAGGACAGCCGTGATCGCGATCCCCGCGAAGACCTTCCCCAGCCGCTCGTCTGCCGTGCGACGTCCCCGTTGCGCCCCGAACAACAGGGCGTCCCGCATCCTGCGACGGCGTACTGCCACCGACTCCAGCAGCTGACTGTCGTAATCCCGCGCCATTTCCTCGTCCGTCACTTCAAGTCGCCTGCCGCACTCGCCATGGGCGATGAACCCTTGGCCATTGGCGACCATACGCTGGCCGTTACTCCGAGACCCTCATGCATGATGGCGCACTTCTGTGCCCGCCGTCGTCCGGCTGGCTCACCTAGCACCGTCATGCACCCGGCCGCGGCAGTGCATGGCGGCCGACTTCAGATCTTCAGCGACCAGCCAGCACGTGTCCGCATGACGCACAGGCCCATGCCGGGACCAACCCCGCACGCGCGGGGACCACCACGGTTGTGGTCCTTTCCTCGGCTTGACCCCGCAGCCTGTGACGTAGCCCGAGCTCGGCGATCGGTAGGCAGTGAACCGCTGAGTGCCTCCGGGGCGGGGGCGTACGCAGGGACTTCCTCAGTTGCGTACGGATGAGGGAGGACGGTTGGTGGTGTGTGGAGGGCGGGGTTCGGTCGTCGCCGTTGCCTGGTCCTGGAGGGCCTTCAGGAGGGTTTTGGCCTGGGGGTGGTTGTGGCGGGGGATGGTGGCGACGCCGAGGTGTCGGGTTGGAGTTGGCGGCGTGATCGGGATGGTGCGTAGTCCTGGGATCGGTGGGGTCAGGGCGATTGAGGGGATCAGTGAGATCCCTGTGCCCGCGGCGACGAGGGAGCGGGCGAAGAAGTAGTCGGTCGTGGTGCCGCGCACCTCGGGGGCGAAGCCGGCGTGTTCGGCGTAGCGGCGCAGGTAGGTCTCGGTCTTGTGGCAGCCGAGTATCCAGGGTTCGGCGGCCAGTTGGGTGAGGTCGAGGGCCTCGTGGCCGGCCAGGGGATGTGTGTCGGGCAGGACGACGTGCAGGGGGTCGTCCATGAGTGCCGTCCAGGCCAGGCTGGAGCTGTGGCCCGGCCGGCCGGGCAGCGGGCCGTCGAAGTGGTAGGCGAGGGCGAGGTCCACGGCGCCTTGGCGGACCAGCGGCAGGCTGTCTTCGGGCTCGGCCTCCCGGACGTGGACCACGGTGTCGGGGTGGGCGGTGGTGAGGCGGGTGAGTGCGCCGGGCAGCAGGAGCCTGCCGCCGCTGGTGAAGGTGGCGATGGTGAGCTGGGTGCGGCCGCTGCCGAGCCGGTCGATCTCCTGCTGGGCGTGGGCGAGTTCCGCGGCGACCGATTCGGCGGCCCCGACCATGATCCGGCCGGCCGGGGTGAGGGTGACTCCGCGGGTGCTGCGCGCCACGACCTGGGCGCCGAGGCTGCGTTCCAGGGCGGCGATGTGCTGGGAGACGGCGGAGGGGGTGAGGCGGAGGGCCTGCGCTGCCCGGTTGAAGCTGCCGTGTTCCGCCACCGTCCGCAGGACCCGCAGCCGCTGCACATCGATCAACAGTATTCCTTAATGCGTATCCAGTAAGTGGGCGCTTCTGCTGATGACTTTAGGTGTCCAGGATGGGGGGCATGCCAAAGATCTGCGTTCTCGGCGGAAGCCGATATGTCGGCAAGCTTCTGGTGCGGCGCCTACAGGCGGCCGGCCACCAGGTCACGGTGATCAACCGCGGCTCGGCCCCGCCACCCGCCGGGATCGAGCACCTCGTCGTCGACCGCAACGACGAAGCCGCCCTGAGCGCCGCGCTCGGCTCGGCCACGTTCGACGTGGTCGTCGACCAGATCTGCTACACCCCGGTGCAGGCCGCGATCGCCGCCCGCGCCTTCGGCGGCCGCACCCGGCGCTACGTCATGACCTCCACCATCGAGGTCTACGACCCGGCAACCGCCGCACTGGCCACCGTCCCGCACGGCACGCCGGTGCCGGAGGAGCTGGTGGACCCGGCCACCTGGCTGGTGGCCATGGACCTGCCCTGGCACGATCCGGCATACCTTCAGGCGCACTACGCCGAAGGCAAGCGCCAGGCCGAGGCCGTCTTCACCCACCACCAGGGGTTCGACTTCACTGCGGTGCGCAGCGCCCATGTGCTCGGTGGCGGCGCGGGGGAGTTCACCGGCCGGCTGGCGCACTACGCCGAGCGCATCGCCCACGGCAGGGAGATCGTCGTACACGCCGAGGCGCTGCCCACGGCGTTCATTCACTACGAGGAGCTGGCGAGCCTGTTGGAGTGGGCGGCTACCGCCACCGACGTCACCGGCCCGGTCAACGCCTGCTCCGACGGCCCGCTCGACGTGTACGAGCTGACGGCTGTGATCGCTGCACGGGCCGGCCGGGAGCCCGTCCACCGCAGTGTCGCCGCGGGCGAGCCGGCCTCGCCGTTCTCCTTCGACCGCCACTACGCCATGAGCAATGCCCGCGCGAAGAACCTGGGCTTCTCCTTCTCCCACACCGCCGACTGGCTGCCCGGCGCCATCGCCGAAGCCCTCGACGCCATCGCCGCCCCCGCCGCCTGAGGAACGGACACCTGCCATGCAGTACCGCACGATCGGAAACACCACCGTCAGCGCCGTCGGCCTGGGTGCCATGCCGCTGTCCATCGAGCACCGCCCGGACGAGCCACGGGCGATTGCCACCCTCCATGCCGCCCTGGATGCCGGGGTCACGCTCATCGACACCGCCGACAGCTATCACTGGCACGCCGGCGAAACCGGTCACAACGAACTCCTCGTCGCCCGCGCCCTGGCCCGCTACGGCGGGGACACCTCGCACGTCCTCGTCGCCACGAAGGGCGGCCGCGGCCGTCCCGGTGACGGCAGCTGGACCGTCACCGCCACCCCCGCGCACCTCAAGCGTGCGGCCGAAGCATCCCGTAAACGCCTGGGAGTTGAGGCCATCGGCCTGTACCAGCTGCACAAGCCGGACCCGGCCGTGCCCTGGGCGGAGTCCGTGGGTGCGCTGCGCGAGCTGCTCGACGCCGGCACCATCCGCGCCGCCGGGATCTCCAACGTCACCACGGACCAGATCCGCCAGGCCCACGCGATCCTCGGCGACGACCTCGTCTCCGTGCAGAACCAGTACTCGCCCGCCGTGCGCGACAGCGAGCCCGAGCTGCGGCTGAGTACGCAGCTGGGGCTGGCCTTCCTGCCCTGGAGCCCGCTGGGTGGCATCTCCCGCAGCTCCCTCGACGGACCGTCCGGTCCGACCTCTGCGAGCACCGCCTTCCACCGCATCGCGGCCGAACACGGCGCAGGCCCGCAGCAGATCGCCCTGGCCTGGCTGCTGTCCCGTTCCCCGACGGTGATCCCGGTGCCGGGCGCCAGCCGCCCGGCCTCCATCCGTAGCTCCGCCGGGGCGGTGGAGCTCAAGCTCAGTGCGGAGGAGCAGGCAGAGTTGGACAATGCATGGCCATTGTCCGCAGGGCCACTGTCCGGTTGAGCCGGCCCACTCGTCGGCCGGTCTAGTGATGGTCGAGGGTGGGGACCACCATGACGGGGCAGGCAGCCGTGTGGAGAGCCTCGGCGCTCACGGAGCCGAGCATCAGCCTGCGCAGGCCGGTGCGGCCATGGGAACCCACCACGAGCAGCGAAGCTCCCCGTGCGGCCTCCGTCAGAAGGGTCGACGGACGGACCCGCTCCACGCGGGGATGTACCTCGACCTCGGGGTAACGTCCGGCGCGTTGGGCGGCCTCGGCGTCCAGGATCCGCAGAGCTGCCTCGTCGAGAGCCTTGAAGTCCGGTGCGACCATGCCCGGCCCGACCGGCATCTCGCTGAAGTGGAGGTTCGCATGCACCATCTCCAGGTGTGCCCCGCGGAGTGCGGCCTCGGCGAAGGCCGCGTCCACGGCTTCCCCCGAGACGTCGCTGATGTCCACCCCGACGACGACCCTGGCCTTCGGGTGCTCGGCCGCTTCGCCCGGCCGGACGATGACGACCGGGCATGCGGCGTGGGTGGCCACCTGCCAACTGACCGAGCCCAGGGGAAGCCGGGCGAATCCACCGGTCCCGCGGTGGCCCAGGACCAAAGTGGCCGCCTCGGCGGAGCGGGCAAGGAGTTCTTCGGCCACCCGGCCCGGTGCCGTCTGCGCGGTCACCACCACATTCGGGAACTCCGAGTGGACCCACGCCGCGAGCGGTTCCACGATCGCGGCGCCCTGCGTCTTCTCATGCGTCCCTCCGCTGTTCTCGTCCGAGGCTCCACCAGGGCCGTCGAGCACATGCAGGAGGTGCAGCGGGCTGCGGTGCAGCTCTGCGTGCCGTGCCGCGTGCCGCACCACGGCGCGTACGGTGTCGCTCTCCGCCTCAACCCCCACCACAACGGGGCGACTTGCTGCTTCGATGTCATACATCAAGGAGCTCTCTCCTCTCGGTCGTGGGCCAGACCTCCGGCTTGGATGACTGGCCCAGCCGAGTACCCGCGCGTCCCGGCTCCAAGCACCGCTGCGAGACTCTCGAACCGACGGAAGCCAGGCATTCTTGGGAGCGCCCCTTGCTCAGTCCGCACTCAGTTCCGCAGTGCCGGTGACGGCGTTCATGTCGGCGTTCCAGTCCAGTTGGGCGGCGAGAATGTCGTCCCCGGGACGTTGCGGGGGCGGTCCTCCGCCGGGGCGGGACGGGGCGCGGGTGCCGCGGGAGATCTCTCCGCTGACGGTGATGTTGTGCTCCACGCGTGGGCGGCGGCACGCCTCGTAGAGGGAGAGGGCGCTTTCCGGGTCAGGGGTGTCCCGTAGGGACTTGGCGAGGATGACGGCGTCCTCCAGCGCCATCGAGGCCCCTTGCCCCGTCGCCGGTGAGGCCGCATGCGCCGCATCACCGATGAGCAGCGTCCGCCCGGAACGCCAGGGGGCGCCGGGCGGGATCTCGGTGGCGTTGGTGACCATGATGTCGTCGGTGGCGGCCGCGACGATGCCCGCGGCGGGAGTGGCGTCCTTGCCCAGCAGCGCGACGAGTTGCTCCCGCCGGCGGGAGGGCGTGGGGTGTGCGAGTGCGTCGGCGGGGACGGCGGCTCCGCCGACGCGGGCGAACCAGTACGTCTCCCCGTCCGGCGAGACCGCGTAGCCGAAGGCGGCGGAGCTGCCCCGCGCCATGGTGATGTGGCCGGTCTCCTCCGCCACCGGGGCGCTGCGCGTATAGCCGTAGAAGACGCTCTGCCCCGCGTAGACGGGCTCCACGCCGGGCGCGATCGACCGCCGGACGGTCGAGCTCAGCCCGTCCGCGCCGATGAGCAGATCGCCGGTCGCGACGCTGCCGTCGGCGAAGCGCGCGGTCACCTCGTCCGGACCGTTCTCGACGGACACCAGCCGCGCACCGTGCGACAGCCCGATCCCCCGACGCACGGCCACGGCTTGCAGCGCGGCGCTCAACTCGCCCCGGCGCAGGCACCGGTAGCGCAGCAGCGCGTCGTCGGCCTCGCCCAGCGGTACATGGGCCAGCTGGCCGCCCTGGGCGTCGAGCACCCGCATGGAGCGCAGCGGGAAACCGAGCGCGGTGACCACATCCGAGGCATCGAGCTGCGCCAGTGCGCGCATGCCGTTGCTCGCCAGGGTCAGGAACGCCCCGATGTCCTCGGCGGTGTCGGGGTGCGCCTCGTGCACGGTGACGTCGAATCCCGCCTTGTGCAGGGCCAGCGCGGTGGCCGTACCGGCGATCCCGCCGCCGATGACCAGAATGCGTGTCATGTAACCAGTCCGCTCTTTTGTGTCGGTCTCGTTGGGCGTCAAGCCCCATGATGCACCCGCGTATCGGGCGTCCGCCTCTGCGGACTTCCCGGCCGGTCACCGCAATTGGCCAGCTGGCTGCTCTTGGTGCTCGTCTTCGAGGGCCGGGATTACGTCACGGGCTCACTGCCGGATTCGTCCGGGGCGTCGGGCGGTCCGGGGCTGATGAGGGCGAGTGTGGTGTCGAGAAGCGTGGAGGTCAGAGCGGGGAGTTGGTCGGGGGATTCGGACAGCAGGAACAGCCAGGCGAAGACGGGGCCGACCAGCAGGGCGTTGAGGGTGGCCGGGTCGGGGCGGGTGGTGAGTTCGCCGCGTGCGGTCGCGCGGTCCAGGATCTCCGTGAGGGACCGGCGCTGGGCGTGGAGGTATTTCTCGTCGAACCGGTCACTCAGTGCGGGGTCGGCGTGGACGTCGGCCAGCAGGCCGGGGATGGTCCCCTGCGGCGGAAGGGCCATGCTGTCCGCGATCTCGGCGAGCACGGCGGCCAGGTCGGCGCGGAGCGATCCGCGGTCGGGTGCCACTGCCAGGAACTGATCCGGCAGCAGAACGTCAAAGATCATCTCTTGTTTGGTGGTGTGGCGCCGGTAGATCGCCGCCTTGCCCACGCCGGCTCGGGCGGCCACCTCGGCCATCGTGAGCCGCGTGTATCCCACTTCGGACAGCAGCTCTCGGACGGCGGAGGCGATGGCGTCGTCGACGCGGCTGTCTCGGGGGCGGCCCCCCGGGTTGCGAGCTTGCTCTCGAGCGGACATGGGTGCATCATACGGAACCATGAGTATCGAAACCACTGGTTCCGTAATTAGGGGTTCCGTATCTCTTTCCTGTTCCGGCACTGACCCGCCAATGGGGACGCGCCTGGCTCGACCACGGCCGCCCGGGGCGGTGCGCCGGAGACGCCGCGTGCAGAGATATCGCCGGCCCGGCTTGACCCGCACCCGCACCACTGCCGAACGGCAACCGCGTGAAGTCGCGCGGCTCCACATCCATCACAGACCGGAGGATTCAGATGATCAAATGGGGCGCTTGGCTCCTGGTGTTCCTCGGAGCCGCGCACACGCTCCTCGCCTTGACGCTGGAGGGAGCGGCCCGCTACGCGGGGGAGTGGTTCAGCGGGGCTCTGTGGCACGAAGGCTTCTCCGATATGAGCCCGGCCAACAGCGCGCTCTGGCTGTCCCTGGAGAGCTTCGGACCGCCGCTCGTCATGGTCGGCCTGACCGTCCTGTGGCTGGACCGCCGCGGCATCACTCCACCGCCGTTCCTCGCGTGGGCACTGGGGATCTGGTGCGTGGTGGACGCCGTCATCCTCATCCTCACGCCCTGGCCGATCGCCCTGCTCGCGAGCATCCTGCTGGGGGTCGGCGGCCGCCGCGCCACCCGCCGCGCCAACTCCGCGCCGCACGCCGGGGCGACGCGGACACCCGAGCCGAAGTCGGCGGCGGGCTCGGTGGAGTAACGGCTCATCACCTCTCCGGGCGGGGGCCCTCACCGTTCTCCACGGCCCTGAGCGGGGGTCGTGGAGAAGGTGTGCGGAGGGGCGCGACGTTCGTGCCCCGGGTGTCCTTCCGTACGCGGTGCCGGCAGTGGGCGCGGGCGGCCAACCGCCGGTCTGCGGGGGCCGGGCCGGGGCTACTGCGCCTGGGGCTTTTGCATGTTGAAGTACGCGAGCGGGACTTCGGCCTTGGGGGACTGGACGAAGACCCGGGCAGGAATGGCCTTGATGTGTTCCTTCTCCGGATGGGTGCCGGGTGCCCCGGGAACCGCCTTGTAGTCGACCAGGAGGTAGCCGAGGTAGAAGGCGCCGGCGCGCCGGCCTTGCAGTTCCCCCCACTTGTCGGCGGGGAAAGTCGCCTCGTAATTCTCCTCCGTTGAGGTCATTTTCCGGTTCAGGGAGGTGGAGGAGAAGCTGTAGGTGAAGCTGCCCTCTATGGGGAGTTCGCCTCCCTTGCCGCCATCACCGCCGGGGGCCACGCTGACCTTGGGCGTGAACTTGCCGCCCAGCTGCCAGCCCGCGGTGGTGCTGCTCTCGTCGGTGATCTGTTCCGAGGTCTTGTACGTCTTCTTGCCCCCGCCGGCGAGGGCGGCACCGGTGCTCAGCTTGGGCCACTTGGAGTCCGCCTTCGTGTCGAGCTTGCCGACGAAGACGCACGGATTGGCCTTGGCCCCGTTCTGGTACCCGCCGGAATTGACGCCTTCGCAGAATGATGCGGAGGAGTTCACCTCAGCCATGGCCGTGGCGATGTTGTCGTCCCGGGTGTCCTTGCCCATGACGTCGGGTTCGGTGAGGGCCGAGTCCGCCAGCTGCTTGATCATCTCCCTGGCGTCGGAGTTGTTGTCCGTGTTCTCCGCCCATTTCTTCGCCGCTGCCTTGGCGTCCGTGAGCGCCTGCGCGGGCTCGTACTGGACCCTGGCCTTCACATCCTCCTGGGTGACGGGAATGAGGTTGCCCTTGCTGTCCCGTTCGAGGCCCTTCGGATAGCCCATCACGCTTTCCGAGTCCGCGACCGGCGCCTTGTCTCCCATCTCCTTTTCCACGTCCTCGTTGGACGCGTACAGCTTCGCCACGGTGGTGTCGTCAGCCGCCGCAGCCGGTGACACGGTGCCCGCCAAGGTCGCTGCTGCCAGCAGGGCCGCGGCCAGGGCGGCGTTTCTGCTTCCTCGGGAGGGAGTCCTGCGCGGGGTGGGCAATGGATTCGTCATGGTGGTATCTCCCTTGCTCGCCACGGGTGTTCAGCCACCCGCATATCTGTTGCTCCCGCGCAGGGCGGTGCGAGCTGCCTCTCACCCATGGGGACAGCGTCGCGGGACATGCCGGGAAAGGGCTGGGGAGGGCCCCTCATTCCTCCTGCCAGCGGGAATGCAAACAATTAGAAGCGCGTCCGGGAGGCGCTGTCGAGGCCGCACGTCAAATTTTTTCTGACGAGTGTGTGAGTGTGAATGAATGTGCAGGTCGGAGGATTCTGGTGGGCCTGATGAGTGGTCGGGGCCGAAACCCAATAATGGCTCTTGGGTCGGCGATGGAACCGTTCGGTGGATTCCATCGTCTTCCGCGAAATGAGCCTCAGTTCAGACAGTCCGGGTCGCCGGAAGAGCGCTGCGGGTGGACCGCTGGGAATCCTTCGTAAGTTACCGGGAAGTCCGCGGAACCCATAGTGCGGGGTGGCGCTCTCCTTATGTGCCGAAGGGGGGAATTCTTCGGATCGCAATCTTCGGGGAGTTCGGGAACAGGCCGGTACATCGGCCGCCCGGCGCGAGGAAGGAAGAAAAGATGGCGCACAAGAAGAGACCGGCGGGCGAGGCACCGGGACGGCACCGGGCGCTCCAGGGCATTGCCCTCGTCGCCGCTGCCGGTGCGGCGGTATTCGGAATGTCCGCACCGGCGTCCGCCGCCCGTGCCTGCGGACCGTGGGACCCCGGCGCGGAAAGCGAACAAGAATGGTCCAGCCGTTGCCCCGCGGACGCCGAAAGGCTGCACCGTCCGCCGAGCACGGCCGAGATCTTCACCCAGATCGGGACCGATCTCCTCACGGCGCCGGGGATCGGGAAGGCGCCGGAACCCGTGCCCAAGGAGGCCCCGAAGCCCGCTGAGGAGCCGGCACGGCCGGCGGAACGGCCGGTCGAACCGCACCCCGGCCCCGGTGAGGGCGCTGCCGCCTCCGGAGCCGCGCAGCTCGCCAAGATTCCGTCCCCGACGCCGGGTTCGGACGCCATCATGGTTCCGTCCTCCCGGGAGAAGTGGGTGAGCGACTTCAAACCCGCGGTGGAGAAGCTGAACCAGGAGCGCAATGTTCTCGACCCCGAGAATGCCCGGGTCAAGGCGTGGATCAACAAGGCGAAGGACGGCGCCGAGCAGCGCCGCACCACCTTCAAGCAGAAGGCCGACGACCTGATCCGCGCCCTGGCCGAAGAGGCCACCCCGGTCGCCGACGCCACCGAGAAGTTCCGTGAGCTCAAGCAGGCATTCCCGCCGGACGTCCCCCAGGACAAGATTCCCGAGGACAAGAAGCTGGAGACCAGCCTGCCGACCGACGTACTGACCGAGGTGCCCGAGTACCTCAACGCCAAGCGGCTCTACGTCACCGGCTACGACAAGCTCAAGGCGGGCGGCAAGGACGAGGGCGGTCTCAAGCCCGACTACGAGGTCACGGACAGTACGACCGCCACCAAGGGCGACCACTTCGTGATCAAGTTGGGCAGTGATCGGGACGGCTTCGTCAGCCAGCTCGTGAACAAGGTTTCCGAGAAGGTCACCAAGTACCAGAGCACCGGGAAGGTGGTCGTCGTCGCGGACGCCACCCAGGTGCCGTGGGTGAAGAACGCCCGGTCCACCGACGATATCCAGGCCGCGGTCACCGCCGCCGCCGGCGACTCGAAGCTGAAGGACAAGCTGGAGGTCCTCTTCGTCGTCGGCCCGTACGGAAACGTGTACCGCGCCGCCCCCCAGTCCTGAAGCGGCTCAACTCCGCGGAGCGGGGTCACCGCGTGGTGGTGCCTGCCGGCCGGCCCGGCACGCACCACCACACCGTTGTCCGCTGGTCACCACGGCACCTGTCCGCGGGTCACCACGGCACCTCTCCCGCGTCGTCGAAGAAGCCGCCGGTCGGGCCGTCGTCGGGCAGGGTCGCGAGCTGGATCGCTATCGCCGCGCCCTGTTGCGGGGTGCGGAAGCCGCGAAAGCCGTTGAGGTCGGTCGCGCAGTAGCCGGGACAGCCGGCGTTGATCAGGATGTTCGTGTCGCTGAGCTCCTTGGCGTACTGGACGGTGACGGCGTTGAGGAACGTCTTCGACGGTGCGTACGCGACGGAGATCGGGCCCGTGTCGGTGCCGGGGTTGCTCTGGCGGGTGAGTGAGCCGACGCCGCTGGACATGTTCACGATCCGTGGCGACGACGCGCGGCGCAGCAGCGGCAGCATCGCGTTGGTGGTGCGGATGACGCCGATCACGTTGGTCTCCACGGCCGCCCGCACCGTCGTCACATCGACCGTGGTCGGCATCTGCGGCGCGCTGCCGGTGATCCCGGCGTTGTTGACCAGCACGTCGAGACGTCCGGCGGTGTCCTCGATCAGCCCGGCGGCCTCGGCCACGCTCGCGTCGTCGGTCACGTCGAGCGGTACGCCGAACGCGTCGACGCCGGCCGCCCGCAGCTTCGCCACGGCGGTCTCGCGCCGTTCCGCGTCCCGGGCGCCGACCCCGACCCGCAGGCCCAAGGCGCCCAGGCCGGCCGCGATCTCGTACCCAATGCCCTTGTTCGCGCCGGTAACCAGCGCGATGTTCTGTTCGCTCATACCGCTGATCCTGTCCGGGCCCGGCCGGAGTTGGCCAACACCGATGAGGTGGGCAGCGATACCGCGGAGGTATCGATCCAGGTGAACGACGTACCATATCGGCGTGGAGACAAGGGAGTTGCGGTACTTCGTCGCCGTCGCTGAGGAGCTGCACTTCGGGCGGGCCGCGCAGCGGCTCGGGATCGCACAGCCCCCGCTGTCACGGGCGATCAGCCAGCTCGAACGGCGACTCGGAGCGGCGCTGCTGGCACGCTCCAGCCGCGCGGTCACCCTGACGGAGGCCGGGGCCGTGCTCCTGCGGGAGGCCCGGGCGGCGCTCGACGCGGTCGAGGCCGCCGAACGCCGCACCCGCCGCGCCGCGCTCGCCGCGACCGGCCGGCCCGGCGTTGTCCTCGCCACGAAGGCCGGCGCGTCCAGCGAACTGCTGGCAGAGCTGCTCGCCGCCTACGCCGCCCAACCCGACGCGGTCACCGTCGATCTGCTCCTGTGCGGCATCGGCGAGCAGGAACGCATGCTGCGCGACGGCCGGGCCGATGTGGCTCTGCTGCATCTGCCGTTCGACGCCGTTGCCGGCCTTGACACCGAGGAGCTCTGCACGGAGCGACAGGTGGTGATCCTGCCGGCCGGGCATCCCCTGGCCGGCCGGGCCCATGTGCGCACGGCCGAGGTCACCGAACTGCCCGATCTGCCGATGCCGCGCTGGCCCGGCCGTGACGGCAGCTACCCGGACGGTCCCGGCCCGCAGGCCCGGGACCATGCGCAGTTGCTCCAGCTGATCGCGCTCGGCCGCGCCTGCTGGATCGCGCCGGAGTCGTGCCGGACCCAACTACGCGAGGATCTCGCCGCCGTACCGGTGCTGGATGCGCCGACCGTCACGACGGTGATCGCCTGGCCGCCCCACAGCCGGTCCCGAGCCGTCGCGGGGCTCGTCCGGGCGGCGACACCCCGTTCGCACGTCACGGTTGTGTAATACAGCGATCCGGTCATCAACGTGCCGGACGCTGACGGCATCTCACCTCGCAGCAACGACACATGAGGAGTTGAAGATGCTGCACAAGCGCTTACGTCTGATCGCCGTGCCGGTCGTGGCCCTTGCCCTGCCCCTGAGTGTCGCCGGTTTCCAGGCCAGTGCGGCCGCCGCGCCGGCCCCGGGCGGCAAGGCCGCCACGGCGACGGCCCCGTGCCTGGCCGATGCCACCACGCTGTTCGGCGATCTCGACGGTGACGGTCGCCGGGACAAGATCAGCAACCCCGGCCTCACCGGTACCAAGATGACGGTCCAGTGGGGGACCGCGAACGGCTCGTTCGGGCCCAAGCAGGCCGTCAGCGCCCTTCTCGGCGCGAAGAAGGGGGAGGTCGCCACCGCCGCGGTCGCCGACTTCCAGAGGGACGGCAAACTGGACATGGTCGTCAACCTCGTCACGCCCGCCGGCGGGGACGACCCCTCGACGGCACGTGTCGCGGAATACCGCCCCGGGCCGCTCAAGCGGTCGAATCTGAGCTCCGCCAAGTCCCGGCACTCCGACATCGGCGACCACGGCGAGGCACGGCAGCTCCGGATCGCCAACTACGGCGGCGACGCGTACCCGGACCTCGCGATCCTCAACAACTCCGGTGACGGAGGGCTGGACCGGGACGTGCGCCTGACGAATCCGCGCAGCGGTCCGGGGACATACAACTACGAACTTCAGGTGAAGTACGGCGCGTTCGGGACCACGTCGGAGCCGCCGGCCATGCCCGGCGACGGCTGGAAGCACTTCTACAAGCCCTGCTCCTGACCACCACCGGGGCGCCGGTGGTCCTCCGGACACCGAGAGCTGACCGCTGACCACTGACCGCAGGCCGCGCCGAGCCGCTCTCCTCGTTCATCAGGAGAGCGGGTCGGGGTCACCCGGGTCGGGCTCACCCGGGTCGGGCTCACCCGGCAGTACTCACTGTGCGGAGACCCGCCGACCGGGAGTCCTCCCGCGCCGTACGCCACGAACGCCCTACGGTTGTGTGCGGACCGTGAGGGTGGCGTCCGGCCGGGAGACCGACTGAGTGCATCGCGACGCCGCAACGGCCGCTGCACATCTGCGGGTGGTACCACGGGCGTACGACGTACTCACGGGTTCCTTGCAGCCTGCGAGCCTCTTCCGACACGGAGCGTTCCTGACCCGAGCGCTTGGGGGGTTGCACGATGGCCGAGCGCCGCTCGGGGCACCGGCTCGCCGCACTCGACGGGCTGCGGCTGCTGGCCGCGCTGATGGTGGTCTTCTACCACTACGTCGCCCTCGCCCGGCCGTGGGGCCAGGCCACCGACACGATCTTTCCCACCGCGCACCAGGCGGCCCAGTACGGGTGGCTCGGGGTGGAGGTCTTCTTCCTGATCAGTGGCTTCGTCATCTGCCGGAGTGTGTGGGGCCGCACGGTGGGGGAATTCGCCGTCTCCCGCCTCGCGCGGCTGTTCCCCGCCTATTGGGCCGGCATCCTGCTCACCGTGGTGGTCGTGAAGACCTCGCCGGAGGTCGCCTCGCTGCGCGGCTGGGACACGGTGATCACCAACCTGACCATGCTTCAGGGCGGGAACGACACCCCCGACGTCGACCCGGTGTACTGGACGCTCTTCGTGGAGCTCAAGTTCTACCTGATCATGGCGGTGGTCATGCTGTTCGGCGTCACCTATCGCAACTGCCTGATCCTGTGCGGGGTGTGGACCGCGGCCGCGGCCCTCGCACCGGTCCTGAAGACCCCCTTGATCACCGAGTTCGCGATGCCGCAGTACGCACCCTTCTTCATCGCCGGCATCGCCTTCTCCCTCATGTGCCGCCACCGGCCCAACGCGGTCCTGTGGGCGATCGTGATCCTGCAACTGCTGCTCGCACAGCGCTATATCGATGACCGTCTGGCCGTCAACCTCGGAGCGGCCGCCGCGGACGCCCTGCCCACCTGGCCAGCCCGCATCGTCATCGTGGCCGCCTTCGCCCTCATCGGCGCGATCGCGCTCGGCGCCTGCGACCGGATCCAGGGGAGGTGGCTCACCACCGCGGGAACGCTCACCTACCCGCTCTACCTCATCCACCTGAACATCGGGATGACCCTCATCCACCACTTCCGGGACCGCGTCCCCGCCCCGGCCCTGGTGGCCTCGGTGACCGCGCTCATGATGGCCCTCGCCTGGCTCATCCACCGCCTCGTCGAACGCCCCTTCGGAAGGTGGCTCCACACCGCCATGCGCCGGGGCCTCGACGATGTCCGCCGGCATGTCCCACCGCACCGCCGGCCCGGCCGACGGGCCGCGCCGCACCCGCTCACCGTCTCCGACACGGTGCAGAACGAGCGGACGACGCCACCCGCCCGCACCTTCGAGTCGGCCTGAGCGGCGCCCGGGCCCGGCCCTCCGGCGCCCGGCCGGCACGCTGTCCGCGGGGGCCCGTCAGTACGTGTTCATCATGTGCCTGAGCGCCAGTTCCGGCCCCTGGGAGCGCTTCGCTGCCGCCGGGGACTGCCTCTCCGCCCGCTGGGACCGCTCCGTGTCACAGGAGGCCGCCGCCCGCCTGGTCACCCGCTCGCCCGGCCGACTGCTGCGGGGGCTGAGCACGCCCCCGCAGCAGCCGGGGCCCGCAGGCCCGTCCCGTCAGCTGTTCATCGACCGCCCGAAGAACTCCAGGGCGGAGATGGCGACTTGCTTGTCCCCGGCGGTGCCGTAGGCGGAGCGCAGCACCAGCCGTACGCTCGTCGCGTTCCGTACCGCCACATCGATCCGCTGCACGCCGCCGTCATTGATCCGGGCGTGCGAGAGGTGCCGCTTGCCCGCGGAGTCGGTCACGATCAGATCGAACTCGTGCGGACGGGCCGGGTCCGCGGCCTGCGGGGTGCGTGCGGAGGCGCCGGGGGTGATCAGGATGTTGAGCAGATCGGTGGGCTGGCCGAAGGCGGCCTCCACGTACTGGCCGCCCGAGTTGCCCGAATAGCCGGTGCCCCACCAGGTGTTGGAGTAGCCGTCGAACGCGAGCTTCGCGTCGTGGCCGGGGCCGGAGTGCGAGGCCTTCCAGGTGGTGGCGGGCACCGGGACGCGCTTGGCGAAGCGGTCCTGCACGGCCTGGGCGGCCGGCGGCCCGCCGATGATCCCCCCGACCACGACGCCCGCGATCACCGCCGCCACCACGGCCCGGGCGATCCACTTGCCCCGGCCGCGGTCCAGGCGCGGCCGCTGCCCGGCGTACGGGCCCTCGCCGGCCTCGCGCGTGGTCTCGACGAGGGGGAGGGCGCAGCTCCGGCAGAAGTGCCGGCCCGGCGTGTTGAGGACTCCGCAGCTGCGGCACGGTGCGCCGTTCTCGGGCTGGGGGGCCGCCTCCGGGGTACGGACCCGGGGCCGGGCCGCGTCGGGACGGCCCGGCAGCACGCTGCCGGGCGCCTCGGGAGGCGGGGTGGCGGAGGCGCCCGGCACGGGGACGAGGAGGGCGCGGATTCCGGTCTCGGAGATGCCTCCTTCGCCAGCCGGACGGGGGGCGTCCGGGCCGGGCCGGCTCTCCCCGCTGTCCTGGCCGGCCTGACCAGCCTGACCGGCGTGGCTGTCCGGGGTGTTCCGGCCGTCCGCGCCGGACCCCGACCGGCCCGCCTCGTGGTGCGGGGCGGCGGCCGGGAGCGGGGCGGTCGGTTCTCCGTTGGCGCCCGGCTTCGGGGCGGCCGGGCCGGTGCCGCCGTCGTGCCCGGTGGCGGCCGCGGGTGCGGGAGTGGCAGCGGGGGGTGGCGTGGGAGGCGTGGTGTCGGCGGACCGGCCGGCGTGGTCCGGGGTGCCCGCGTCGGCGGCGGACTGCGGGGCGTTCGTGGCGGGGGTTCCGGGCGTCGGAGGGGCCGAGGCGGTGGTACGCCCCTGGTCCGCCGTGGGCGCCGGCCGGTCCCAGCGCAGGAAGGCTCCGCAGGAGTCGCAGAAGGACTGGTCCGTCTGGGGTGCGGGGGAGCCGCAGTCGGGGCAGGTGGTGTGGGCGCTGGGCATGGTCAGGTTCCTTCAGGGGTGGGCAGGTGGGTCACCTCGGCCGCGAAGGGGAGGTGTGCGGGACAGGCCGCTGCGACGACGGCGTGCAGACGGTGCGGATCGACGGCGGCGGGGTCGCGGACCCGCAGGGTCACCCGCAGGCCGGGGTGCGGCGAGCCCGGGAAGGCACCGAGCGGACGCCGCGACCACGACGCGCCGCCGCTCTCGATGATCTCCGGGCGTACCCCGAAGGCCAGCTCGACAGCGTCCGACAGGCCGCGCCGGGTGCCGCGTACGCGATGCAGCGAGACGGCCGTGGCCACCGCGCGGCGGCGGGTGGCCAGCGGTTCCGTGCCGTCGAGTTCGGTGCCGACCCAGGTGGTCAGCCAGTCGACGAAGTCCTCGGGGGCGAGCGCGGGCGTGAAGTAGCTCTCCAGGCAGTCCAGGACGTGGAAGAGGGGAGCGAGGACGACATCGAGGCCCTCGACGAAGCGCTGGGCGAAGTCGTCGTCGGCGTAGACCGCGGGGAGTTGCTCTCCCAGTGGGTGCGGGGATGTCATCCCCGCCGGGGTGCCCCTCATCGGGCCTCGATCACGCGCACGCGGTGGTCGAAGGGGAACAGCAGCGCGGAGCGGGCGAGTTCGATGCGGTCGGTGGCGTCGCCGCGGCGGCCGGTGAGCGGGTCGGCGGGGTGCAGCAGGACCTCGTCGACGAGTTCCACACCGGGTACCCGCTGAAGGGCCGCGAAGATCTCCCCGGAGCGCAGCGGCCGGCCGAAGGGCCAGCCGTCGCCGTGGGCGCCACCGGTCAGCGGGTCGAGGTAGGCGTAGAGCGCGTCCAGGGCCTCGGCGCGGACGCGGTCGGCCCGCGCCGCCCGGAAGGAGTGCAGCGTCGCGACGACCGTGACGCCTTGGTAGAAGGGCGGGCCGACCGCGAGACGGGTGCCCACCGGGCGGCGCTCGTCGAGGAACTGGGTGACCCGGCCCAGGAGTTCCTCACCCGGCACCAGCTGTTCGAAGCGGAGCCGGCCGCCGCGGTCGGGTACGGCCTGCGGGACGACCAGGACCCGGACGGCGTTCTCGCCCGTCCGGCCGGTCCGGCCCGCCTCGGGGCCCGACGCGCTCGCGGCGGCCGTCGCGGGCTCGGCCGGATCGACCGCGAGACAGGCGATCCGGGCGGCCTCGGGGGCCGCGCGCCTCGCGAGTTCCTCGTAGTCGCGGGCCGTCACCGCCCGTTCCTGCGCGCGCAGCGTGATCGGCGCGCGGACCTTCGCCTCCTGCACCGTCTCGCCGTCGACCCCGCCGCGCGCCGCCTCACGGTTCTCCACGCGCGCCACGTACGGGATGGAGCTGCGCAGCGCCTGGATCGCACCGCGCGCCACATTGCCCGTCCGGCCGCCGCCGGTGCGGTAGGACGGGACCCGGATCACCGAGCCCTTGGCCGGTACGGCCCCGAACTGCCGTATGGAGCCGTCCGGTTCGCGCACCGAAGGGCCGAAGGAGATCTCGCCGGTGGCCTCCTCCAGCGTGATGTGCCGGTCGTGCGGGCCGGAGGCCGCGAAGTCGGAGACGACCTGCCACTCCTGCCAGCCGTCGCCGTCCGAGACCTCCAGCCGCAGCGGCGGGCGGTCGGCGACGACGGGTGCGTGTGCCAGGCGCATCCGCTGTCCGGGCACTCCAGCGGACTCGCCGAGCAGCTCGTCCTGCACCACGACGGCGTGCGCCGCCGCGGTCGTGCCCCCGATGGTGAACGCGGAGGCGGACCGTACGGTCGGTGAGGCGCTGTAGAACGGCTGCCCCTGCGCGGCCTCGACGACCCGGCAGCGCAGCCAGGCAGCATCCGTCCGGCCGACGCGGGAGCCGGTGTGCCCGGCCGGAATGTGCAGCACGACCTCGCCGGGCCGGTTGAGGCCGCCGGTGGAGTCCTCCGCGACCTCACACTCCGTCCAACCGTCGGCGGTCCACGCCTCCCAGAGCAGTGGCGGCTGACGCGGGTCGACGCCGACGCCGTCCACCCGGCTGTCCAGCTGCAACACGGCCGCGCACCGCGGCACCGCCGCCGACAGCCCGAACAGCAGGGTGTCGCCCGGCTGCGGGGCGGCCGAGAAGACGGACACATCGTTGCCGCCGAAGATGTCCTGACCGCAGTCCTCGGGGGTGGTCCCCACCTCCTGCCGCAGTACGGCGTCCAGTTCGCAGGGCACGACGGTCAGATCGTCCTCGGTCGCGAAGACCACCGCCTCCTCGGTCTCCGTCCGGCCGGTGGCCACCTCCGTCCCCGCGGGCAGCACCACGGGCTCGGGCTGCGGGGCGGAGAGCCAGAAGGTGATATCGGCGCGGGCGGCGGAGGGCGGGAAGAGGGTGATGCCCAGCAGGTCGAGGAAGGCCAGATGGTTCTTCTCCGGCACCCGGTTGAGGCGGTAGACGATCTGGTCGGCCATATGGGCGACGGCCTCGATGAGGGTCACACCGGGGTCCGAGACATTGTGGTCGGTCCACTCGGGGCAGCGCTGCTGGATATAGCGCTTGGCGTCGTCGACGAACTGCTGGAAGCGCCGGTCGTCGAGATGGGGTGCGGGCAGGGCCATCAGGCTTCGCTTTCGGTGGACGGTGATTCCGTGGACGGGATCACGTAGAAGGGGAAGACGAGGCTGCGCGGGTTGTTGGTGCCGCGCACGCTGTAGCGCACGTCGATGAACAGCACGGACGGCTCGTCGGGCGCCGGGCTCACCTCGACGTCCTGGACCTCGATACGCGGCTCCCAGCGGTCGAGCGAGTACCGCACCTCGTAGCGGATGCGGCCGGCCGTCGCCTCGTTGACCGGCGCGAAGACCATGTCGTGCACGGCACAGCCGAATTCCGGCCGCATCGGCCGCTCGCCGGGCGCGGTGGCGAGGACGAGCCGGATGGACTCCTCGATCTCCCGCTCCCGGCGGGCCAGCGCGATACCGCCGCCCGCGTCGGTACGCAGCGGGAAGGCCCATCCCGCACCGACGAACTGTTCACTCATGTCCGGTGCCCCCCTTGAGACGCATGTCCCTCAACTTCCTCACGTCCCCTAGAACGGAATGCCGTTGCGCAGGACGGCCGGTGCGTTCAGCGTGACCGTGGCCGGCGAGTTGATGGCCGCCGCGGCACCCGCGTTGACGGCCACCGCGCCGACCGCGCTGACGGAGACCGCACCGACCGAGTTGACGGCCACCGCGCCCGCCGACTTGAGGCTGATGGCGCCGGTCGCGTTGATGTCCGCCACGGCGCCCGCCGCGACGCCGAACTTCGCGCCCGCCTTGATGTCGACCGCCCCGCCGGCGCTCATCGTCAGCGAGCCGCCCGCGGTCAGCGACAGGTTGCCGCCCGCCTTGATGCTCACGTTCCGGGTCCCGGTGATGGAGACCGAGCCGTCGCTGCGGATGGTGACGCTGGTGCGCGCCTCGTCCATGTGGACGGTCATCCTGCCGTTGCCGGTCTGGAGCCGGATACCGCTCTTCATCCGGGTCTTGGCGTCCAGCAGCTCGACGATGTGACCGCTGCGCGAGGCGAAGCTGCGCCAGTTGACCCGCCCGCTGGTCGGGTCGACCGCGGGGAGACCGTCCGGCTCCTTGGGCGGCTTGTCCCGGCCGTTGTAGAGCCCGGCCAGCACGTACGGATGCTCCAGCGAACCCCGGTCGAAGGCGCACAGCACCTCGTCGCCGACCTCCGGCAGGATCAGTCCGCCGCCCCGCACCCCGCCCAGCTGCGCGACCCGGCACCAGTCGCTCTCGTAGGTGTCCGACAGCCAGGGGAAGCGCAGCTTGACCCGGCCCAGCCGCAGCGGGTCCTTGGCATTGCTGACCAGGGCCATGGCCACACCCGGCATGGGCGGCGCGGCGTCCGTACCGCCGGACGCGAGCCCGTAGAGCGAACGGAACTGCCGCCCCGAGACGGTCAGCCAGGTGGTGAACTGCCGCCCGGACTCGAAGACATGGCGGACACCGGTCGCGGTGTACTTCCCCTCGAAGGGGAAACCCGCGCCCTTGAGCGCGACGGGCTGCCCCGGCTTCAGCTTCGGATTCCCGGTGACCGCCACCTCCAGCTCGGCGAAGGAGCCCGCCACATCGTCGGCCAGGGCGCGCGCGGCATGGGTGACCTGGGCCTGGGTGGTGAACGGCGTGTCCGTGGCGGTCAGTTCGGCCTTCCCGAACGGTTTGCTGAGCGCCGAGGGGGCGATGTCCGCGACGATGTCCTTGCTCGTCGTGGCCGGGGACTGGGCGGACAGCGCACGCTTGGCCCGCATGTCCCAGCCGCGCGCGCCCGCCTTGTCGACCTGCCCGGCGGCGGTGACGGCGATCCGGCTGTGCATCGCGTTGTGGCCGAACTCCAGGACGTACGGGCTCTGCGCGGCCGGTGTGCTGTCGGCCGGTGCGGACGCCGCCGGGGTGAGCTTGCCGAACTGGAGCTTGCCCTGCGGGTCGAAGGAGAGATGGACGTCGTTCTCCTGGGCGAGACGGGTCAGGAAGTCCCAGTCGGTGATATTGGGCTGGGTGGCCAGCTCGTAGACGGTGCGGGTGGCCTCCACCTTGCCGAGGGCGAGCTTGTTGAGGCCGGCGAGACGGCGCACGATGTCGCTCGCGGTCATGTTGGGGTAGCCCGCGACCCGGCGATTGCGCAGCAGCCGGTGCCCCGGGTCGTAACCCCGTACGACCAGGTATTTTCCGCTGGCGTCCGCGTCCACTTCGAGGGCGGTGACCTCGCCGGTCACCATGGGCGTGCCGCGCTGCCCGTCCGTGAAGGGCGACAGCACCGCCTTCGCGCCGACCTTGATCTGCGGGAAGGTCTTGAGGATGTCCGACCCCGAGTCACTGAAGGTCAGCTCGAAGGCGGACGGCACATTGACACTCGCGTCCACCCAGCCCGCGATGAGCAGGGCGGCGAGCTTGTCGGGCAGCGGCGAGCCGCCGATCACGGCATGCAGGACGCTGGTGTACGTCTTCTCACTCATCGGATGCTCTCGCTGGTCATCGGGCGGCCTCGTGGGTGGTGAGAGGGCCGGTGGGACGGTGTTCCGAAGGGCTTCCTGGCCGCTCTTCGGGAGGGTCTTCATCGGCGGCGGGCAGCAGCAGCTCCGTGCCCGGCCGCAACCGCATCGGGTCGTCGATCTCGTTCGCCTCCGCGATCAGCCGCCAGCGGGTCGCGTCCCCGTACTCCCGCCAGGCCAGCGAGGCGAGCGAGTCACCCGCGACCGTGCGGTGGATCCGGCGCGCGGAGAGCGCGCCCGAGGTGGGGTTCTGTCCCTTGGTGGGCATGGCCACCTCGGTCAGCGACAGCGTGCAGGTGGCGCGGATCGGTTCGCCGGTCGGGTTGAAGAGGGTGTACGTGGCGCTGACGCTCGTCACATACGCCACGAACTGCACCGTGTTGAACGACCCCCACGAAAACCGCACCCAAGGCGGCGAAGGGCGCTTGGAGTTGACGCTCTGCGCCGTCACCTCGCAACAGGACAGCAGCAGTTCGATCTGCTTCTGCACTTTCCCGGAATTCGGGGTGCCCGACGCGTCCAGAAACACCTCCAGCTGGAGGGTGGCGGGCCGGGTGCCGGTGAACTTGGGCGGCGCGCCCCGCATATAGGCGACCGCGGCCTGGGTATGCCACTCCGCCTCCCGCCCGAGCTGCAACTGGGTCGGATTGAACTGGAACTCCACCTCACCGATGCGCCCGCCGATGGAGCCGCCGAGGTCGGTGGGGGGCTGATGGATCGCGAGGGCGGCCCGTACGAGGCTCGCGCCCGCCTTCCCGCCGGTCGGTGCGGCCACCTCAGGCACCTCCCGCGTCGGTGAACCCGTGGTGCGCGATCTCCAGCGTCTCGGTCGCCACCCCCGGGCTGGCCGGGTCCAGACTCGGCCCCTGCCAGCGCACCGGCAGCACCTCCACCAGCCCCCACTGCGCGACGACCGAGCCGTCGGCGCGCAGCGCGGCGATCTGCGCGGTGGGCCGGCTGATGCCGGTGGCGAGCGACGAGATCCAGGCGGCCACCCGGGAGGTGTCGGCGGTGAGCGGCCGGGTCAGCCGGATCGTGGAGAAGGTCACGCGGGTGGGCAACTGCCAGACGAAACCGTTGTTGCCGCCCTCCTGCCGCTGCTCCACCTCCACCTCGGAGGCCAGCCCGTCACAGCCGTTGAACAGGCCGAGGTCCTGCCCGTCGATGGTCAGCTTGAAGAAGACGGTGGAACCGGGGTCCTGGGCCTGAGGCATGGTCGGTGGTTCTTTCGGGTGAGGTGGCGATGAGCGGGCTGGAGGGGGTCGGGGATCGGGATGGGAGACGGGGACGGGGATCGGGATGGGGGACAGGGGACGGGGATGCGGACGGGCGAGGGGACGTGGACGGGAGCGGGTCAGCGGCCGTGATCGCGCAGTCGGCCGATGCGCTCGCGATCCCCGCGCAACTCGGCGCGGAGCAGCCGCGAGAGCGGCGCCACCAGCCGCCGGGCGAGGGCGTCGAGGGCGGCGGGGTCGGTGGGGGTGAGGGTGGTGGGAGTGGTGGGTTCGGTGGGGGGTGGGGTGGGCGTGGTGGAGGAGGTTGGGGTGCCTGGGGTGCTTTGGGTGGTCTTTGAGGCGGCTCCTGTGGGGGAGTTGGGGGTGTTGGGGGTGCGTTGGATGGGGCGGGAGGGTGCTGGCGGGGTGGGGCCGGGGCCGGGGGGTGTGGTTCGTGTGGCTGACTGGTGGCGCGTGGAGGGGGGCGGCGACGTGAGCGGCTGGGGGGCCGTGGTGGGGGTCGGTGCCGGGGCTCCGGGGGCGATGGCGGCGCGCTGCACTACGGGCATGCCGAGGGCGGCGGGTGCGGTGCGGACCGTGTGGGACGGGGTGAGTGCGGGGCTCGGGGACGGTGCGGGTGCCGGGGCGCCGGGAGCGGTGGGCGCGGGCTGCACCAGGGGCATGCCGGGGACGGGGGGCGCGGTGCGGACCGTGCGCGAGGGGCTCGGTGTCCGTGCGGGTGTCGGCGCGGATACCGGTTTCTGCAGGGCGACGGCCGGGACGGCTGCCGCTCGTCGGGACGCCGGTCCCGCTGCGGCAGCGGGGCTCTCCGGGCGCGCCGTGCTCGTCGCGGTGCGAAGGGGGATGGCGGGTGGTGCCTGCGCGCTTGAGCGCTGCACCGCTGCGGGTCCGGCGGCCTCCGCACCGTGGCCGGTGGGCCGTTGCCGTGCACCTGGGTCCAGCGCACGCGCGGACGCGAGGGGCGCGCGACGGGCGACGAGGGGGGCGACGGCGGGAGGGTGGGGCGTGCTGGTTGTCTGCGGTGGGCTGGTGAGCGTTTGGCTCGCCGTCGTTTGGCTCGTCGGCGCTTGGCTAGTAGGGGAGTCCTGTGCGGGAGCTTTCGGCGTGCGGGATTGCGGCGTGTGCGACTCCGGGGTGTGGATCTCTGGTGTACGGCTTTCCGGTGTGCTTGCGGTCGGCAACGGGCCTACGGGGGTGGGGCGTTCGAGGGACTTCGCGGAGCGCTGCAACGGGGCCAGGGCCGGTGCCGGGGTTGGGGACGTGGTCGGCCCCGAGGTGGGGAGCGGCGTTCGGAGCGAGGCCGGTGCCGGGGTCGGTGATTCGGCCGGCGTCGCTGTGGGGGCCGATGTCGGTGTCGGTGTCGGCGTAGCCCCAGGCGTCGGTGCAGCGCCCTCGCGACGGACCGGGGTGGACTCCGTAGGCGCGCCGATCAGCGGCTTTCGGGGGATCGCGGGGGGTGAGGGCTGTCCCCGGTCCGGCGTACGGCTTCCACCGGCCGGAGGCCGGGCCGGTCGTGCGTCGGCTGCCACGTCCTTGGCCGGAACGTTCTTGGCCGGTGTGTCGGTCTCCGCGGCCGGGAGCAGCGGAGCGCCAAGTCCGAGGCGCTGACGGCCAGTTACCGCAGGATTCCCCGCAGGCCGCTGGGCGGCTTGCGGCACGGCTCGCTGGACCGGCCGACGCGTTCGGTCGCCGTCGCCCACGGCCGGGCTCGGCGTCGCACTCGGCGTCGCCCTCGGCGCTGCGTGATCACTGGTGTCGGAGTCCGCGCGTGGGGGCGTGTTATCGGGCGAGGACGTACGCGAAACCGGTCGCGGGTTAGTGGCAGGGCCCGCGCTCGGTGCCGTGCCTGAGGCCGACGGGCTTGCGCTTGGTGCGGTGCCTGAGGCCGGCGGGCCTGCGCTCGGTGCGGTGCCTGGAGTCGGCGGGGTCGCGTCCTTACCCGGCGCCGGGCCGGCACCCGGTACGGCGTCCGTGGTCAGGGCGGTCTTCGGCGCGCTGCCCTGGTTCGGTCCGATCGGCTTGCGTGGGCCGGCCGCCCGCCGCTGGACGACCCGGTGGGGGGCGTCAGGCCGTACAGCGGCGGGGGCCGGTGCCGCACCCTCGCTCGCCGGTGCGGCGGCAGCGGTGCGGGGGGAGGGGGGAGAGACAGGGGGCGCCGCTTCCGGACGCGTGGTGGCCGGGGGCGCTGGCGCTTCGGTGCGCTGCAAGGGCGCGTGGGTGGCGGAGGGGGCGGTGTCGCTGCTCGACGGCTTCGACGCGGTGGCCGGCCGCAGGCGGCGCGGCGGCATCGCGACCTTGCCGGCCGAGGTGAGCGGGGACCGCGCGCCGACGGCCTTTCGTACGGGCCTGGCTACCGGCATGGCTGAGGGGAGGCCGGCCGACCTCGCCCCAGGCGATGCGGAGCGAGCGGCTCCACCTCCGTCACCGGGTGCAGCCTCGCCGCCGTGCTCAGCCTCACCACCAGGCGCGGCCGTGGCACCAGGCGCGACCGCCGCATGGGGCGCGACCGTGCCACCCCTACGCACCCCGCCCTCACCGCTGGATGACGGCTTGGCCGCCGACCTCCGTGCACTCCGCAGGCCGCCCGACGGCACGACAGCCGGCGTGATGGGCGGTGTGGTGGACGGGCGGACGGACGGCGCAACGGACGGTGTGGTGGACGAGGGGACGGACGGCGTGACGGACGGCCCGCCCGCCGAGGCGACCGGAGGCGGCGAGCCCGGCGCATTGGCCGACGCTGCGTTCGGCGAGTCGTTCCGCGAGGTGGTCGCGGACGCGCTCTCGCCCCCCGAAGCCGGTTGACGAGCAGCGCGAACGGCAGCCGTCGGGTTACCCGCAGCGCCCGGCGCCCCCGCCCGCTGCACGGCGGCCGCATCCCGGGTCTCCGCCGGCCCCGCATCCCGGATCACCGGACGTGCCGCAGCTCGCCCTTCAATGGGCACCGCCCCGCGAGTCTCCCCACGTGCCGCACCCGGCGTCTCCGCACCTGCCGCACCCTGGCTCTCCACGCGCGCCCCACCCCGAGTCCCGGTAGGTGCCGCACCCCGGCTCTCCGCACGTGCCGCCCCGCGGCTCTCCCCACGTGCGACACCCGGCTTCCCCGGACCACCGGCATCCCGCATCTCGGTACGCGACGCGCCCGGCGCCGCCGCCCGCTGCACGGCGGCGGCATCCCGCTGGCCGGTATGTGCCGCATCCCGCGTCTCGGTACGCGACGCGCCCGACGCCCCCGCCCGCTGCACGGCGGCCCCGCCCCGAGTCCCGGTACGTGCCGCAGCCCGGGCCTCCGCACGCGCGCCAGGCCCGCCCCGGGCCTCCGCACGCACCCCAGGCCCGCCCCGGACCTCGAAACGCCCCCCGACGCCCGGCCCCGCCCCCTCGCTCCCGTCCGGAGCCTCACCCTCCCGTCCCGCGACCGGAAGCCGCAGGACCGGGAGTGCGAGGTCGGCGGGGCGGCCGGTGACCGGCACCAGGGCGTCGCGCAGCACACCGGCGGGGGCCGTGGCGTGGACGTCATGCCCCAGTTCCCCTCCGAAGGAGGGGTTGCGGTGCGCGCTCAGGGACGCGGCGAAGCCGGGCTCCGCGACCGGGCGCGGCGTGCCCAGGACCCGCTGGATGGGGGGCACGGCGGACCAGCCGCCCGCGCCGCCACCGTCCGCGCTCCCGGCAGCGGCCTCCGCGGCCTCCGCGGCCTCCGCGGCCTCCGCGGCCTCCGCGGCCGCCCCGGCCTCAGGCCCTTGCGCAGGCTGCGAACCCTGGGCATCCCGCGACCTCCGCCGCCACCTGAACAACCCCATCCTCCGTCACTGCTTCCCTTCAGCCCGCTCCACCAGGGCGGCGATCTGTGACACGTACGCGCGCCGGTCGGCGTGTTCGAGGTCGAGGATGTCGTCGATGCCCCAGTGGAAGTGGTAGGCGAGATAGGCGACTTCCTCTTCGATACGCCCGGTCGCGTACGTCACGATTCCCCCAGGCGGCTCCCGGCCAGCTCCACTTCGAAGGACTCCTCGCAGTGCGGGCAGGACACCGCGGCGCGGGTATGCCCCTCCGCATTGATCTGCCGGTAGAAGTCCTGCAGAAAGGCCAGGTCGGAGGCGAACATGTTCTCCACCGTCCCGTCGTGCACGGAGGCGAGCGTCCCGAGCCGGGTGATGACCCGGCCCAGCAGCACGACCGACAGATATGCCGGATTCTCGCGCACCCGCACATCCCGCAGCGGGATCAGTTCGTCCCGTGCCGTCGCGAGCCGCATCGCACCGTTTCGGTGCACGGTCCCGGACTCGTCCACGAATCCGCGTGGCAACTCGAACTCGAATTCCGTACGCAACGGCTCGCGTTGCTGTTGCGCCCCCGCCGGGCCCTCGCGCCGCATTACTCGATGACCAGCTCTTCGAAGACGATGGTGACCTGCTCGGTCAGCGCGGCGGCGTCGCCCGCCTTGACCCCGCTGGTCTCGACCTTGCTGCACCAGGCGTTGCGCATGTTGTAACGCTTCACCGGGTTGTTCTGGTAGTCCATCATCATGATGGTGGCGTTCTTACGGGCCGAACCCATATCGCCCGCGATGGACTTGTTGATCCACTCGCTGAACGCGCTGCTCTGCGTCATACCGCGGGTCACCGTGCATTCGCCGGCCTTCTTCGTGCCGGGCATCTTCTTCACGACGGGCTTGCCGTCCGCCGAGACCTGCTGGTATTCGATGACGTCCTGCTCCATGGTCAGTCCGCTGACCTCCTGGAGGTATTCGACCATCACGCCGTCGATCTGAAGGCCGAAATTGTGTGAGGTGAGGGCATCACCGGGCTGAAGGGACAAGGTGGTTCACTCCTGTGGTGAGAAGAAAGAGCTGAAGGGGAGATGAGATGAGGAGGAAGGAAGGGCGCCGGGCCCGGATGCGGATGGTGCTTACTCCTCCAGCTCCCCGCCGCCGCCCGAGAACTGGGCCAGCCGGAATACCACGAATTCGGCGGGCTTGACCGGCGCGATGCCGATCTCGCACACGACCCGGCCCAGGTCGACGGACTCGGCGGGGTTGGTCTCCGCGTCACACTTCACATAGAAGGCGTCCTCGGGCCGCTGCCCGAACAGGGCGCCCGAGCGCCACTCATTCACCAGGAACGCCGAGATGTTGCGCCGGATACGGGCCCACAGCGCCGCGTCGTTCGGCTCGAAGACCACCCACTGGGTGCCGATGAGAATCGACTCCTCCAGGTAGTTGAAGTAGCGCCGCACGTTCAGGTAGCGCCAGGCCGGGTCGGAGGCCATGGTCCGCGCGCCCCACACCCTGATGCCGCGGCCGGGGAAGGCCCGGATGCAGTTCACGCCGACCGGGTTCAGCAGATCCTGCTCGCCGCGGGTGATCTGGAGCTCCAGGTCGACGGCCCCGCGGACGATTTCGTTGGCGGGGGCCTTGTGGACGCCGCGCTCGGAGTCGTTACGGGCCCACACACCGGCCATGTGCCCGGACGGCGGGATGGTACGGGTCTGGCCGGTGGCCGGGTCGAAGGCCTTGATCCACGGGTAGTAGAGCGCGGCGTAGCGGGAGTCGTACCCCGCGACCTCCTGGCGCCACTTACGGATGTCGCGGGCGTTGAGCGCCGGCGGCGGATCCAGGATCGCCATCCGGTCACCCATCAGCTCGCAGTGCGCGACCAGGCCGAGCTGGACGGCCTTGACCTGCTCCAGATCGATCAGGCCCTGCTGGTAGGCGGCCATCAGGTCGGGCACGGCCACCATGTTGACCTCGTCGAGCGCCTCCAGGCCGCCGAAGCCGGTGCGGTCGGCGGAGTCGCCGATGAACTGGCCGGAGGCGAGCCGCTCGACCGCGCCGTTCCCGGCCGGCGCCGCGGGCGCGGCGGTGGGCGGGGCCAGCGTGACCTGCTGCGCGTCCGGCTTCGTCAGCTGCGCCGCCGGGGCGGCCTCTTCGACGACGATCGTCTTGGAACGCTGCTTGACCTGCGTGACGACATAGTTCCGCGAGCTCTTCTTCGCGCTGACGTCGAAGCTCTCGACGACCTTGTCGCCGTCCTTGACGTTCAGCTTGAACCGGTCGGCGCCGCCCTCGCCCTCGACGTCCTGCACCTCGACGGTGAGCGCCCCGCCGTTGGCGGCGCCGGCCGCGATCGCCGAGACCTTGAAGGCCCCGAGCGCACTCGGCTCACCGGCGGTCAGCGCCCTGGGCGCCTCCGGGGCCGCGGCGGCCTGCTGCGCTCCGTCGTCGTCGGACCCGCCGACCCGTACGACATACGCCGCCGTGCCGCCGTTGTTGAAGAACCCGTAGACGGAGTGCGCGAGGTAGTACCCGTCCGTGAACTCCCCGAAGGCGGCCACGTACTGGGACCAGTTCGTCACCAGGGTCGGCTCATTGAGCGGACCGGTGGGAGCGAGACCTACGAAGGCCGCCACCGATGTCCCGACCCCTTCAATGGGCCGCGAACCGCTGGCGACTTCCTCGACATAGACGCCGGGGGACAGGTAGGTGGGCATGTTCTGTTACTCCCTGGATAGGCGAACCGGCCGGTTCGATTGCTGCTCGTGCGGTGTGCTGACGAGGAAAGGAATTGCGGGCGATGGGGGTCAGGGCATCGCGTATTCGAAGGTGGCGGTGAAGGAGGTCATCGAGGTGGCCGCGATCTTGTCGCACCCCTTGTAGAACTCTTCCGCATCGTTCGGGTCGAAGTCGTTGGCGGAGACCAGCTGAGCGAGTGCCTGGTATTCGTTGATCGCCCGCTTCTTGAAGTCCCCGTCCTCCTGGTCCACATCCCCATCACGGTGGAATTGCGAGTCCTTGGAGCCGCCGGTGGCGGAATTCCCCTTGGCCTTGGCGAAGATGGCGTACCGGTTGAGGGCCTCGTGCAGCGTGCCGGCCTCGCCGGTGACGACCTGGTTGAAGGCGGCGATCGCCACGGTCGGGTTGGCGGCGGCCCGGCGGAATTCGGCGCCCTGGATGATGGCGACCACCTTGGTGCAGTATTTGCGGCCGTCCTCGCTCATGCCATCGAAGTCATATCCCGGCTCGGTCAGGGCCCGGATGAAATGCTTGGCGAGTTCCTTGTCGGACAGGCCGCTGCTGTTCGCGGCGCGTTCGAAGAGCACGTCGTACTCGCCTTCCTGGGGGCCGCCCAGGACGAAGTTTCCGGTATGGCCGATGGAGTAGGCGTTTCCGGTCGGCTTGTGCTTGAACGGGTTCACCATCTTCTGGCGATTGCGGAAACCGTCGAGGTCCTGTTCCGTCCCGCGCAGCGACAGCCGCCGGCGGACCTCGGCGAGGCGGTGGATCTGCTCGGTCTCGGAGATCTTCGCTGCCGTGTGCTCCGGGTTCGACGCACCGGTCTTGATGGCGGTGGGGACCACCGGAGGGAGGTGGGCCGCCGCAGCCGCGCGGACCCGCTTCTCGGCGAAGTCCAGGAGATCCTCGTACGAGCCGTACCGCCCGAGGTCCTGCTCCTCGCCCGCCATCTTGACGAGTTCGTCGCGGACCTTGGTTTGGAAGTCCTTGTCCCAACGGGCATGGCGTGCCTTGCCCTTGGCGATCAGCGATTCGACGGGAAGGACATCGTCAGCGGTCTGGACGGTCTTGTTCGCGATTTTGAATGTCCGCTGCACGGGCTGATGCCCGCCCGTGGTGCCGTGGTCCGGGGCGGGCGCGGGGCCGTCCGTCCGCTGCACCTCTGCCGACAGCACCCGGCTCGCGTTGGCTTCCGCTTCCCTCTCGAACCGGTCGGACGGATCGCTCACCTTCGTCCCGTCGCCGCGGTCGGTGCCCGCGACCGGGCCGTTGCGCTGCTGGATGACGTGGGTCAGTTCGTGGGCGAGCATGTGGCGGCCGGACGCCGAGGACGTGTCGTAGCGGCCGCGCTGGAAGACGATGTGCGAACCGGAGGTGTACGCATGGGCCTGGACGGCCTCGGCCGATGCATGGGCGGAGGTGTCGGTGTGCACCCGCACGTCGGAGAAGTCCGCGCCCAGGCGCGTCTCCATGTCGGCGCGGACCGGCTCGTCGAGGGGGCGGCCGGGTGTGCGCAGGACATCGTGGACCGCCGAGCGCTGCACGGCGGGGGGTGCGCCGTGTCCGCAGCCGGGGCCGTGCCGGTGCTGCTCCTGGCCGGCCAGGGCGGCCGAGAACGCCGCGTTGCCCACGGCCCGTTGGAGGGCGGCGGCCGCCTCCGGGGTGAGCCGCTCCGCCTCGCCGGCCGCCGTCTGACGGGCCGCGTCGGAAGCCGGGGAGGGCGTCGTACGGGCGGGGTGCGCCGCCCCCGGGCGTGCGCTCCCCGGGCCCGGCTGCCGATCCTGTGCCCGCACGTCGTTCCTCCCCCATCACCTGCTGACCACTGCTGGCCGTCTCTGCGCCCTACGTTTTCAACCCTGGCGGACGGGCGGCCCCGGCTGTAGAGACGAACGGGCGTCGTCGGGGGCAGAGCGCACTGCCCGTTCGGTCACGTGGGCGGCGCCGTCCGTGCTGCGTAGGCCAGGTTCTGGGCCCGGATGACGGTGTCGAAGGACTGGTCGGTCCCTGCCCGCCCGTACAGCGCGAAGTAGCCGAGGGACTTGCCGTGCTGAAGGGCACTGGTGCGATCGGCGGCCGCCTCGTACGTCAGGCTGTCGGAGCCGTCGCGGAGGATGACGGCGGCGAAGTGGTTCGCCCAGCCGTCCGGGGCCGCTGCGGTCAGGTCGACGTAGTGGTTCTCGCCGACGGCGGGGGCGTCACGCCGCACGCTGAGCCCGCCGTCCGCCGGCCTGCCGATGAGTTGGGCGGCCGCTGCCTGACAGTCGTTCGGGAGCGTGATGAGCAGCTCGTGCACCTGGGCCTCCTGGTTCTCGACGGCGGGGAGGCCGGCGAGGAACTCGGAGGTCAGGCCCGGCATCAGGACGGCGAGGTCGGTCAGCCCCTCCCGGCCGGCGCGCTCCGGGTAGGGGAAATGGGCGGCGACCCAGCCGCCGCCCATCGTGGCCACCGCCAGCTTCATGGCCTCGGCCCGCAGGCCGTCGACGGTGGAGCTGCGCGGTTCGCCCCGCGCCTGGCGCGCTGCCACGATGCGCTGGGTGAGGGCGACCAGCTGCCGGACCTCCGGGGGGTCGGTCAGGGACCGCAGGTAGGCCGCACGCTTGTCGTCGCGCTGGGCGCCGGTGTCCCCGCGTACGGGCTCGTGACCGGCCCCCTCCGCATTCCGCCCGGCGGCCCGTACGGCGGCCTCCGCCCTGGCCGCGTCCTTGTACACGGGCAGCACCCGGTACAGGGTGCGCTCACCGACCTGCACCGCCGCCCCGCGCTCCAGGGTGATCGGCACCCGCTCCTGGGAGTCGAGGCTGTGCGCGGCGGCGGTGATCATGTCCGCGTCGGCGTAGGCCTCCTGCCGGCCCCGGAGGGCGATACCGCCCTGCGTGGAGACCTTGTCGAAGCCGTGCGCGGCCTCGCCCTCCGCGTACCGCTGCACCTGCTGTGGCTCTTTTGTCCGCTCCGGCGCCAGCGCGCGGGCGACCGCCGCATTGCCCGCGGTCCGTTGGAGGGTGCGCAGCGCATCCGGCCCATGGGTGGACAGGGCCGGTGCGGGGGTGCGGGGGCGCTCGGGTCCGCGGGTCGCGGTGCGTGGCGCCGATTCCCCTCCCGTGGCCCGCCGTTCGTGTGCGTGCACGAGGGCTCCGTTCTGGCGGCCGGTGATTCGTTGGTCCGGGGTCCGTCCTGAAGGGCCCCGTGGCCCGGCCCAGGTGGCCCCACGCCGATTTTCGGCCGCAGCGCTGATCGACTCCAGAGGCGGAAGGGGAGCCGAACGGGCAGTGCGATTGCCCTGCCGGACATCGATGGGCACTGGAAACGCTGGTGAGCGTCGGCGGGAAGCCCCGGCGGCCGGAGAAAGACGGGGGAATGGGCGTTGGGTCAATATCAGACGTTTTCCTGGAATCGGTGTCCGCATGCTGGGCTACGTTTGGTACGGCCGGCACATCAGCGCTGGTCCAAAGGGGTGGCGTGGCAGGTCGACAGGGGCAGGGGAGCGAGCTGGCGGTGCACAGCGACGCGAACGAGCCGTCGGGCGCGGAGCGGGCGGGCAGCCCGGACCGGGCCGGCCGGCTGCGGTTTCAGGTGCTCGGCCCGGTGCGGGCCTGGCGCGGAGGCCGTCCGCTGCCGCTCGGCCCGCCGCAACAGCGCGCCGTACTGGCGATGCTGCTCCTGCACGCCGGCCGGCCGGTCCCCGTACCACAGCTGGTGGACGCGCTGTGGGACGAGCGGCCGCCGCCGCGGGCGGTGGGCACCGTACGGACGTATATCTCCCGGCTGCGCGGCCTGTTGGAGCCGGAGCGGGCGCCCCGGCAGCACGGACAGCTGCTGGTGTCGTCGGGCGGCGGCTACGCGCTACGGGTCCCCGGCGAGGCACTGGACGCGGCCGGCTTCGAGCGGCGGCTGGTCACGGCGCGCCGGTTGCGGGGTGCGGGCGACACCGCGGGCGCGTACGAGCAGCTGCGGGGTGCGCTGGCCCTTCCGGAGGGTATGGCGCTGGCCGGACTGCCCGGACCGTACGCACAGCGGCAGCGCGACCGGCTCACCGAACTGTGCGTCACCGCGCAGGAGGAACTCTTCGACTGCGCACTGGAGTTGGGCGGGCGGGCCGGTCCGGGGGGCGACTCGATCGCCGGACTGCGGGCCTTCGCCGCCGAGCATCCGCTGCGCGAACACACCCAGGCCCTGCTGATGCTGACCCTGCACCGCGCGGGCCGCCGGGCGGAGGCCCTCGCGGTCTACGCGGCCACCCGCCGCACCCTCGACGCCGAACTCGGCACCGGTCCGGGGACGGAACTCCGGTCGCTGCACGAGGAGTTGTGCGCGCGGCCGGGGGGCTACGGGCGTGGGCCCGGGGCTGGGAACGAGCCCGGTACCGGCCCCGGGGCCCGGCGTGTTTCCGGCCCCGCCGACGGGCGTGCCCGTCCCGACGGCGCCCGTCCTGACCGCGCCGGGCCTGTCCGCCCCCGTCCCGACGGTGCCCGCCCTGACCGCCCCGGCCTTGACGACAGCCGCGCCCGCCTGCCCCGCCCCGCCCCGAACGCCCCGTGTATCGCCCCGCCGTCGCCCGTACCGGCTCAGCTCCCGCCCGACATCGCCGATTTCACCGGGCGTACGGAGGCCGTCGCCCACCTGGCCTCGGCGCTGCGCGGGGCGGCTGGTGGGCGGGCGCCGGTGGTGGCCACGCTCAGTGGGCTCGGCGGGGTCGGTAAGACCGCGCTGGCGTTGCATGTGGCGCATTCCGTACGGGCCTGCTTCCCCGACGGGCAGCTGTATGTGGATCTGCAGGGCACCGGCCGGGCCCCGGCCGACAGCGGCGCCGTGCTGACGCACTTCCTGCGCGCGCTCGGCGTCGCGGAGAGCGCCGTACCGGACGGGCTGGAGCAGAAGTCCGCCCTGTACCGCTCGCTGATCGCCGACCGCAGGGTCCTCGTACTCCTCGACAACGCCCGCGACAGCGCACAGGTGCGGCCGCTGCTGCCCGGGGCGCCGGGGAGCGCGGTGCTGGTCACCGGCCGTGCGCGGACGCTCGCGCTGCCCGGGGCGGGCCGGGTCGACGTGGAGGTGATGGCCGAAGCGGAGGCGCTGGGGCTGCTCGGCGCGATCGTGGGGGCGGAGCGGGCGGCCGCCGAGCCGGAAGCAGCTCGCGAACTGGTCGCCGTCTGCGGCGGGTTGCCGCTCGCGGTACGCATCGCCGCCGCCCGGCTGGCGTCCCGGCCGGGCTGGGCCGTGGCCGACCTCGTGGCCCGGCTGAGCGAGCAGCGGCGGCTCGACGAGCTGCGCGTGGGCGACCTGGGAGTGGAAGCGACCTTCCGGCTCGGCTACGAGGCGCTCGGGCTCGGTCTCAGCCACGCCTTCCGGGCCCTCGCCCTGGGCAGCATGCCGACTTTCTGCCGGGCCGCCGCGGCCGCGCTGCTGGACACCACGGACGACGCGGCGGAGGCGGCGGTCGAGGCGCTGGTCGATGCCGGGCTCATAGAGGTGCACGGCGATGACCGCTACCGCTATCACGATCTGGTCGGGCTCTTCGCCCGGCGGCTCGGCGAACGCCAGGACAGCCCTGCCGAGCGGACGGCGGCACAGCACCGCTTCTTCGACCACGTGCGGGACACCGTCCTGACCGCGTCGCGGCTGATCGCGCCGCACGGCGGCCCGCCGGATCCGCCGCACCGCCCGGCTCGCCCGGACCGCTCGGGCGGTGCGTTCGCCGATGCCGACGCCGCGCGCGAGTGGCTGCACACCGCGCACCCGCGGCTGTACGCGGCCGTGGAGTGGGCCCTGGGCGCGTCCCCCGAACTGCTGGGGTCCGCCGTGGACCTCCTCACCGCGTGGTCGTATGCGCTCCGGAGCACCGCGCGCCACCGCGAGCTCGAACCGCTGATCCGCCGCGCCGTGGACAGCGCCCGGCGGCACGGCGACGACAGGGCCGCGGCACGTGCCCAACGTCTGCTCCGGGCCCCGCGGTCCGGCACCGGGACGTACGGACCGGCGGTGCGCGCACTCCCCGAGAGCCCGCGGCCGGTCCCTGACCTCCTGCTCAGCGCCCAGGACGCCCACGAACTGACCCTCGTGCTCGCGGTGGGGGACCGGAAGCGCGCCCGATCTCCGCGGCAGCCGGCGGCCCTCCGTCGGCAGGCGCGGCGGCGATGCCGTCGCGCTCGACACCCGTGCCGGGAGACGCTGACCTGGGCCCGGATCACTTGCGGCACATCGTTCGGGACCGGCCGGGCCCGGGCGGCTCCGGAGTGTGCGGCGCAGGCCCTCGCCCTCGAACGGGGGCTGGGCGACCCCTTCTCCCGGGGACGGTCGTGGTCCGCCCGCGACCGCACGGTGCCCGGCCCCGGCGAGTCCGACCGGGGCCCGCCCCGCCCTGCTCTCGGCGCGGGCGGTGCCGGCATGCCGCAGCGCGCCCGAGGTGATGTACGGCCTCCGGCTACCGGCCCTCCCAGGGGTGGCCCGCGGGGCGGCTTGCGGTGCAAGGAGCCGTAAGGACATCCGACTCTGCCCCCGGCTCTGCCCTTCCGCACGCTGACCCGGACCCGGCGCAGCCGGTTGACTGCACTGGTGAGCATGTGGACTTCACTGGAACCGCCTTCGACCACCGTCGACCCCGGTTCCGTCGCGAGGGTAAGGCTGCGGGTACGCAACACGGGCGACACCGTGGAGGAGTACCGGCTGCGGCCGGCCGGCGACGCGGCGGGCTGGACACGGGTGGAGCCGGATGTGCTGCGGCTGTACCCCGGTGCCGAGGGCACGGCGCAGGTCGAGTTCGCGCCTCCGCGTACGCCGGACGCCGTGGCGGGGCCGACGCCGTTCGGCATCCGCGTCGAGCCGACGGAACATCCGGAGATCCGCGATGTCGTCGAGGGCCAGATCACGGTGGGGCCGTTCTCCGAACTCCGCTGTGAACTGGTGCCGTTGACCGTACGCGGCCGGTGGCGCGCCAAGGCGTCGGTCGCCGTCGACAACCTCGGCAACCAGCCGCTGACGGTGTCCCTCTCCGGCCGCGAGAACGGTGACGCCCTCACCGTCGAACCCGAGCCGGCATCGGTCCAGGTCGCGCCGGGCCGGGCCGCCTTCACGCGCCTCAATATCCGTCCGGGCACGGTGAGCTGGGTCGGCGGGATCAACAAGCACCCGTTCACCGTCACCGTGCAGCGTGCCGGAGTCCCGGAGCCGACCGAGCTGCACGGCACCTACCTCCAGCCGTCCGTGCTGCCGCGCTGGGCGATGGCGGTGCTGTCGCTGCTGCTCGTGGCGGCGATCGCCTTCGTGGCCATGTGGTTCAGAGCCGTGCCCAAGCTGACGTCGAGCGCGCGGGAGAAGGCCGGCGCGTCCCACAAGCTGCCGCAGAAGGAAGAGAAGCCGTCCGCGCCGGCCCCTTCCGAGAAGCCGGAGGAGAAGCCCGAGGAGAAGCCGGAGGAGAAGCCCGAGGAGCCCGCCGGCGGCGACGAGCCGAAGGACGAGGGGCCGGCACAGCAGACCATCAAGTCCGGCGCCAACGGCGGCTGGTACCTCCAGGCCAATGGGGGCGGTCAGGAGGACGGCACACAGATCGGCCAGAGCGCCACCTGGACGGACGACCAGTTCGGCCGCAACCAGTGGTGGACCATCCACCACTACCCCGAGGACAACACGGTCTCCCTGGAGCCGGGCAGCGCCCCGGGCGGCGTGGCCCAGCTGAAGCCGGGCACCAACGAGGTCGAGCTCATGAAGGCCGACCCGGAGCAACTGGCCTCGGGCCAGCTGCCGCCCCATCAGAAGTGGCGGCTGGTGGACACGGGCAACGGCCTCACCCGCATCGTCAACGTGAGCAACGACGAATGTCTGACCGACATGCAGAACGACAAGGGCGCGGTGTCCTTCAAGTGCGCCGACGGGCCCTTCGACCGGCAGGACTGGAAGATCGCCGAGGGTCAGTGACGCGGGCCGGGGCCGGCGGGCACCCCGCCAGACCCCGGCCGCACCGGGACCCTCAGGTCCACAACGGCGAAGCGTCCGGCACCAGCCGCCCCATCTTGCGGTACTCGCGCCGGGCCCCGGCCCGGATGTCCTCGGCCGACACCGCCTCGCCGCGGCCCGCCGCGAGATAGCCCGCGGTCACCGCGGCCGACCGGATCGCCCCGCCGGACAGCTCGTACTCCTTGGCGCAGACATCGAGAGCGAGGTCGTCCGCGCAGGGGGTGGCGGCCAGGCAGGAGCGCCACAGCGCGATGCGCTGCTCGGCGTCCGGGAACGGGAAGTCGACCACCAGATCCAGCCGCCGGGTGAACGCCTCGTCGATGTTGGCCCGCAGGTTGGTGGTCAGGACGGCGATCCCGTCGAATGCCTCCAGCCGCTGGAGCAGATACGCGCTCTCCAGATTCGCGTACCGGTCGTGTGAGCTCTTGACCTCCGAGCGTTTGCCGAAGACGGCGTCCGCCTCGTCGAAGAGCAGCACGGCGTCCGTGCGGTCGGCCTCGGAGAAGATCCGCTCCAGGTTCTTCTCGGTCTCCCCGATGTACTTGTCCACCACCGCGGACAGCTCCACCACATAGAGATCCAGGCCCAGTTCGCCGGCCACGACCTCCGCGGAGAGCGTCTTTCCGGTACCGGATTCCCCGGCGAACAGGGCCACCACGCCCCGGCCGCGCCCGCCGCCGGTCCGCAGCCGCCACTCGCCCAGCACCTTCTCCCGATGCCGCGCCCGCTGCACCAGTTCGTGCAGCAGCGTCAGCGGTTCGGGTGGCAGGACGAGCCCGTCGAAGCCGACGGCGGGGCGGATGCGCCGGGCGTGCCGGTCCAGCAGCGGCGCGGACTGCTGACGCGCGCTGTGCTGGACATGGGCGGCGGTCACCGGCGTCCCGTCGAAGGCGGCGAGGGCGGTGGCGGCACGGGCCGCCCGGCGTATCTGGGCGGCGCCCAGCCGGTACGGCGCCACGGCCGCGGCCAGGTCGAAACCCTCGTCCACGGCGCCGAGTTCGGTGCGCCAGACCTCACCCGCCGCCGCCCCGGCATCCGGCGCCTCCAGCGCGAACAGCCCGGAATCCGGGGCCCAGCCCGGGTCGTACGGCTCGCTCCCGAAGAAGACCACCGGTACGTCCCGGCCCGCCAGCGCCCTGACGAGTCCGTCGGGCCGCTCCGGCAGCGGCCCCACGACGACCGCGGCCCGCCGCAGCCGCGCCTCCCGCAGCAGCGCCCCCGCGAGGCCCATCCCGTCACCGTGCCGGCCGTCCGGCCGGTACCGCAGCACGGGCAGCCCGGCGCGCCGCAGCCCGTCGGTCACCGGTGCGGCGGCGGTACCGGGCCGGCGCTCCCGCAGATGTACGGCCAGCGGCCGCTCACTCGCGAGCCCGGCGAGCCGCCCGGCGAACGCCTCGTCCCCGGTGCGGGCCTCGCTTCCGGTACGGCCGGCGGCCGGCTGTCCCGCCGCCAGCAACTCGACCTCACCGGTGCCGAGTTCCGGGTCGAGGCCGTCGTCCCCCAGCAGATGGGCCACCACCCGCTCCGGCACCCGCAGCGCCCGTCCCGGCAGCGGCCGGTCCTCGTCCTCGATGACGAGTAGCCCACCGGACAGCAGCGGCGCGGCGGGGTGGAAGCGGGCGCGGGCCGCGGGGTCGTACGGGCCGGTGCCCGCGAGGTCCAGCGCCAGCGCGACCGTGGCCCGGCGACGTCCGACATCGTCGTTGAGGTAGCCGTACAGCGGCTCGAAGCCCCGGTCCACATCGGGCGCGAGCGCGGCCAGGAGGATATGCAGGTCCAGGGCCGACAGCCCGAACCGCCCGGCGAGCGCGGCCGATCGGTCCGCTGCCTCGTCGGCCGGCTCGCCGGTCCGTGCCTGACCCGCCAACCTCTCGCCGAGGGACGGATCGGCGTCCGTCGGCGGCTGCGCGGCCAGCCGTCGGGCCGTTTCCGGGGTCACATACAGCCCGCGTAGCGGGTCCGCAGCCGTCGGATCGTCGGCGCTGCGCCGCTCGACCAGCCCGGCCACCCGCTCCCGCAGCCCCGCCAGCCGGGTCAGCAGGGCGCCGCCGGGAGTGTCGCCTGCCGTGCTGCCCGTCACCGTTCCCCCTCGCTGCCCTGCGCGGGCGCGGCACCCGGAGCGGACCGGAGCATCCGGGGCCGGGAGTCGCCGGGCACGCCGTCGATTCCGTGGACGACCGTGACCGCGCCCTCCGTGACCGGCGGCGCCACCTCGTACGACGGCGAGACCGGGAAGGGCACGGTGACCACCACGTCCAGGGACGGCTTGAGTTCGCCGCCGAGTGCCGACCAGATGTCGGCGATCGAGCGGGACTCGGGCGGGGGCACGGCGACGGTGAGCGGAATGCTCACCGCCGGCCCGCGGAGCGCGTCCGGCAACGCGGCCGCCGGCAGGATCTCGTGCGAGAGCAGGCACCCCAGCGCGGCGGACAGCAGCCGGTGCTCGTCCTCCGGGCGGGTGGTCCACGCCGTGACCAGGTAGGACAGCCGGAACCAGCGGTGCGGCTGACGCCGGCGCACGACCACCCCGGCGGCGTCCCGTTCCGCGATCGTCCCGCGCTCGCGGCGGGCGACCTCCTCCCGGATGTCGTAGAGATACGCATTGAGCGTGGGGGCGTTGCGCCGCGCCGCCCAGTCGCGGGTCGGCGCCTCGAACGCGACGTCCCCGGTGCCGTCCGGCAGCACCCCGCCGCGCAGCACCCGCCGGAGCGCCTCATCGACCTCGTGCATCATGCGCGTTCCCCCGCCCGGCGACCCGCCGCTTCCTGTGCCCACTCCGTCACCGCTGCGCCCCTTGCTCTTGCATTCGCACCTGTCTCCGCGTCCCCACCCGTTTCCGTGCTTCCTGCCGTGCCCATCAGATGTAGCCCTCCCGCAGCGCATAGGCGACGGCGTGCGCGCGGTTGTGCAACTGGAGCCGCGTCATCAGGGCATGCAGGATGTTCTTGACGGTGCGCTCGGAGTAGGCGAGCTTCTCGGAGATCTGCCGGGTGTCCAGCCCCTCGGCGATCAGCCGCAGTACATCGACCTCGCGCGGCGCCATTCCGAGCGTCGGTACGTACCCGACGGAGGGCGAGGCCGTTACCGACCGCCGCAGCTGCCCCACCTGGGTGAGCAGTGTGCTGATCAGGTCCGGTGGCAGGTCGCCCTCGCCGCGCGCCGCGCTCTGCACCGCCCGTAACAGCCGCTGCGGGGTGGCCTGATGGCGCCACAGGATGGCCCGTACGCCGTACTCCACGGCCGTCATCAGCTCCGGCTCGCGCAGATCCCGGGCAATGAGGACGACGCGCTGCTCGCCGCCCCGTATGAGCCGCCTCAGTTCGGCCGCGGCCAGGTCGTCGAACCGGTCGATGGGCATGATCGCCACGGTTCCGACCGCTTCCCCGCCGCCTTCATTCGCTCTGCCACGTTCCGTCTGCTCCGTCCGCTCCCTGACCGCTGTTCCGGTCTGGTGCTGGACAAGCTCGACGGTGGGCTGGTGCTGGAGGTGACTGACGACCCCGGCCCGACTGAGCGGGTCGGCGGCGTGCACTGTCACCGTGACACGTGTATCCGGCACTTATTTTCCTCGTCTCGCCCCCGATTTACCGACAGTCACAGAGTGAGTGAAGGCAATCAACAAACGTTTACCGGGCAATCAACGCCGGAGCGGAGGCTTCGGCGTCGAGGCGAGAAGGGGCACGACCACCGCATCGCATGGGGAAGGCGGGGCGTGCGGAGCCGGGGGGGGGGGGGGGGGGGGGGGGGGGGGGGGGGGCGGGGGGGGGGGGGGGCACCCCCCCCCCCCACCCCCGTGGCCGGCGGCCGCCTAGTGCGAGGCGGAAGCCGTTCGCTCCGGCGCCGAGCCCTGCGCCGGGTTGCTGCGCGGGTGCTGCGGGTTGAGGAACCACTTGCGGGCGGAGACCAGCCACCAGGTACCGGCGAAGACCAGCACCACACCCACGGTGAGGGGCGCGTAGTTGAAGGTCTCCAGGGTCACCGGGCTCTGCTGCGGCAGCATGAACAGCACGGTGATGACCGCGACCCAGCCGACCGCGGTCACGCCCACCGGCTTCGACCAGCGGCCCAGGTGCCAGGGGCCGCGCCGGAAGTTCTCGCCCTGGCGCAGACGCAGCAGCGTGGGCACCACGTAGGCGATGTAGAGCCCGATCGTCGCGATGGAGGTGACGGCGGCGTACGCGGTCGTGTTGAACAGGTACGGCAGACCGAGGACGAACGCACCGCCCGCGGCGAGCCACACCGCGTTGGTCGGGGTGCGGGTCCCCGGGTGGAGCTTGTGCCAGACGGCGGAGAACGGCAGCGCCCCGTCGCGGGAGAAGGCGTAGATCATGCGGGAGTTCGCGGTCACCGACGCCATCCCGCAGAACAGCTGGGCCCCGATGATGACGAGCAGCATCAGCTTGCCGGTGCTCGCGCCGAGCGCGTCCAGGAAGATCTGGGCCGGCGGCACCCCGGTGCCCGACTCCAGCGCGCCGGTGTAGGACTGGATGGCGAAGGTCAGACCGAAGAGCAGCACGAATCCGGCGGCCCAGGACACCACGATCGAGCGGACGATGCCCTTCGGCCCCTCGACCGAGGCGTTCTTCGTCTCCTCCGTCATATGGGCGGAGGCGTCATAGCCGGTGAAGGTGTACTGCGCCATCAGCAGGCCGATGAGCGCGACATAGACCGCGGAGCCCCAGCCGGTGTTGTTGACGAACTCGGTGAAGACGAAAGCGGGTGACTGGTGCTTCTCGGGGATCACCAGCAGCGCGCCGACGATGACCACGACGCCGATCAGGTGCCACCACACCGAGACGGTGTTGAAGAAGCCGACCACGCGCACCCGGAAGGTGTTCACCACGGCGTGCAGCAGGAGGATCACGCCGAAGAGCAGGATCGTGTGGGCGGGAGTGGCGGCGTAGCCGAACTGGAGTTTCAGATAGGCATTGAGGAAAGACGCGGCGCCGAAGTCGATGCCCGCGGTCACGGCCACCTGGCCGAGCGTGTTGAACCAGCCGGTGAACCACGCCCAGGCCGGCGCGGACCGCTGCGGAGCGAGTTTGTGCGCCCAGAAGTAGAGGCCGGCGGAGGTCGGATAGGAGGAACAGACCTCGGCCATGGCCAGGCCCACGAACAGGGTCATCAGACCGACCAGCACCCAGCCCCACATGATCAGGGCCGGTCCGCCGGTGTTCATCCCGAAGCCGTACATGGTCAGGCAGCCGGACAGGATGCTGATGATGGTGAACGAGACGGCGAAATTCTGCCGCCCGGACATCGAACGGTCCAACGTCTGGGCGATGCCCAGTTCGGCGAGGCGCTCCTCCTCCGTCTGCGTGACGCTTGGAATCTCCAGTGGCATGGCTGGGACCTCTCCTGTTGGTGGCGCGGTGACGTGCGGAACAACCTCGGCCGGGGCTACGGTGCGGACCCCTTGACCGCCCATTTCCGATGCCGGGCGAAGAGCTGCTGGGCGTCTCCGCAATAGCTCCACGGCACATCCGTGGCGTACGGGCCGATGGCGTCGAACACCTCGGCCGCCGCCCGGTGCTGATTCGCGAAGGACATCGCATGGGCCAGGTAGTTGGCGTCCTCATGGAAGGCGGCGTGCGGCATGGAAGGGGCCCGGTACGTCCACCAGTTCACCCACGCCTGCTGGGTCGACGGGTTGTCCGTCCAGGGGTGGACCGTCAGGCCGTACCGGTGGCCTTCCTTCTTCATCCGCATCCGGTGCGACTCGGCGAGCGCGACCAGTGGCAGGACGTGCAGCGGCATCCCGCGGGGGACATGGGCGCACCGCTCCTGCGCCCAGTGGAACATCTCGCCCGCCACGCCGTGCTGGTCAGGGAACATGTAGGTGAGCAGCTCGTGGTGCGCCTCCCTGTTCCACGGGTCGCGTTCCTCGATCTCCTGCCACACGGTGTGCACCGTCTCCCGCCACTGCCGGTCGCGTGGCGGGGAGTGGAAGCGCAGCAGGGCGAGCATCACGACATACGGCGTGGGATCGGCCGGCAACGCATCACTGGCGGCATGGCAGGTCTCCCAGGCCGCCTCCATGTCCGGCCCGCTGCCCTGTCCCCGTGGGCCGGCCATCGAGCGCAGTGCCAGGACGGTGGCGAGCAGGGCCAGCGCATGAGGGGAACGGGGTTCGGCCTGTGCCCAGGTGTCGGCGAAGGTGAGCCGGGCCCCCGCGCGGGCGAGCACTTGGAGGCGGAAGATCCGGCGGTCCCAGTCGGCGCCGGTCGCGGTCAGCAGTTCCGATGCGCCTTCCCACCTGCCCATCGCGGCGTCCTCCACCACCGCGCGCAACCGGGTGTCGTCCCGCGCCGGATGCCGGTCGAACGCCGGTTGACGTCTCACGGCCGGCCCGCCGGTGTTCTCTCGGGTGCGGGGAACAGTTCCTCACCATGCGCAGGACGGTGCGCACGGGGATGATCAACAGGCACTTTTCAGGCCTCCGGGTGGGCGTCCGTCGTGGCGGACGCCGACGTAGGGGGAGCGCGTCGCGCTGGGCGAACGACCATGGGGCCGGCCGGGCCCGTATGCCCGGCGTCCTTGGCGGGCGGGCCGGCGAGGGCGTCGGGCGAGGCGGTCCGGCACCGGTTCCGCGCCGCTGGTGAGAAGACTGCCCGGACATCGTGGGGAGCCGGGGGCGATCGCCGCGAGCCCCGGATCCGGCCCCTGCTGCGGGGCTGTCTCGTGCGCAGGCGACAGCCCGATACGACCTTGAGGGGCAATCACCGCAATCTCCTGTACGTGGCATGCATGTACTGCGCAAGCGGGCTGTCAACTTCGGTCATGTGGTGCTGACTTGAGAAAGAAGACTATTCACTGACGCGCGCCTGCGCACATTGCTTCGGCGATAAAAGCTCATGTGATGGAGCTGCCGGCCGACGCCGTGTGGGTGCCCGAGTTTCCCCGGGTGTCCATCGGCCCGCGTTCGAGGACGAGTTGACGGTCCGGCAGAGCGGCCCGATGGGCTGCCCACCCGTTTCGGTCACGACATCATCACAGTCTCTTCACTTCGTCTATTTCGATGTTCAACAACTCGATACTCTCCCGGTTCCAGACGCCTTGGATCGCCTGACGCGACGGGAGGGCCGTACCGCTGGCCGCGGAGCGGCGCGGCCTCCCTCACGCAGGCAGCACTCCGACACCACTTGTCCCCCCGGTTTCAGCCGGGCGGCGGCTCGCGACCGTGGGCAGGGCCATGCATGCAGGGGAGTATGCAGTCGCACGACAGGGGGGCCACATGACCGGGAACCAACGGCCGATGTCGCCGGAAGAGAAGAAGAACGCCCGGCTCGGCTGCGCGGTCATCGCCGTTTTCGTGCTGCTGGTCGGCGGATGCGTCAACCTGATGGACGGCGGCGAGGAGTCGAAGCCGTCCGCCGGCAGCTCGGTCTCCGACGTGTCCGATGCGGCGGACGCAGCGGACGGAGCGGACGGATCCGGTGCCTCCGACGCGTCCGACGCCACGGACGGCGGCGACGCTTCCGACAGCGAGAGCAGCATCGTCACCGTGCCGGACTACGCCGGGAGCAACCTTCAGGAGGCGCAGGACGACGCGCAGGGCAGGGGCATCTACCTGCTGGAGAGCCGCGATCTGTCCGTCCGGCACCGCATGCAGGTGTGGGACCGGAACTGGCAGGTGTGCGCGCAAGAGCCGGCCGCCGGGTCGGACATGACGGATACCGAAACGCTCACCTTCACCGTCGTGAAGACCGGTGAGAGCTGCGACGCACCTGACGCGTCAGGGTCGGCAGGCGACGACGGCGCCCCTGAGCCCACGGACGATCCGACCGCGGACGGCACCTCCGGCTCGTCCAGTTCCTCCAGCTCCTCCGGCTCGTCCAGCACCTCGGGCGGTTCCGCCTCCTCCGGTGCGGACGGGAGCGGCTCCTCCAGTTCCTCCGGCGGCTCCGGCTCCTCCGGGGGCACCGGCTCCGGAGGCGGCAGCAGTTCCACGAGTGGCGGCGAGGAGGAAGCCCAAGCCCCGGCCGGCGCCTCCGCGCGATGCAACGACGGGACCTACAGCTACAGCGCCCACCGGCGGGGCACATGCAGCCACCACCACGGGGTCGCGGTCTGGCTGCGGAGCCTTCCGGCCTGAGCGGGCGCCCGGTCCGGAAGCGGCGGGGCGTACGGGGCGCGGGCCGGGCGGGCGCCTGGCCGTGCAACCTTCGACGGCATTGGGTGGTCTTCACGACACCATCACAGATGCCAGGGGGATTGATCATGTCGTACTCGCCGCAGCCCGCGCCCTCCGGTCGGCAGCCCCACCCGTTCGCGCCCCCGCCGGCCGCGCAGCCGCCGGTGACCAGGCACTCCGGGCTCAAGATCGCGGTGGGGGCCGGGTGCGCCCTCGTCGTCTTCGGGCTCGGCGTCACCGTCGGCGGCGGCAGCAAGAAGGACGGAGCGAAGCCCGCCCGCGCCGTCACGGTCACCGTCTCCGCCAAGACGGCGCAGGCCGCAGCGGAGAAGGCGGGACGGGCGACCGGGCCCACCGCGCGGGCGACGGTGCCCGCCGCGCCCGCCACCGCGGTCAGCCAGGGCAGCTACCTCGTGGGGAAGGACATCGCGGCCGGTACCTACCGGACCGGCGGCCCCGCCGCCTCCGATGTGCCGCTGTGCTACTGGGTACGGGCCAAGGACTCCAGCGGCACGATGGCCGGCATCCTCGCCAACGGCACCGCCAAGGGCCCCGCCCGTGTCACCGTGCACACGGGGGAGACCTTCGAGACCAACGGCTGCCGGCAGTGGACCAAGATCGGCTGACCGGGGCGCCGGGGCGCCGGGGCGGCGGAAGGGCAGCAGGCCGGTCGCCCGCCCCGGCGGGCGGCCGGTTTTCGCCGGTCGTGGCAGGTCGGAAGTATTTCCTCCGGTTTGTCCGGGGCGGGGTCCTGTCGAGAGGGGGCCGCCCACGAGATATCTTGATGTCGAGCAATGTTGCAGACGTGGAGCGGAGCACCCGGTGACTGACTCGACCATCATTTACACCCACACTGACGAGGCCCCGGCCCTGGCGACGTATTCGTTCCTGCCGGTGATCCAGGCATACGCGTCGACGGCCGGCGTCAGCGTGGAGACCCGTGACATCTCGCTGGCCGGGCGCATCATCGCGAGCTTCCCCGAGCGCCTGGAGGAGGGGCAGCGCATCGACGACGCCCTCGCCGAGCTCGGTGAGCTGGCGAAGACTCCCGAGGCGAACATCATCAAGCTGCCGAACATCTCGGCCTCGATCCCGCAGCTGAAGGCGGCCATCGCCGAGCTTCAGGAGCAGGGCTACGCGCTGCCGGCGTACCCGGACGACCCGAAGACCGACGAGGAGCGCGACATCCGCGCCCGCTACGACAAGGTCAAGGGCAGCGCCGTCAACCCGGTCCTGCGTGAGGGCAACTCCGACCGCCGGGCGCCGGCGTCGGTCAAGAACTACGCCAAGTCCAACCCGCACCGCATGGGCGCCTGGACGGCCGACTCGAAGACGAACGTCGCCACCATGGGCGTCGACGACTTCCGCTCCACCGAGAAGTCCGCGGTCATCGGCCAGGACGGCACGCTGCGCATCGAGCTGTCGGGCGACGACGGCTCCACCACCGTCCTGCGCGAGTCGGTACCGGTCCTCGCGGGCGAGGTCGTCGACGCGTCCGTGATGCGGGTGGCCGCGCTGCGTGAGTTCCTCACGGCGCAGGTCGCCCGTGCCAAGGCCGAGGGCGTGCTGTTCTCGGTGCACCTCAAGGCCACGATGATGAAGGTCTCCGACCCGATCATCTTCGGCCACGTCGTCCGCGCCTTCTTCCCGAAGACGTTCGCCCAGTACGGCGAGTCGCTCGCGGCCGCCGGCCTGACCCCGAACGACGGCCTCGGCGGCATCTACAAGGGCCTGGAGTCGCTGGCCGACGGCGCCGAGATCAAGGCGTCCTTCGACGCCGAGCTCGCCGAGGGCCCGGAGCTGGCCATGGTCGACTCCGACCGCGGCATCAGCAACCTGCACGTGCCGAGCGATGTCATCGTCGACGCCTCCATGCCGGCCATGATCCGCACCTCCGGTCACATGTGGGGCCCGGACGGCGCCGAGGCCGACACCCTCGCGGTCCTCCCGGACAGCAGCTACGCCGGCATCTACCAGGCCGTCATCGACGACTGCCGCGCCAACGGCGCCTACGACCCGTCGACGATGGGCTCGGTCCCGAACGTCGGTCTCATGGCGCAGAAGGCCGAGGAGTACGGCAGCCACGACAAGACCTTCGAGATCCCGGTCACCGGCACCGTCCGGGTCCTCGACGAGAACGGCAACGCCGTCCTGGAGCAGGTCGTCGGCGCCGGCGACATCTTCCGGATGTGCCAGACCAAGGACGCGCCGATCCGCGACTGGGTCAAGCTCGCCGTCACCCGCGCCCGCGCCACCGGCAACCCGGCCGTCTTCTGGCTCGACGCCGGCCGTGCGCACGACGCCCAGCTCATCGAGAAGGTCAAGACCTACCTCGGCGAGCACGACACCGAGGGCCTTCAGCTGGAGATCATGTCGCCGGTCGACGCGATCACCTTCTCCCTGGAGCGCATCCGCCGCGGCGAGGACACGATCTCGGTCACCGGCAATGTGCTGCGTGACTACCTGACCGACCTGTTCCCGATCCTGGAGCTGGGCACCAGCGCCAAGATGCTCTCGGTCGTCCCGCTGATGAACGGCGGCGGCCTGTTCGAGACCGGCGCCGGCGGCTCCGCGCCCAAGCACGTCCAGCAGCTGGTCAAGGAGAACTACCTGCGCTGGGACAGCCTGGGTGAGTTCCTGGCCCTCGCGGTCAGCTTCGAGCACCTCGCGCAGAAGACCGGCAACGCGCGCGCCCAGGTGCTCGCCGACACCCTCGACCGCGCCACCGGCACCTTCCTCAACGAGAACAAGTCGCCCAGCCGCAAGCTCGGCGGCATCGACAACCGCGGCAGCCACTTCTACCTCGCGCTCTACTGGGCGCAGGAGCTGGCCAAGCAGACCGAAGACGCTCAGCTCGCGGAGGCGTTCGCGGCCCTCGCCAAGACGCTGACCGAGCAGGAGCAGACCATCGTCGACGAGCTGATCGCGGTGCAGGGCTCCCCGGCCGACATCGGCGGCTACTACCAGCCCGTCGTGGCGAAGGCCGATGCGGTCATGCGTCCGTCGAAGACCCTCAACCAGGCGCTGGCGAACCTCGGCTGACCCGACAGCTGCGCACGCCCCTGCCGCCCCGGCCGGTTTCCCACCGGCCGGGGCGGTGCCGTATCCGGCGGCGGCCCGGTCAGCGGAGCCGGGAAGGGATAGCGTCACCGTGCAGGGTCCGCACCTTTTCCGCACGGGGGTATCGATGGAACTCGCCCAAGTCCGCCTGCTCGTCTCGGACTTCCACGGCTGCTACCGCTTCTACCAGGACACGCTGGGGCTCACCCCGCAGTTCGCGGCGCCGGACGGCCCGTATGCCAAGTTCACCTGCGACGACGGCACCGCGGGCATCGCGCTTCAGGAGCGCGCCCAGATGGCCCGGGTCCTCGGCGAACTGGCAAACGCGCCGGACGGCTACCGGTCCCTGGTCGTCCTCCGGGTCGATGACCTCGACGCCTACTGCGCCCAGCTGACCGGGCGCGGCGCCGTCCTCGCGCACGGCCCGGCGCCGATGACGGACCGGATGCGGGTCGCCCACCTCAAGGACCCCGACGGGAACCTCGTCGAGCTCCAGGAATGGCTGACACCGCGGTCCACCGGCTGACCTCCGCGCCCCGGCCCGCCCGGCGCCCGTCGCTCAACCCACGAGGTCCAGCACCGGCCGCAGCCCTTCCGGGCGCCGGTCCACCGGCAGATGGTCCACCGGCAGGAACGAGCAGCCCAGCGCCGTGGTGCCGCCGTCCGCTCGGCGGTCGTCGCCCACCATCAGCACGGCGGACGGATCCAGCCCCAACTCCCGGCAGGCCAGGGCGAAGAGCTGCGGATCCGGCTTCTGGATGCCGTGCTCGTAGGACAGCACACAGGCGTCCAGAGAGCGGTCCAGGCCATGGCCGCGCAGCACCGGCCGCAGATCCCAGCCGATGTTGCTCAGCACGCCGGTCCGGGTGCCGCGACGGTGCAGTTCCGCCAGCACCTCGGTGGCATCGGGGTAGGGCTGCCAGGCCGCCGCCGTCATATGGCGGTCGTAGAGCGCGTCGTACAACGCGGGGTCGGGGAGCGGTACTTGGCGGGCCAGGCCGGTGTAGACCGCGCGGTGGTGGCGGGCGTCGCGGTCCCGGATCTCCCACAGGCCGGCCAGCGCGGCGGGGATCTCGACGGGCGAGGAGGAGCCGGGCAGCGCACCGGCCCGTTCCAGCGCGGCCGCCCGGCGGGCGATCTCGGCATCGGTCATGGCCGTACCGCACGCGGCCAGCGCCGCCCGCAGCCAGGACTCGGCCGGCTCGATCCGCAGCAGGGTTCCGGAGAAGTCGAAGAGCACACCCTTGATGGTTGTCATGACCGCTTCCCTGCCCACTGTGCGGCGCCGTTCCCCACCCGGGGCGCGTTCCCGGTGTACGTAGCGGCCGCCGTGGCCACCAGCGCCCCGCCCAGCAGCCAGCCCCCGACGACATCCGACAGCCAGTGCACGCCCAGATATACCCGGGTGAAGCCGACGCCGACCACCGAGACCACGGCCACCGCCCCGGCCGTCCACCGCCACAGCGACCGGGCCCCGCACCGGCACAGCAGCCACAGCACCAGCGCGCCGGCGATCAGTGCGGACATCGCGTGGCCTGACGGGAACGCCGCGTAATGCGCCGCGTCCACCGGATCCGGCCAGACCGGGCGGTCCCGGCCGACCGCCGCCTTCAGCACCTGCTGCAGCCCCGTCCCGACGAGCGCGGTGGCCGCCACCCAGAGTCCGAGCAGCCGTTCTCCCCGCCGTACGAGCAGCACCACCGCCGCCACCAGTACCGCGCGCATCATCCACGGGTCCCACAGCCAGTCGCTGAGCACCCGGTTGAGGCGGGTCCAGCCGGGCGCGGCGACGGCCGTCCGGTGCAGCGCGCCGGCCAGCGCCCGGTCCACCGCCATCAAGGGTTCCCAGCGCACGGCGACCAGGGTCAGCAGCAGACCGAAGACGAGCGCGCAGAGAACGGCGCACGGGAGGGCCGGGACACGGGAGGCGGGGGCGGGACGGCGGTCGTCGCCCACGGCGGACGACCGGACGGCAGGGCGTGGCGTCGGTGGCATATCCCGATCCTCGCCGATATCCGGCGTCCGGGGCCACGCCGACCCACCGGCCACCGCCATCGGGTCCCGGCCACCGGTCACCGGTCACCGGACACCGGCCAGGCCCTAGGTCAGGGCCCGCAGCCCGGGAATGAAGGTGACCAGCAGCGGAATCGCCGGTACCAGCGCCGCCACCGCCGTCATCCGCAGCCGGCGTCCGGGGGTGAAGCGGGGCGCGGGGGCCAGCAGCCGGTCCACCCGCTCCGGTACCTGGGCGAGCTGGGCGGGGCAGGGGCCGAACACCCCGCGGTCCTCGTTGAGTTCGACCAGGGCCAGGGCGATGGTGCGGCGGCCGAAGCGGCGCGAGGCCACATCGTCGGCGGCCAGCTCGACCAGCCGGTGCACCTGGTCGCGGAACGCCGCGAAGACCGGGACCTGCGGAAAACCGGCGGCCAGCGCCGAGGCGCAGTACAGCAGGAGATCGTGCCGGGCCCGCGCATGACCCTGCTCATGGGCGATCAGCGCATCGAGCTGATGCCCCTTCAGCCGACGCAACGCCGAAGTGGTGATGACCAGTTGAGGGGAGGCGTGGGACAGCCACCAGGCCTCCGGGCGGTCCCCCTCCAGGACGACCAGACGCTCCCCGGAAGGCTCCTCGCCGGGCAACAGCGGTGCGCGGCGCAGCAGCTCGGCCCGCCGCTGCCGCCGACGGGCGCGCACCGCCCGTACCTCGCGGGTCAGTGCGACGGCCGTCCAGGCGCCGCCGCCCGCGAGCAGCAGGGCCAGCACCCCGGCCCACGGCCCGTGCGTCTGGAGCGCGTACGCCTCGACGACGACCCGCGGGGCGAACCCGAACACCGGGCTGCGGACGGCTTCCCAGGCGGCGGCCGCGCTCAGCGACATCGCGAGCAGACAGCACAGCAGAACACCGGCCACCACGCACTGCCACACCCACAGGGCGAGCACCGGCTCACGGTCGGGCCAGTCGGAACGGGCCATCAGCCGTGGCGCCATTGCCGCGGCCAGCACGCCGAGCATCATCAGCGCGAGAGGGACCATCATGCCGTCACCCTATGAGCGCACGACTACCCGTTGGTACGGCCGCGCGACGGAAGTGATGCATACCACCCGGGCAACGGGTGTGCACGGTCAACGGGCACACGCCCCGCGCCGAACCGGACGGCAGCGCATCACCGCAGCTCACAGCGCCAGCAGCATCGCCAGCATGCCGATACCCATCGCCACCCGGCAGGCCGGCAGCACCCCGGCGCCCGCCACCGGCACCACCCCGCGCGCCGCTCCGTCCCCCGCCGCCGGCACCAGCCGCACCCCGGCCGCGAGGACATACCCCGTGAAGTAGACGAGCAGCAGCCCCGTCAGCAACGGCACACCGCCCGCCGCCGCATGCGCCATCGGGCCCGTCCCGCCCGCCTGGCTCATCTGCGCCATCTGCGCCATCTGGCCCACCTGGCCCATCTGCCCTGTGTGGACCGCCTGTTGGGGCGCCGGGATGACCATCGCGAGCGCCATGTACGCCATGGCCAGCGCGCCCACCGCATGATGTAGATGGCGGTGCGCCAGCGCCCACAGGCCCGCCGCCCCGAAGACCGCGGTGAACAGCCACGGGAACCACGACGGCGCCGCCACCGGCCAGGCCATCGCCGCCATCCCCAGCGCCATCAGACCCTCGCCGCGCGCCTCGCCCCGCTGCGCGACCGGTCCGCTGCGCGCCCGCACCAGGCAGTACGCCCCGGCGGCGGCCCCCAGCAGCACCAGCAGCCAGCCGACCCACACCGGTCCGTGCACGGAGCACCTCCCCTCGCACCCGTGGGCATCGGGGGCAGGATGCCCGCCGGGCGTCCGGCACACGGGAGCGCACGGGCGCAAAGGGGGAGCGCGGTGGTGGAGTGCCGCCGGGGCACAAAAACGGCCTCAGGGGCGGTAGCGCAGCGGATGGTCCGCCGGGACCTCGGTCAGCACGATCCGGTGGCCGTCCGGGTCGGCGATCCACATCTCGATCAGCCCCCACGGCTCCTGCACGGGCGCGCGCAGCACCTCCACCCCGTGTGCCAGCAGCTCCTGGTGCGCCGCCGCCGCGTCCGCCACCTGGAGCCACAGCTGGAGGGTCTCCGTGGGCGGCCCGGCGGCGCGGCCGGACACCTCCAGGAAGCCGCCGCCGAGGAAGTAGACCGTGCCGCGCTCGGATCCGGTACCGAACTCCCGGTAGATCTCCAGCCCCAGCGCCTTGCCGTAGAACGCCCGCGACCGCTCGGGGTCGGCCGGCCGCAACAGCACCCTGCTGCTCAGTACATGCACCATGTCCGGACCCTACGCCGCCCGCCCCGCACGGCCGGGCAACCGCCGCCGGAAGACCGTGACAATCGGCCCTGACATCGCACACCTGCCGCTTGTTAGCCTCCATGAAGCCGTCCGTCCGCCTGAGAGGACTCCCCGCGCCATGCCCACCAGCGAGCTGACCTTCCGCACCGCCCTCGATGCCGACGTCCCCGGGCTCGTCGACCTCATCGAGTCGGCCTACCGCGGGGACACCAGCCGCAGCGGCTGGACGACGGAGGCGGACCTGCTGGAGGGGCAGCGCACCGACCCGGAGGGCGTCACCGCCGTGGTGCGCAACGAGACCGGCCGGCTGCTGATCGCCGAGCGGGACGGCGTGCTGATCGCCTGCTGCCAGCTCGAACACCGCGGGGACCACGCGTACTTCGGGATGTTCGCGGTGCGCCCGGAGCTCCAGGGCGGCGGCCTCGGCAAGGTGATCATCGCCGAGGCGGAGCGGACCGCGCAGGACGTCTGGGGCGCCCGGGAGATGCGGATGACCGTCATCCGGCAGCGCACCGAGCTGATCGCCTGGTACGAGCGCCGCGGCTACCGGCGTACCGGGGAGCGCACCCCGTTCCCGTACGGCGACGAGCGGTTCGGCATCCCCCAGCGCCCCGACCTGGAATTCGAGCTGCTGGTCAAGCCGCTCGGCTAGCAGGCCGCCGGCCGCTGCTCACAGCCGCCCCGCCTGGATGATCCGTTGCAGGAACTGCCGGGTGCGGTCGTGCCGCGGAGCGCCGAAGACCTGCTCGGAGGTGCCGCGCTCCAGCACCACCCCGCCGTCCAGGAAGCACACCTGGTCGGCGACCTCCCGCGCGAAGCCCATCTCATGGGTGGCGATGACCATCGTCATGCCGTCCGTCTTGAGCTCGCGGACGACCTCCAGCACCTCGCCGACCAGCTCCGGGTCGAGCGCCGCGGTGATCTCGTCGAGCAGCAGCAGCCGGGGCCGCCCGGCCAGCGCGCGGACGATCGCGACCCGCTGTTGCTGGCCGCCGCTGAGCCGGTCCGGGTACTCCCCGGCCCGCCCGCCGAGCCCGAGCCGTTCCAGCAGCTCACGGGCGCGCGCCTCGGCCTCGGCGCGCGGCACCCCGTGCACCCGGCGGGGCGCCAGTGTGATGTTGTCCAGCACGGTCATGTGCGGGAAGAGGTTGTACGCCTGGAAGACCACCCCGATCCGGCGGCGCACCGCGTCCACATCGGCCCGTGGGTCGGTGATCTCCTCGCCGTCCAGGAAGATCGCGCCGTCGTCGATCTCCTCCAGCAGGTTCGCGCAGCGCAGCAGGGTGGACTTGCCCGAGCCGGAGGCGCCGATCAGCGCGGTCACGGTGTGCGGCGGGACCTCCAGATCCACGTCCCGCAGGACGACCGTGCCGCGTCCGTAGGTCTTGCGTACGGACTCCAGCCGCAGCACCGGCCGGTCGTCGGGCGCGGCCGGACCGGCTTTCTCCGCGGCGGCCCGCGGGGCGTCGTCCGTCGTGCTCATACCAGCCCTCCCTGGGCGCGCCTGCGGTCCATGCGAGCCGTGATCCAGTCCGTGCAGCGGGTCATCGGGATGGTCAGCGCGACGAAGACGAGCCCGGCCACGACGTACGGCGTGAAGTTGAAGTCCTTGCCGGCGATGATCTGCGCCGCGTAGACCGCGTCCACCGCGCCCGCGATGGACACCAGACCGGTGTCCTTCTGCAGCGAGACCAGATCGTTCAGCAGCGGCGGCACCACCCGCCGCACCGCCTGCGGCAGCACCACGAAGCGCAGCGCCTGGCCGCCGGAGAGCCCCAGCGACCGGGCCGCGGCCCGCTGCGAGGGGTGCACCGACTCGATGCCGGCCCGGAAGACCTCGGCGACATAGGCCGAGTACGTCAGCACCAGCGCGGACCCGCCGAGCAGCACCGGATCGGTGGTCACGCCCTGCAGCCGCAGCGCCGGCACCCCGAAGACCACCATCAGCAGACAGATGATCAGCGGCAGTCCGCGGAAGAAGTCGGTGTACGCGGCGGCCAGCGCGCGCAGCGGGAAGAACACCGGGCCGCGCAGCGTACGGGCCACCGCCAGCAGCAGCCCGAGCACCAGCACCGCCGCCCCGCACACCACCAGCAGCCGCAGATTCAGCAGCAGCCCGTCCAGCACCTTCGGCAGCGCCATCCGGGCGTACTCCAGGCTGAAGAACGTCTCGCGGGTGCGCGGCCAGCCGGGCGAGCGGGTGATGACCAGGAAGAGGACCACGCCGGTGACCAGGGTGCTCAGCGCGGCGACGGCCGTCGCCCGCCGGGCCCTGGCCCGCCGGAAACGCTCCCGCTCGATCCGCCGCGCCGAGGGCACATACCCGTCGTCGGCCCCCTCCGGTGCCGTACGGGTCTTCAACACACCCTCTCCGTACGTCACTTGAGCACCGGAACCGAAACGGCGTCGGTCAGCCACTTCTTCTCCAGCCGGGCCAGGGTGCCGTTCTTCCGCAGGGTGTCCACCGCGGCCGTCACACAGCCGGTGATCCGGCTCTCCTTGTCCAGGACCAGTCCGAACTGCTCGTCGGTGGCACCGGTGGCCGCGAACTGCCCGACCACCTCGGCGTCCTGGACCTCCGCCGAGGTGATGTAGAAGGCGGTCGGCAGATCGGTGAGGATCGCGTCGACCTGGCCGTTCTTCAGCGCGGACTTGGCCAGGTCGTTCTTCTGGAAGACGGCCGGCTGCTGCGTGGGCCGGACGGTGTCCTGGAGGACGTCCAGACTGGTGCTGCCGACCTGCGCACCGAGCTTGACCTGCCGCAGATCCGCGATGCTCTTGGCGTGCGCCGCCTTGGAGCCCTTGAGCGCGATCACTGCCTGCCGCACGCCGTAGTAGCCGGAGGAGAAGGCGACGGCCCGCTTGCGCGCGGCGCTGATGGAGATCTGGTTGATGTCAAAGTCGAACTTCTTCGCACCGGGCGCGAAGGCGTTGTTGAACGGCACGGTCTGCCAGTGCACCGCGCCCTTGTCGTAGCCCAGCTGCCTGGCGACGGCGTACGCGACCGCGGATTCGAAGCCCTTCCCGTTGGCCGGGTTGTCGTCGTGGAACCACGGCGCGTACGCGGGCTTGTCGGTGCCGACCGTGAGCGTTCCGCGGGCCACGGTGGCCAGTTGGCCGCGGGCGCAGCTCTGTTTGCCCTGCCCGGCGGCCCCCGGTTCACCGGGGGACGCGTCCTGTGGGGCACAGCCGACGGCCGCGGTGAGCAGCGCGGCGGTGGCGCAAGCGGCAAGGCGGAGGGGGCGGTTGGCGAGGCGCATGGCGGGAGCGTGGCAGTGCGCGCGGTGATCTGTCGAGATCGCCGGCGGAAATATCCGCATGCTGGAAGCACATTGCAGCGCTGTGAACTGCGGATTTCTCCGTACGCCGGGGCGGGGCCGTACGCCGGGGCGGGGCCCGAGGGAAGCGGTGCGCCCCGCCCGGCCGGGCGCCGCGCCCGCTGTCCTACGCCGTGAAGCGGACCGCCCGCCGGATCTCCGGCAGGTCGGTCACCACACCGTCCAGACCGAGCCCGCGGGCGAGACGGAGCTGGTCGTGGGTGTTGACCGTCCAGGCCACGACCTTCAGCTGTGCGGCATGCGCCCGCTCGACCAGTTCCAGGGTGAGCCGGCGGATGTTCAGCGAGAGCATCGTCGCGCCGACGGCCAGCGCCCGGTCGACGACATCGGCGCCGTAGCGGCTGCCGACCAGCGCGGTACGGACGCCGGGCAGCAGGGTCCGGATCGCGGCCAGCGCCTCGTCGTGGAAGGAGATCACATCGACCCGGTCGACCAGATCGCGTGAGCGCAGCACCTCGGCCAGCGCCTGCGCGGCCGCCACATCCTTGATCTCGGCCTGGAGCGGCGCCTTGACCGCCGCCACGACCTCCTCGAAGACGGGGATCCGCTCGCCCCGCCCGGCATCGAGCTCACGCAGTTCGGCGAGGGTGCGCTCCACGATCGGTCCGGCGCCGTCGGTGGTCCGGTCCACGTCCGCGTCGTGCATCACCACGAGCGCGCCGTCCTTGCTCAGATGCAGATCCAGTTCGATGACATCGAGGCCCTCCTGCTCGGCGCGCACGAAGGAGCGCAGGGTGTTCTCCGGCTCGACGCCCATCATCCCGCGGTGTCCGATGGTGAGAAAGGACAAGGCTGCCTCGCTTCTGTCGGCTCGGTGCCGCTGTCGGCTCGGTCCCGGTGTCGACCGTCGACCGTCGGCAGCGGCGTAACGAAATGGCGCTCAGCCTAACGGGACGGTACGGCGGAAAAAGGGGTGCCGGACCGGCCCCGGTGTGTCCAGTACGGGTACCCGCCATATCCCGCTTCCAGACCCCTCACCCTCGCGTGGGCGAGTCCCCGGCGCGCTGACGGTCCCCGGCCGCCGCGGCGCCGGGGACCGGGGTGTGTCATATGCCATACGGCTACGGACAGTAGATGTCCCGGCGGTCGGACCGCGCCGCGCCAGGAGGCGGGAAGGGGCCCTTTTCCCGTCAACAGGCCCTGGAAGAAGCGCCGAAACCCTCGCCCTCATGGCCAGGAAGTGTCGCCCAAGCCGTCACGCACAGGAAAAATCGGCGCGACTGCGGGGTGTCGGCAGAAAGATTTTCACCAGCCCCACTTGAGGCGGCGATCCTCGGCTGGTTACCGTGGGCTGACAACACGATCTACCGCCGGAGGGCAGTCATGACGGAAATTCTTTCGCCTGTGGGTGTCCAGGAGGCCACCACGACCGCGGAGAGTGTGGTCGCGCACCCGGCGTGGTCCGTGCTCAAGGACGCGGTCGAGACCATCCGCCCCTGGCAGTCCAAGGACGGTTCGATCGACCTGACGGCGGAGGGTGCGCCGAGCGCCGGCACCGTGCGCGCCGAGGTCGACCGCGTGATAGCGGCCATCGGTGAGCTCGCCCCGTTGGTGCCGCACGACGCCGCCTACCACCAGGCGCTCGCCGCCGACCTGCGCCGCTGGGCCGACAGCGGCTTCGAGGTGCCGGACTTCCTGGACTCGCTGCTCGCCTTCCAGCCCGCCCAGCAGCGCGCCGATGGCCTCCAGCACCTCGTGCTGTTCCCCATGTACACCCAGAACGGCAACCCGGACCGCAACTTCGAGGCCGTCGTCCTGCGCATGGTCTGGCCGGACTGGCTCGCCGAGCTGGAGCGCACCCGCTACGACAACCCCCTCTTCTGCGGTATCACCTTCGAGGACTTCACGGCCGGCTACGACACCCACTCCGCCGTGCTCTTCCCGGAGACCATCGCGGTGCGCGAGGCACCCGAGCGGTTCAGCTGGGGCGGGATCTTCTGTGACCGCGAGGCCGCCCGCTTCCGCCGGGTCAGCCACGCCGCCATCGAGACCCTCGGTGTCGAACTCCCCGACGACATCCGCGCGATGCTCGACGACCAGAAGCGCTGCCAGGAGGCGTTCGTCCTGTGGGACATGGTGCATGACCGCACCCACAGCCACGGTGACCTGCCGTTCGACCCCTTCATGATCAAGCAGCGCCAGCCGTTCTGGATGTACGGCCTGGAGGAGCTGCGCTGCGACCTCACCGCCTTCAAGGAGGCCGTGAAGCTGGAGGCCGAGGGGTACCCCCAGGCGCGCGATGTGCAGTTCACGGTGATCTTCGACCGGATGTTCCGGTTCCCCCTCAGTGGCGACCGGGTCCGCAACTACGACGGCCTGGGCGGCCAGCTGCTCTTCGCGTACCTGCACAAGCACGACGTCGTACGCTGGACGGACAACACACTGCACATCGACTGGGAGCGGGCGCCCAAGGTCACCAACCAGCTGTGCGGCGAGATCGAAAAGCTCTACCGCGACGGTATCGACCGGCCCAAGCTGGTCCACTGGTTCGCTGCGTACGACCTCGTCTCGACCTATCTCGCCCCGCACCCGGGCTCGGTCTGGGCCAAGGGACCCGACGCCCTCGACCTGGACCAGCCGCCGCGCAAACTCGTGGACGACGTGCTCCCCGACGAATTCCCGCTGAGCATGTTCTACGAAGCGCTCGCCAAGAAGCTGCGTGCTGTGATCGCCTCTACCAAGGGCATCACGGCCCACAGTGACGCATTGGCGGCGGCATGACGACTGACCGGAACACCCGGCCGCAGGCCGTCGAGGAGCAGGACGAGGAGGCGACGAAGATGAGTACGTCGACGCGCGGTCAGGGGCCGCTGGAGGGTGCGGTCATCGCAGTGGCGGGTGCGGCCGGACCGGCCGGCCGCGCGACACTGCTGCGGCTGGCCGAAGCGGGTGCGGTGGTGGTCGGCTCGGACTCGAACCCCGAGCGGCTGGCGGAGGCCGTGGACGCGGCGCGCTACGCCCACGGCGGCGCCACGGTGATAGGGGACACCGTTGACCTCCTCGACCTGGACCAGGCCCGCGAATGGGCGGACCGTACGGAGAAGGAATTCGGCCGGATCGACGGCCTGGTGCACCTCGTCGGCGGCTGGCGCGGTTCGTCGACGTTCGCGGAGACCGACCTGACCGACTGGGACGTGCTGCACAAGCTGCTGGTCCGCACCGTCCAGCACACCTCCCTCGCCTTCTACGAGGCCCTGGAGCGCAGCGGTAACGGCCGTTTTCTCCTCACCAGCGCGGCCGGCGCCAGCAAGCCCACCGGGGGCAACGCCGCCTATGCCGCCTCCAAGGCCGCGGCCGAGGCCTGGACGCTGGCCATGGCGGACGGCTTCCGCAAGGCGGGGGGTGAGCAGGGGCCGCGCGCCGCTGCTGCCATCCTGATCGTGAAGGCGCTCGTCAACGACCAGATGCGCGCCGAGCGACCGAATGCGAAGTTCGCGGGCTTCACGGACGTCACGGAGCTGGCCGAGGCCATCGCCGGAGTCTGGAGCCGGCCCGCCCAGGAAGTGAATGGACAGCGTCTGTGGCTGACCCCCGAGCCGTGACCGGCGCGAAGACCGACGCCCGGCAGCACCACGATCCCGAGGTACGCGGCTTCGCCAGCGACAACTACGCGGGCGCGCATCCCGAGGTGCTCGCCGCGCTCGCCCTTGCCAACGGCGGCCATCAGGTCGCCTATGGGGAGGACGACTACACCGCGCACCTCCAGCGGGTCTTCCGCAGCCACTTCGGGCAGCGCGCCGAGGCGTTCCCGGTGTTCAACGGCACCGGCGCCAATGTCGTCGCCCTCCAGGCCGTGACCGACCGCTGGGGCGCGGTGATCGCCGCCGAGTCCGCGCACATCCACGTGGACGAGTGCGGTGCGCCCGAGCGGGTCGGCGGGCTCAAGCTGCTCACCGTGCCGACCGAGGACGGCAAGCTCACGCCCGAGCTGATCGACCGCCAGGCGTACGGCTGGGACGACGAGCACCGTGCCATGCCGCAGGTCGTCTCGATTGCCCAGAGCACCGAGCTCGGCACGGTCTACACGCCCGACGAGATCCGGGCGATCTGCGAACACGCCCATGAGCGCGGCATGGTGGTGCATCTGGACGGCTCGCGGATAGCCAACGCCGCGGCGACGCTCGATGTCCCCATGCGGGCCTTCACCAACGCCGTGGGGGTCGACATCCTCTCCTTCGGCGGCACGAAGAACGGTGCGGTCTTCGGCGAGGCCGTGGTCGTGCTCAACCCCGACCGGGTGCGGGCGATGAAGCATCTGCGGAAGCTGTCCATGCAGCTGGCCTCCAAGATGCGCTTCGTCTCCGTCCAGTTGGAGGCGCTGCTGGCCAAGGACCTGTGGCTGCGCAACGCCCGGCACGCCAACACCATGGCGCAGCGGCTGGCGGCCGGGGTGCGGGAGATCGGCGGGGTGGAGATCCTCTACCCCGTGCAGTCCAACGGGGTGTTCGCCCGGCTGCCGCACGATGTCAGCGAGCGGCTCCAGAAGCGCTACCGCTTCTACTTCTGGGACGAGGCGGACGGTGTCGTGCGCTGGATGTGCGCCTTCGACACCGCGGAGGAGGACGTCGACGGCTTCCTCGCCGCACTCCGCGAGGAGATGGGCCGCTAGCCCAGTCTGCATAGCTATGCGCCCGGCCGGAAAGTCATTGACTCTCGGCCGGGCGCATAGCTACGCTCCCCGGGCATGGAGCTGATCCAGGACACCCCGGAAATCTCTGCCTACTTGGCCGCTGACGAGGTCATCGACCATGAGCATCCACGCGTCCGGGCCGTCGCGGCGGCCCTCTCCGCCGACGCACCCGATGCATACTCATACGCCAAGGCCGCCTTCGCCTTCGTCCGCGACACCATTCCGCACAGCCAGGACGTCGGTGATCCGAGGGTGACCTGGCGCGCCTCGGACGTTCTCGGGCAGCGCACCGGCATCTGTTACGCCAAGGCGCACGCCCTCGCGGCACTGCTGCGGGCGAAGGGGATCCCCACCGCGCTGTGCTACCAGAAATTCGATGTCGTCCACGGCCTGGTGGCCGTCCGGCTGCCCGGCGAGGACCGCTGGGTGCGGCAGGACCCACGCGGAAACAAGGCCGGTGTCGACGCGCAGTTCCGCCTCGACCGCGAGCAGCTCGCCTTCACCGTGCGACCGGAGTTCAATGAAGTGGACTACCCGGTGCTATTTGCTGAACCACACCCGGCCGTGCTCCAATGCCTCCGGGAGGCCGTCGACCGGCCTCACCTCTGGCAGACGCTCCCCACCGATCTCTGAGGAACGGCCCTGATGCCCAGCTCTTCGCAGGTCTCCGACCTCACCCGCACCCTGCATGTCGCCGACGAGGTGCGCGCCCTGGCGCCCGGCTTCGGCTGTCTCGCCGTGGAAGCCCACGGGCTGACCAACGGGCCCAGCGACGAGGCCGGTGCGGCGCTCCTGGACGACGCCACCCGCCGGCTGATCGCGCGCCTCGACGGGCGTGCCCCGCAGGACGATCCGCACATCGCCGCCTGGCGCGCCGCGTACACCGCCTTCGGCAGCAAGCCGTCCCGCACTCGCAACTCCGCCGAGGCGCTGGCCCGGCGCGCGCTCGCGGACGGCGGCCTGCCGCGCATCAACCGCCTCGTCGATCTCTACAACGCCATCAGCGTCGCCCACCTCATCCCCGTGGGCGGCGAGGACCTGGACCGGATCCAGGGCGGGATGCGGCTCGTACGGGCCACCGGCGACGAGCCGTTCGCGACCGCGGCCGGGGGCGCCGAGGTGATCGAGCACCCCGACGCGGGCGAGGTGGTCTGGTGCGATGACGAGGGCGTCACCTGCCGCCGCTGGAACTGGCGGCAGGGCGTCCGTACCCGCCTCACCGAGGACTCGGTCAGCGCCCTCTTCCTGCTGGAGCGGATGGCCCCCATGCCGCTCGACGAGCTGGCGGCGGCGGGCGCCGAGCTGGCCGAGGCGCTGCACCGGGCCTGCCCGGACGCCCGGATCGAGGTCGGTGAGATCTGGTCCCCGTGATCAGGGCCGTGCGGACCGGCCGGCGGAAGGGACCGCGGCCGGTCCGGTGACGGTGCGGCCGGCCACCGGGGCCGAGTGCGAGACCGCCGGGCCGGTGACGCGAAACCGCCGGGTCGGTTACGCGAGGCTGCCGGGCGCCGCGGGGGCGGTGCCGCCCAGGTGGGCCGGGATCCACCAGGTGTCCTCGGGGCCCTTGGGGCGTACGGGGTAGGCGCGCTGGGCCGCCTCCAGCAGGTCCTGCACCCGGGTCCGCAGCCGGTCGGTGATCTTCTCGGCCTGCTCGGCCGGGTCGGCCGCCATCGGCTCGCCCACCCGGATCGTTATCGGGAAGTGGTTCCGGCCCAGATCGCGCTTGTGACCCTTGGTCCACAGCCGCTGGGTGCCCCACAGCGCCACCGGCAGCAGCGGCACCCCGGCCTCCTGGGCCAGCCGCGCCGCACCCGACTTGAAGTTCTTCAGGGTGAAGCTCTCGGAGATCGTCGCCTCGGGGAAGACCCCGATGATCTCGCCCGAACGCAGCGCGGACAGCGCGTGCTTGTAGGCGTGCATCCCCTGGCCGCGGTCCACGGGGATGTGCTTCATCGCGCGCATCAGCGGGCCCGACACCTTGTGGCGGAAGACCGACTCCTTCGCCATGAAGCGCACCAGCCGCTTGGCCGGCCGTGCCGTCAGCCCGGCGAAGACGAAGTCGAGATAGCCGATGTGATTGCTCACCAGAACCGCCCCGCCGCGGCGCGGAATGTGATCCGTGCCGGCGATGTCGAATTTCAGATCGAGCGCCTTGAAGAGCGTGCGTGCGGCGCCGATCACCGGCGGATAGACGAGCTCTGCCATTGTCCGGAGGACCCCTTTTCCACGCCTGGGGAGGGTTCTCCCGGCGGAAACCTACGCAGTCGTAACTGCGGCTTTCGGGAGATCGTGCCCGATGTCGGCCGTGGCGGCCAGCGCGTCGGCCGCCCGGACCGGGAGATTCTTGTCACGTGGCGGCTTCAGCCGACCGCTCTCCGCAGCAGAAGGTACCTCCCGTACGCCGGACCGGAGGCATCCCCGGGAATCTTTGTGGTCCCGTGAACGCTGCATCCGTGGATGACGGGACGCATGGTGTGCCATCGGGGCGCTCGCGGCGACGAGGGTCTCCGGCGGTGGCAGCAACACAGCAAGAGGAGGCCGAGGGTGCGGGAGCGGGACGAGGCGGGACGGCTGGGCGCCGCCGAGATCGGGGCGGCGCTGGGGGAGCGGGCCACCCTGCTCCAGTTCTCCAGCGCCTTCTGCCAGCCCTGCCGGGCCACCCGGCGCACCCTCACCGAGGTCGCCGGCATGGTCGACGGCGTGGCCCATGTCGAGATCGACGCGGAGGACCATCTGGAGCTCGTACGACAGCTCCATGTGCAGCGCACCCCGACGGTGCTGGTGCTCGACGCGGACGGCGCGATCGTGCGCCGCGCCTCCGGACAGCCCCGGAAGGCGGATGTGATCGCGGCCCTGGGCGCGGCGGTCCGTGATTGATCTCCCAGATGACGGGCTCCCCTTGACGCTGTGGGTCACGAATCGTCACTCTGACGTGATGCGGCCAGGACCCCTTCTCTACGGACGCGCCCACGTCGACCTTCTGCGGACTGCCAGCGCCCGCTGTCCGGGCATGTGAGCAGCGACGACACCACCGCCGCCGACCGCCGCCCGGCCGTCGACGGCTCCGCCCGGGCTCGTACTCGACAGCAGAAGGACAACTCCATGACGGCCCTGCCCGGCCTCGGCACGCCTCAGACCGCCTCTCCCGAGCTCCTGCGCTCGGTCTTCCGGCAGCACGCCGCCGGCGTCGCGGTGATCACCGCGCCCGGCTCCCGCCCCGCGGGCTTCACCGCCACCTCCCTCACCTCGGTCGCCGCCGATCCGCCGCTGCTCTCGTTCGGCGTGGGCACCGGCTCCTCCAGCTGGCCGGCCGTTTCGGTGGCCGAGCACATCGGCGTCCACATACTCGGCGAGCACCAGCAGGAGCTGGCCGCCACCTTCGCGCGCAGCGGCGCCGACCGCTTCGGCCCCGCCACCTCCTGGCGCACCGGCCCCGAGGGCGTGCCCCTCCTGGACGGCGTCCTCGCCTGGCTGGTGTGCAGGGTCGAGGCACGGGTCCCGGCCGGCGACCACTGCCTCGTGATCGCTCAGCCCGTCGTCGGTGACCCGGCCGGGCCCGGCCGTCCGCTCCTCTATCACCAGGGCCGCTTCAACGCGCTGCGCGACTGACGGCCCGTCGCCGGAACCCGACACGCGCGGGTTCCCGCAAGGCTTCCTCTTCCTCCGTTCAGGGCCGTTGGCAAGGTCACATTTCGACGGCCTTGATTCGGGGCACGAGACTGGATGTACTGGCGAGTAATATGACGGTCGGCGTGGGGAACCGGATCCGACCGGGAGCCGCCCCAACAGGCGCCTATGCTGCCAGCACAAGGCAGTTCTGAAGAGACGAAGCAGGTAGGAGAGTCGGCGTGAGCTTGAGGATCGTTGTCTGTGTGAAGTACGTGCCCGACGCCACCGGCGACCGGCACTTCGCCGAGGACCTGACCGTCGACCGTGACGATGTGGACGGTCTGCTCTCGGAGCTCGACGAGTACGCCGTCGAGCAGGCCCTGCAGATCAAGGAAGCGGCCGACGACGCGGAGATCACGGTCCTCACCGTCGGCCCCGAGGACGCCAACGACGCGCTGCGCAAGGCGCTGTCGATGGGCGCCGACAAGGCCGTCCACGTCGAGGACGACGACCTGCACGGCACCGACGCGCTCGGTACCTCCCTCGTACTCGCCAAGGCCATCGAGAAGACCGGCTACGACCTCGTCGTCTGCGGTATGGCCTCCACCGACGGCACGATGGGTGTGCTGCCCGCGCTGCTCGCCGAGCGTCTGAACATCCCTCAGGTCACCCAGCTCTCCGAGGTCTCCGTCGACGGCGGCAAGGTCACCGGCCGCCGGGACGGCGACACCGCCAGCGAGCAGCTGGAGGCCGCGCTGCCGGCCGTCGTGTCCGTCACCGACCAGTCGGGTGAGGCGCGTTACCCCTCCTTCAAGGGCATCATGGCCGCCAAGAAGAAGCCGGTGGAGTCCCTGGACCTGGAGGACCTGGAGATCGAGGCGGACGAGGTCGGCCTCGAGGGCGCCTGGACCAAGGTCGAGGACGCCGCCGAGCGTCCGGCCCGTACGGCGGGCACGATCGTCAAGGACGAGGGCGAGGGCGGCAAGCAGCTCGCCGAGTTCCTCGCGGGCCAGAAGTTCATCTGAGCCGCAGCCCTTTCCACCGCCCTCATTCTTCCCGCAGGAGAGCAATCCCATGGCTGAAGTTCTTGTCTACGTCGACCACGTGGACGGTGCCGTCCGCAAGCCCACCCTCGAACTGCTCACCCTCGCCCGCCGCATCGGCGAGCCGGTAGCGGTGCACCTCGGCCCGCACGCCGACGAGGCCGCCAAGGTCCTCGCCGAGCACGGCGCGGTCAAGGTCCTGGCCGCCGACGCGCCGGAGTTCGCGGAGTACCTCGTCGCTCCCAAGGTCGACGCGCTCCAGGCCGCCTACGACGCGGTCTCCCCGGCCGCCGTGCTGCTGCCGTCCTCCGTGGAGGGCAAGGAGATCGGTGCCCGCCTCGCGGTCCGCATCGGCTCCGGCATCATCACCGACGCCGTCGACCTGGAGGCCGGCGACGAGGGCCCGGTGGCCACGCAGTCCGTCTTCGCGGCTTCGTACACCACCAAGTCCCGCATCACCAAGGGCACCCCGGTCATCACCGTCAAGCCCAACTCCGCCGCCCCGGAGGCCGCGCCGGCCGCCGGCACGGTCGAGCAGCTCGCGGTGACCGTCGCCGACTCGTCCAAGGGCACCAAGATCGTCTCGCGCACCCCGCGTGAGTCGACCGGCCGCCCGGAGCTGACCGAGGCCGCGATCGTGGTCTCCGGTGGCCGTGGCGTCAACGGCGCCGAGAACTTCCCGGTCATCGAGGCGCTCGCCGACTCGCTCGGTGCGGCCGTCGGCGCCTCGCGTGCCGCCGTGGACGCCGGCTGGTACCCGCACACCAACCAGGTCGGCCAGACCGGTAAGTCGGTCTCGCCGCAGCTGTACATCGCGGCGGGCATCTCCGGTGCGATCCAGCACCGCGCCGGTATGCAGACCTCGAAGACGATCGTCGCCATCAACAAGGACGAAGAGGCCCCCATCTTCGACCTGGTCGACTACGGCGTGGTCGGCGACCTCTTCGACGTCGTCCCGGCCCTCACCGACGAGGTCAAGACCCGCAAGGGCTGAGCTCGTCCCGGTGCCGGCCCTTCGGCACGGCACGAGGCCCCGTACGCGGCGCGCGTACGGGGCCTCGTGCGTCCGTGGTGGGCGGAGGGGCTAACAGCCGGTCACGCCGTCGATCTGCTCGCGGAGCAGATCCGCGTGGCCGTTGTGCCGTGCGTACTCCTCGATCATGTGGACGTAGATCCAGCGCAGGCTCAGCGGGCGGCCCCGGGAGCTGAGGAAGGTCTCGTCCAGTTCGCTGTCCGCCACGGCCTTGTCGCAGGCCTCGATCTCGGTGCGGAAGGCCGCGAAGTGCGCCTCGGCGGCGGCCGGGTCGAGATCGTTGAAGTCGGCGTCGGGCTGGTCCTCGGTGATGTAGTGATCGTCGATCCGCTCGCCGAGGAAGCGCTTGCGGAACCAGATCCGTTCGACATAGGTCATGTGGCGCACCAGGCCCAGCAGGGTGAGGGGGGACGGCGCGCTGACGGCCTGGGTGAGCTGGTCGGCGGTGAGTCCGGTGCATTTCGTGAGCAGGGTGTCGCGGTGGAAGTCGAGCCAGCCCTGGAGCATCTCCCGTTCACCGGCCACGGTGGGGAATTCTCGGCGCTCGATAGTGGGTGCGATCCAAGTCATGCGGGGAGTCTGACGGGGCCGGCACCGTGGCGCCACGGGGTTTCCGGTCGGCGCGCCCGCGCGCCCATGACCTGCGCCGCTCCGGGCGGCGGGTGTTGACCTCGCCGAACGACCCGGATAACTTCGCTATACGGATTGTTGATTCCGTTACGCGGAATGCGCTCGATGGTCGGGCCGAGCACCGGGAGGGGCAGCGAATGGGGCAGCAGGAGACCGCGGCGACGAGCCTCGCGGACACCGTACGCGAGGGCATCGGCGCCGCTCTCGCCCAGGTGGACGCGGATCTGGCGCGGCACTACCCGGGCGACCCCGGCACCCGCCAGCCGGTCCACACGGTCTATGTCCCCGGCGATGCCTTCGCCGCCGACACCCTGCGCTCCTGGGGTGACCAGGCCCTCGCCGCCCTCGACGCGCACGCCCCCGACGCCGGGGCGCTCGCCGCCGTCCTCGGTCTGCCCGACACACTCGCCGACGAGGTCCATGACCGGGTCCGCGCCAAGCTGGTCCGTGAGCCCATCGAGGATCTGCGGATCGACTTCGAGGACGGCTACGGCCCCCGCCCGGACGCCGAGGAGGACGCGGCCGCCGCCCGTGCCGCCGCCCTGGTCGCCGCCGCGTACGAGAAGGGCACCGCGGCCCCGTACATGGGCATCCGGATGAAGTGCATGGAGGCCGCCGTCCGCGACCGCGGTATCCGCACCCTCGACATCTTCCTCACCGGCCTGATGGAGTCCGGCGGACTGCCTGACGGACTGGTCCTCACGCTCCCCAAGGTGACCTACGCCGAACAGGTCACCGCCATGGTGCGGCTGCTGGAGGCCTTCGAGCGGGTACACGGCCTGGAGAGCGGCCGGATCGGCTTCGAGATCCAGATCGAGACCACCCAGTCGATCCTGGGCGCCGACGGCCGGGCCACCGTCGCCCGCATGATCGAGGCGGCCGAGGGCCGCGCCACGTCCCTGCACTACGGCACCTTCGACTACAGCGCCTCCTGCGGTGTCAGCGCCGCCCACCAGTCCCTCGACCACCCGGTGGCCGACCACGCCAAGGCCGTGATGCAGGTCGCGGCGGCCGGCACCGGCGTACGGCTCTCCGACGGCTCCACCAATGTCCTCCCCGTCGGCCCGACCGACCGGGTCCACGCGGCCTGGCGGCTCCATCACGGCCTCGTGAGCCGCTCGTTGGCCCGCGCCTACTACCAGGGCTGGGACATGCACCCGGCCCATCTGCCCACCCGCTACGCCGCGGTCTACGCCTTCTACCGCGGCGGCCTGGAGCAGGCCGCGGCCCGGCTCGCGGCGTATGTCGCCAAGGCCGGCGGTGATGTCATGGACGAGCCCGCCACCGCCAAGGCGCTCAGCGGCTATCTGCTGCGCGGACTGGACTGCGGTGCCGTGGACACCGCCGAGGTCGCCCGGCTGACCGGGCTGACCCGCGCCGACCTGGACGCCCTCGCGGGCCGCCCGGCAGCCAGGGACGTCTGAGGGCGACAGTCGAATCCGGTCCCGCGCAACTCCGCGTGTGGGGCGGGGAGTTGACTGCCACTTATGGTTACGGGCCGGTCAGGCCCGATGAGGCCCCCGCCGGTCCGGCGGGGGCCTGCCGCGTCAGTCCGCCGCCGGGCCGAGGTCGTCGAGGTGGGCGCGCAGGACGGCGGCGCAGGTGCGGCCGTCCAGCACCTCGGGCCGTAGTACGGCCGTGAAGGCGAGGCCGTCCAGAAGGGACGTCAACCGCTCGGTCTCCATCTCGACGTGGAGTCCCGGCCGCAGTCCGCCCGCCGAGTCGAGGCGGGTGAGGATGCGGCGCACCAGGGCCCGGGTGGCGACGGCGGTCTCGTGGGCGAGGCCGTCCAGGGTGGGGTCGGTCCGGGCGGCCGTGGAGAAGTCGACGAGGACGGTGACCTCGGCGCGCCGGCGGTCGTCCAGGGGCAGCAGCTCGGACAGCAGCTCCACCGCGAACCGGCGGACCCGGGGTCCGGAGAGTCCGTCCAGTTCACCGATCTCGTCGATCCGGCGCTGGAGCCGGTCACCGACCCGGTCGACCATCGACCGCATCGCGAAGCGGATCAGCTCTTCCTGGCCGGCGAAGTAGTGCCGGACCGAACCGATGTTGAGCTGCGCCTCGTCGGCGACGGCACGCAGCGAGGCGCGCTGGAGGCCGTCGCGTACGGCCACGCGGAAAAGGGCGTCGACCACCTCGCGGCGCCGGGCCTCGCGGTCCACCTGTTTGGGCATGAGCTCTTTCTATCACGGCTGTGATAAATTGTTTTCTATCACACCTGTGATACAAAAATGCGAGAGGTGATCATGGAACAGGTCCTGAACCTTCTTCTCCTTCGATTCGGCCTGCTCGTCGGGGGTTTGGTGGTGCTGACGCTGCTGGTCTTCGCGGTGGCGGTGACGCTCCGGCGCCGGGGGAGGCTGGGCGCGGTGCGGCGGTACGCGGCACCCGCGGCGCGGGCCGTGAGCCGCGGTCTGGACGCCCGGGGCGCCGCGCGGGGCCGCGGTGCCTCCCGGAGCGGTGGATCGCCGGCCGGTGCGGCGCTCCGGGCCGCCGCCCGTCACCTGGACGACGACGGGCGCGGGCAGCGGGGGCGGGGTGCGGCCGGCAGCGCCGGTCCCCCTGGGCGCGACGACCGGTGAGGCCGGGGCCGTGGCCGCCCTTGGGTGTGTAGCGGTCCTCGGGGTGCGGCGGTCCCGGCGTGTGCAGCGGGGAGCTCAGCTCTCCGCGGGCGGGATCTCGCCCGAGCCGCGGGGGATCAGCCGGGTGGGTATCTCCATCCGGCGGGGTGCGTCATCGGCGCCGTCGAGCCGGCGGAAGAGCAGCTTCGCCGCCGTACGGCCGAGTCGTGCGGCGTCCTGGGCGACGACGGTGATCGCGGGGTTGACCAGATCGGCGAGCTCGAAGTCGTCGAAGCCGACGAGGGCGACCGGGCGCGGGTGCTCGGCGAGTACCCGCACGGCCGTGACCGTGACGCGGTTGTTGCCCGCGAACAGCGCGGTCACCGGCTGCGGGCCGGCCAGCATGGCGGTGGCGGCGGACCGCACCCGCTCCGGCGCGGTCGGGCCGAGGGAGACCCAGGACTCGTCAACGGGCAGGCCGGCGGCGGCCATTGCCGTACGGTAGCCGCGCAGCCGCTCATGGGCGGTGTGGATCCGGGGCTGGTCGCCGATGAAGCCGATCCGGCGGTGGCCGTGCGCGATGAGATGGGCCACCGCGTCCTGGGCGCCGCCGAAGCTGTCGGAGAGGACGACATCGGCGTCGATGCGGCCGGCCGGGCGGTCGACGAAGACGGTGGCTATCCCGGCCGCGATCTCCGGTGCCAGATACCGGTGGTCGTCCGCGGCCGGGATGATGACCAGGCCGTCCACCCGCCGGGCGCACAGGGCGAGTACCAACTCCTGTTCGCGAGCCGGGTCCTCGGCGCTGGAGCCGTTGATCAGCAGGGCGCCGTGGCTGCGGGCGACTTCCTCGACGGCGCGGTTGAGCGGGCCGTAGAAGGGGTCGGCGAGATCCTCCAGGACCAGGCCGATGCTGGCGGTGCGTCCCTTGCGCAGAATCCGGGCGGAGTCGTTACGGCGGAATCCGAGGGCCGTGATGGCCTCCTGGACGCGGCGTTCGGTGTCCGGGGTGACTCCTGGTTCGCCGTTGACCACACGGGAGACCGTCTTGAGGCCGACCCCCGCGCGTGCTGCGACATCCTTCATCGTGGGCCGGGTGCCATAGCGGCGGGACGTGCCCCGCGCGGAGTCGCTCACGGTGTGCGGTCCTGATTCTGTCGGCATCGGCGTGTGGCGTCGAGCATAGCCCCTAGACAACGTTGTCAATCGCGGGAAGACTGGCGTTCTCACGCCGGGCCGGTACGCTCGGCCCCCGGGCCCGACCAGGAGATTCCACACCGATGCAGACGGACCTCAGCGCAGCCTTGGACATCGGCGGCACCAAGATCGCCGGCGCTCTGGTGGACCCGCACGGCAGACTGCTCGTACGGGCCGCCCGGCCCACCCCCGCCGACAAGGACGGGGCGACGGTGATGCGTGCGGTGGCCGCGGTGCTCGGCGAGCTGGCGGCGGCGCCGGACTGGGCGCGGGTGACGGCCGTCGGCATCGGCAGCGCGGGCCCGGTGGACGCCGCCACCGGCACCGTCAGCCCGGTCAACATCCCCGGCTGGCGCGACTTCCCGCTCGTCGCCGGAGTGCGGGCGCTCGTCGGGGAGCGCCCGGTCGTCCTGGTCGGTGACGGCGTCGCGATGACCGCGGCCGAGCACTGGCAGGGCGCTGCACGGGGCCACGCCAACGCCCTGTGCATGGTGGTGTCCACGGGGGTCGGCGGCGGGCTCGTCCTCAACGGCCGGCTGCACCCGGGACCCACGGGAAACGCCGGGCACATCGGCCACATCAGCGTCGATATCGACGGAGACCCCTGCCCGTGCGGGTCCCGCGGCTGTGTCGAGCGGATCGCCAGCGGCCCCAACATCGCCCGCCGGGCGCTGGCCCACGGCTGGCAGCCGGGCCCGGACGGTGACACCAGTGCGGCCGGCGTCGCCGCCGCCGCCCGGGCCGGTGACCCGGTCGCCCTGCGTTCTTTCGAGCGAGCGGCCCGGGCGCTGGCCGCCGGGATCGCCGCCACCGCCACGCTCGTCGAGATCGATATCGCGGTCATCGGCGGCGGGGTCGCGGGCGCGGGGGAGGTCCTCTTCCGCCCGTTGCGTGCGGCGCTGCGGGACTACGCGACGCTGTCGTTCGTGTCGGGCCTGACGGTCGTACCCGCCCAAATGGGCACGGACGCCGGGGTGGTGGGCGCCGCGGCCGCCGCGCAACAGTCCCGCCTCGATGCCTTCGTCCCGGCGCCCTGACGTCACCACCGGGCCCCCTGCGCCCCTTAGTGTGGTGCCCATCGCGACGACCACCGTGACGCAGCCGGTGGTTGGCAGGGGCACGGGTAGCGAGGGGATCGACGACGGTGACAACGGGGGAGCGTGCGCAGGGCGGAGCGGACGGGGAGCCTGAGGCGAGCGGGGTGAACGGCCCCGGCGAGCCGGCCGGCGACCCACCAGGGAGCGCAGAGGGCGGGGCGGGCCACGGTGCGCCCGGGGCCGCCGCCGCGAGCGAGCCGCGGCGCGGCGGTGACGCGGACCTGACCGGGCGGCTGCTGGGCGGCCGTTATCGCGTGACCGGCCGGATCGGACGCGGGGGCATGGGCGTGGTCTGCCGCGCCGTCGACGAGGTGCTGGGCCGCGAAGTCGCGGTCAAGGTCCTGCGCGCCTACACCGATGCCTCCGCTCCGGAACTGGCCGATCTGCGCACCCGGATGCAGCGCGAGGCGCGGGCCGCGGCCCGTATCCGGCACTCCGGTGTGGTCACCGTCCATGACGTCATCGACGAGGACGGCCGGCCCGTCATCGTCATGGAGCTGGTGGACGGCCCGTCGCTGGACGATGTGCTGGAACAGCACGGCGCCCTCGACCCACGGGAGATCGCCCGGATCGGCGCCCAGGTGCTGGATGCCCTGGAGGCCGCCCACCAGGTGGGCGTGCTGCACCGCGATGTGAAGCCCGGCAATGTGCTGCTGGACAACTGGGGGCGCCGCACGGGCCGTTCGGGCACCGGGGGAGGCCGGGTGGTGCTCACCGATTTCGGCATCGCCAGCATCGAGGCCCCGGGCGACGGCGCGACCACGCACCTCACCCGCAGCGGCGAATTGGTCGGCTCGCTCGACTACTTGCCGCCCGAGCGGGCGCAGGGCCAGGACCCCAGCCCGGCCTCGGACATCTGGTCGCTGGGGATGACGCTGTATGCGGCGGTCGAGGGCGGCGGCGCGCCGTTCCGCCGTACGTCGGTGTGGTCGACGCTCACCGCGATCGTCACCGAGGCGCTCCCCGAGCCCCGGCGGGCCGGCCCGCTCACCCCGGTACTCCATGCCCTGATGGCCAAGAACCCGGCCGACCGGCCCTCCGCCGCCCAGGCGCGGGACCTGCTGGCGGCGGTGGCCGAGGGCCGCGAGCCCACGCCGCCACCGGCGCCCGGGGCACCGCATTCGCCGACGGTGACGGATGTCCGGGCGGCCGGCTCGCCGTCCGGACCGGAGGCTCAGGGCGGCCCACCGACCGAGCCCACGCCGCTGCCCGCATCGCCACCGACATCGACCCCGACATCGACCCCGACCCCGGCACCGGCACCGGCAGCGGCACCGACATCGACGCCTCCCGCCCCGCACGCCGGTCACTCCGCACCTCCCCCGGCGGCCACCGGCCCGTCCCCGGTGGGCTCCGCCGAGCGGGACACCGCACGGGTGCCTGCCCGGGGACGGCGTCGGGTCCTCCCGGCCGTGGCGGCGGTGCTCGCCGTGCTCGCGGCAGGTGGTGGGCTGACGTATGCGCTGGTCGGCGGCGAGGCGGGCGAGACGGTCGCGGACCGCGGGCGGCCGTCGGCCCGGCCGGCCGGGCCGCCCGGCGGGCCGGATGGCCGGGACGCGGCCGAGGGCAGGGCCGGCGGGGAAGACGGCAAGGACGCGGGCAACGACGAGGGCAAGGGCGGCGGGAAGAGCGCGTCGCCGTCCGCGTCGGACCGGCCCTCGGACAGCGGCGGGTCCAAGGGCACCGAGCCTGGTGGTGCGGGCGGGAGTCCGGGCGGACAGGACGGCGGCTCGGGAGAAAGCCAAGGTGGCACCGACGGCGGTGGCGCGGACGGTGGCCACGGCGAGGCGTCCGGGGGGACCGGCGGCGACGGTGGCAGTGACGGCGAGGAGCCGACGCAGGGGCCGTCGTGCGAGCCGATCGGCGGCGGCAAGGCCAACTGCGACGTCTGGCGCGGCGCGCACTCGTACACCGCGTCCTTCGAGCAGGTCGGCACCCTCAACATGGGCACGAACTACTTCTACTGCCAGGCGAAGCTGGGCCGCCGGGAGACGTACGGGAAGTGGACGAACGTCTGGTGGGCCAAGACCGATGACGACAGCGGCAATTCCGGTGTCTACATCAGCGTCGTCTACCTCAAGGGCGGGGCGAATGACCAGCCGGTCCCCGGGCTGCCCACCTGCTGAACGCCCGGTACACGGTTCGGCTGCCGGGCGGACCGACACCGGCCCGCCCGGCAGCAACTGAATGCCGGCTCAGCAGCTGAACGTGGCGTCCGCCCAGTCGGCGTGGTCGTAGTCGATACCGTCCCCGCCGTCGGTCACGACCAGCCGGACGCTCTGGGCGCCGGCGACCGGGGCGCTGACGGTCCCGGCGGGATCCGCACCGGTCACCCCGGCGATCCGGGCGACCCGCTTGCCGTCGGCCCACACCTCGAAGTCCACCGAGCCACGGTCGCCCACCTCGTCGTCGAGGCCGGTCCGGGCGCTGAACACGGAGCAGCGCCCGCCCGTGTAGAAGCTCACCTCGCTGGCGGCGTGCACCCCGAGGCCCTTCGCGAAACCGGTGCCGCCGATGCTGAGCGGCCGGCCGTCCCCGGCCCCCTCTTCCCCGACGCTGCTGTTCTTCTCCACCGGGCCCCAGCCGTTGGCGGCGGTGAGCCAGGGCAGTGCGGCGGCGTCCGCGGTCCCGGCCGGCGGGGGCACCACGACATGGGCCGTGCCGGGCAGGGTGGTGCTGCTCCGTTCGCCGCGCGGTGAGCGGTAGTCGGCGGTGAGCGGCAGGGCGTAGGCACCGGGCGCGGTGCCGGCCGGTGCGGTGATCCGCCAGCTGGTGCGGAGCGTACGGCCGCCGGGCAGGGCGCGGGCTGACGCGGGCGAGGTGGCCTGGACCCGCCAGCCCCGCGGGGCCTTGAGCGTCACCGTGAGGTGCTTGGCGGGGGTGCCGCCCAGGTTGCGGACGGTGGAGCCGATCCCGGTGGCGGTCCCGGCCTCGACCAGCGGCGTACGGTCGGTGCCGGTCTCGACGGCCGGCGGGTAAGCCGCCCAGCGCGGGTCGGCGGAGACCCGGTAGACCGTGGTGCCGTGCGCCGGGACGGTCGCGGAGACGGTGCCGGTGGTGTGGGTGTCCCGGTGCTGCCACAGATCGCGCAGCCGGTAGCCGTCGGCCCGCGGCAGACCGATGTCCTTGGCCGTGGTGGAGATCCGCTGCGGCCGGCCGGTCTCGTTGAACAGCGCCACCGCACGGTCCCCGTTGGCCAGTTGCCGGACCACCGTCCAGCGGCCGTCCTCGGACTTCAGCACGGTGGCCTGCTTGCCCAGGGTGTCCTGGTCGATGGCGATGAGGTCCTTGTTGGCCAGGATCTCGAACGTCTCCGGGGACGCCTTGCGCAGATCGGACCCGATCAGCAGCGGGGCGGCCATCATCGACCACAGGGAGAAGTGGCTGCGGTACTCGGTGTCCGTCATCCCGCCGTTGCCGACCTCCAGCATGTCCGGGTCGTTCCAGTGCCCGGGCCCGGCGTGCGCGGCGAGCGGCAGATTCTGCTTCGCGATGGCGAGCATGCTCGACCACGAGTCACTGATGTCGCCGGTCGTGCGCCACAGATGCCCTACGTCCGACGCCCACTCCCAGGGCTTGTTCTCGCCCCATTCGCAGATGCTGTAGACGATGGGCCGTCCGGTGGCCTTGAGCGCGTCCCGCATGGTGCGGTACCGCTGCTGGGCGTCCACACCCAGGTTGTTGCAGTTGTCGTACTTGAGGTAGTCCACGCCCCAGTCGGCGAACTGCTGGGCGTCGGACTTCTCATGACCCAGGCCGCCGGGGAATCCGGCCGGGTTGCAGGTTTTGATGCCGGCGCTCGTGTAGATGCCGAATTTCAGGCCCTTGGCGTGCACATAGTCGGCGACCGCCTTGATGCCGTGCGGGAAGCGCTGCGGATCCGGTACGAGCTTGCCGTTCGCGTCGCGGGTGGGCAGCGCCCAGCAGTCGTCGAGATTGACGTACTGGTAGCCGGCGTCCTTGAGGCCCTTGGTGACGAAGAGGTCGGCGATGCCCTTGACCATCTCCTCGTTGAACTCCGCCCGGCAGTGCGTGGAGTTCCAGTTGTTGAAGCCCATCGGGGGCGTCTGGGCGAGCCCGCCGGGAAGCCGGGGGGCCGGAGCGGTCCCGGTCGTACGGGCGGTGGGGGCGGCGCCGGGGGCCGGGGCGTCGGGTGTCCGGGCCGCGGCGGGCAGGGCGGTCACCCCTGCTGTGCACAACAGCGCGGCGGACAGCGCTCCGACGATTCTTCGGTGTCCTCGCCGGTGGGTGGTGCCGATATGAACGCGCATGCTTCGCGTCCTCCGTCTTCACGAGAGGTGTGGTGGGGGCATGTACCGGTCACTGGCGAGTGTTTACGGTAGGGCTTGTTGGAGTCTGTTGGAAGAGGAGCGGTAACGGTTCCTGCTCCGCCTGCCAAAACCCTTGACGCGCCGTGCCGTTCGGAGTGAGATCCCACCACTCGCGTTCGTTTCTGTTTGGTTCCACCCCTGAGGAGGGGGATATGGTCCCGTCAACGTTCAGCGGCTCGGCTGCGCAGGGGGAAGCGGCAGGACGTCGGATGTCCCGCCGGACACTACTGAGGGGCGCGGCGGCCGGCACGGGGGCGGTGGCCCTCCCGTCCGTGCTCGCTGCCTGTGGCGGCGGCCCCGGCGGCGTCACGATGGGGTCCAACGCCTCGGACCCCGTGCCGAAGAGGGCCTTCGCCGCGGCCTTCACGGCGTACGAGAAGAAGTCCAAGAAGACGGTACGGGTCAATACCGTCAATCACGAGAACTTCCAGGAGAACATCAACCGCTATCTCCAGGGCACCCCGGACGATGTCTTCATGTGGTTCGCCGGCAACCGCATGCAGTACTTCGCGCAGAAGGGACTGCTCTCCGACATCAGCGACCTGTGGCGGGACTTCGACGGATTCTCCGAAGCACTGAAGAAGCAGTCGACGGGCCTGGACGGCAAGCAGTATCTGGTGCCGTACTACTACTATCCCTGGGCCGTCTTCCACCGGAAGAGCGTGTTCCGGGAGAGGGGATATGACGTCCCCAAGACCTTTGACCAGTACCGCGCGCTCGCCAAACAGATGCAGAAGGACGGCCTGGTGCCGTTCGCCTTCGGTGACAAGGACGGCTGGCCGGCGATGGGCACCTTCGACTACCTCAATATGCGCGTCAACGGCTACGACTTCCATATCGCCCTGCTGCGCGGCGAGAAATCCTGGAACAGCCCGCAGGTGAAGCAGGTATTCGACCTGTGGCGCGGTCTGTTGCCCTATCACCAGAAGGGTGCCAACGGCCGTACATGGCAGGAGGCCGCCCAGACCCTCGCGCAGAAGAAGGCCGGTATGACGGTGCTCGGACTGCCGCACCCCGGCCAGCAGTTCAGCGCCGCCGACCGGGAGGACCTGGACTTCTTCCCCTTCCCGGAGATCGACCCGGCCCACGGACAGGACGCGGTCGAGGCACCGATCGACGGATTTCTGATGTCGAAGAAGGCCAAGGACAGGGACGGGGCGAAAGAGCTGCTGAGGTTCCTCGCCACCCCTCAGGCGGAGGAGAGCTACCTCAAGTCCGACCCCAACAACGTCGCGCTCAACAGCGGCGCCGACACCGCCGCCTACACCCCGCTCCAGAAGAAGGCCGTCCAACTCGTGTCCGGCGCCCGGCAGATATCGCAGTTCCTGGACCGCGACACCCGGCCCGATTTCGCCTCGACCGTGATGATTCAGGCGATCCAGCAGTTCCTCAACAAGCCGGATGACATCGACGGACTGGTGAACGACATCGAACGCCAGAAGAAGCAGATCTTCTCCGCGACGTGACGCGCCGCCGAACGGAAACCGTGAAAGACGGGGAGCGAACCGCCGTGCCGAACCTCCGCGCACGGCGCGCCCGGCGACCGGGACCGCGCCGGTACACCCGCCGCGACCGCCTCGTCCTGGGCGTGCTGCTGGGCCTGCCGATCCTGCTCGACCTCACCCTGATCTGGGGCCCGACCTTCGCCTCCGTCGGACTGTCCTTCACCACCTGGGACGGTATCGGCGATATCCGGTGGACCGGCCTCCAGAATTACGACCACCTCTTCACCGGCTACCCGCAATTCTGGCCGGCGGTCCGCCACAACCTGCTGTGGCTGGCCTTCCTGGGGCTGCTCGCCGCCCCCTTCGGCCTGCTGCTCGCCGTCCTCATCGACCGCGGCGTCCGCTTCAGCCGCTTCTATCAGTCGACGCTCTATATGCCGGTGGTGCTCTCGCTCGCCGTCGTCGGCTTTATCGCCCAGCTGATCCTCTCCCGGGACCAGGGCGCCCTGAACGCGGTCCTCGGCGGCGAAAATCCCACCGACTGGCTGGGAAATCCCGGACTCAACATCTGGATGGTGCTGCTGGCCGCCTGCTGGCGGCACACCGGCTATGTCATGATCCTCTATCTCGCCGGACTGAAATCCGTCGATCCCGGACTCAAAGAGGCCGCCGCCCTCGACGGCGCCGGTGAACGCCAGACATTCTTCCGGGTCGTCCTTCCCACCCTGCGCCCGGTGAACGTCATCGTCGGCGTCATCACCGTCATCGAATCGCTGCGCGCCTTCGACATCGTCTACGCCGTCAACAAGGGCCGTAACGGCCTGGAACTGCTGTCCGTGCTCGTCACCGACAACATCATCGGCGAGGCGAGCCGCATCGGATTCGGCTCGGCGCTCGCCGTCGTCCTGCTGCTGGTCTCCCTGGGATTCATCGTGACCTATCTCGTCCAGGAACTCCGAGGGGAGCGTCGGCGATGACCACCGCTGCCACCGCCGCGCCACCCGCCCCGCGCCCGGAACCCGCGGCCCCGGCACCGGCCCGCCGCCGCGGCCGGTTCGGCGTCCACCTCTTTCTGGGCGCCGTCTCGCTCGCCTTCCTCGCTCCGCTGCTGCTGGCCGTCTATGCCTCGCTGCGCCCCTACGAAGAGACCGCGCGATACGGCTATTTCTCCTTCCCCCGACGACTCTCCTTCGACTACTACCGGCAGGCCTTCACCGACTCCGGGATGAGCAAGTATTTCCTCAACTCGCTACTCATCGCCGTCCCCGGAGTGCTGCTCACGCTTTTCCTGGCCTCGTTCGTGGCCTTCGCCGTGTCCCGGCTGCGGATGCGCGGCGGCATCATCCTGCTGATGCTCTTCACCGCCGGGAACCTGCTGCCCCAACAGGTGATCGTCACCCCGCTCTATGTCCTGTTCAACCGGATTCCGCTGCCCTACTGGATGTCCGACTCCCTGACGATGTACGACTCCCTCTGGGCCGTCATCGCCGTCCAGACCGCTTTCCAGCTCGGCTTCTGTGTCTTCGTCCTGGCCAATTTCATGCGCACCCTGCCGCAGGAAATCCTGGAGGCCGCGATCATCGACGGAGCCGGCGTCTGGACACAGTTCTGGCGGGTCACCCTGCCGCTGTGCCGCCCCGCGCTCGCCGCCCTCGGCACCCTGCAATTCACCTGGATGTACAACGATTTCCTCTGGGGCCTGGTCTTCCTCTCCGACGGCGACAAACTCCCGGTCACCTCGGCCCTCAACAATCTGCGCGGCGAATTCTTCACGGACTACAACCTGCTGGCCGCGGGCTCCGTCCTCGTCGCCCTGCCCACGGTCCTGGTCTTCCTGCTCCTCCAGCGGCATTTCATCGCCGGTCTGACCCTCGGCGCGAGCAAAGGGTAGGCAGGAACCGCATGGCCCCCGCCGCCGGGCCCCACGATGGGCCGCCGTCATATGCGCCGGGCCTTGTGGCCCGGCCGCGGTGCGAAAACCCGGTATCGGGTGGGGGTTTCGGTACAGGAGGGGCGGGGGAGCGCTTGTTAGCCGGGGGCTACGCGGCGGCGGATACGGTGACCGGCATCCGCCGCACGCGGCATTTCTCGATCGGCACGTCCATGGGTGAGCGACGTCCCCTGGCCGGGCCGATAGTCGAATGTGCAACGTTTCCGGTCGTGCGCGCGGCCCCTGGTTCCCGAGCGTTTCCGTGGCAGGGTGTTGCGGGCAACTCACCTGGGGTCTAGGGAAGAGGGGAAACCGTGATCGTCTGGCTGAACGGCGCGTTCGGTGCGGGCAAGACCACTACGGCTCAAGAATTGCTCGACCTGCTTCCCGGAAGCACGCTCTACGACCCCGAACTCCTCGGCAGCGGACTGCGGTTGATGCTGCCGGCCAAGCGGTTCGAGGAGATCGACGACTATCAGGACCTGCCGGCCTGGCGGCGCATGGTCGTGGACACCGCCGCCGCCCTGCTCACCGAAGTGCCCGGTCCGTTGGTGACGCCGATGACGCTGCTGCGCCAGGAGTACCGCGACGAGATCTTCGGCGCCCTCGCCGCCCGCCGGATACCCGTACGACATGTTCTGCTGCACGCCGAGGAAACGATCCTGCGGGCGCGGATGGCCCACCGCGAGGAGACCTCGGACGACCCCGGAGCCCAGGCGACGATCCGCCGGTGGAGCCTGGAACACCTCACACCGTACGCCGACGCCCTACCCTGGCTGCGCGGCGACGCCCATGTCGTCGACACCACCCGGCTCACCCCCCGGCAGGCCGCCGAGCAGGTCGCCGAGGCCGTACGCACCGGCGCCGGCACCTGCGACATCGTGCAGACCCCGGAACCGACCGCCGAAACCCTCGCCGCCGGTGTCCTCCTCTTCGACGACCAGGACCGGGTCCTGCTCGTCGACCCCACCTACAAAGCCGGCTGGGAATTCCCCGGCGGTGTCGTGGAACGCGGTGAGGCTCCCGCCCAGGCCGGCGTGCGCGAGGTGGCCGAAGAACTCGGCATCGAACTCCCCCGCGCCCTCACCCTGTTGGTACTCGACTGGGAAGCCCCCGACCCACCCGCCTTCGGCGGACTGCGGCTCCTCTACGACGGCGGCACCCTCTCCCACGACCGCATCAGCAAGCTACAGCTGCCCGGCGCGGAATTGCGCGACTGGCGCTTTGTGACGGAGGCGGAGGCCGAGACGATGCTGCCACCGGTCCGGTGGAACCGCCTCCGCTGGGCGCTTCGCGCGCGGGAGCGGGGGTGTCCGCTCTATTTGGAGGCCGGAGCGCCTTTGGGGTAGCTCCCCACGTTTTTGGCTTTCCCGCCGTGGTTGTTGCTCGCCGTTTGTTGCCCGCTGCGCGGTGCACTCGCCGTTGCTCCCCCACTGCCTGAAGGGCGTGGGAGGTACCCCCACGCGGCGGGCGGTGCCGCTGCGCGGGGCTGTCGGGGTGCGGTGACGGGCCTGCGCGGGTGGGGTGTGCCGGACTGCTTCGCTTTACGTCCGGCACA
>NZ_JBVHZH010000005.1:164453-164757 GCF_055574515.1 Streptomyces sp. NPDC029466
CTTTTTTCCCCTCCGCTCGTGTCCTCCCCCCCCCCCCCCCCCCCCCCCCCCCCCCCCCCCCCCCCCCCGCTCCGACCCGTCCCCTCCCGTTGAGGGGTGGGAAAAACCTTGTGGGGGTGCACGTAGCTGGTCCGGTGGCCCTCGTCGGTCGCAGTGAACTGGCTACGAGTGGCCAGCCCCCACCCACCTTCACTCTTCCCCCAACGGGAGGGGACGGGCCGGAGGGGGGGGGGGGGGGGGGGGGGGGGGGGGGGGAAGCGGACAACACCACCAACAGAACGCCCGCACGCACCCACCCAACCCC
>NZ_JBVHZH010000005.1:164767-215569 GCF_055574515.1 Streptomyces sp. NPDC029466
GTGTGGGACGTAAAGCGAAGCAGTCCCACACACCGGCCCCGGAGGTCCGTCACCGCACCCACAGCCCCGCGCAGCGGACCCGCCCGCCGCAGGCGCAACGGCGAGCAACCAAAACGGCGGGACGGCCGAAAACGTGGGAAGCCTAAGCGAACCGCTGAAGGAAGAGCGCTTCCGCCAGCGACAGTCGTTCCAGTTCCTGCGGGGACACGCTCTCGTTGACCGCGTGGATCTGGGCCTCCGGCTCGCTGAGGCCGATGAGGAGGATTTCCGCGTCGGGGTAGAGCGCAGCCAACGTGTTGCACAGGGGGATGGAGCCGCCCATGCCGGAGGTCTGCATCTCCGCGCCGTCGTAGGCCTCGCGGAGGGCCTCGGCCATCGAGGTGTACGCGGGGCTGGTGGTGTCCGCGCGGAACGCCTGGCCCTGGCCGACCTGTTCGACCGCGACCCGGGCTCCCCAGGGCGCGGCGGTCTCCAGATGGGCGGCCAGCAGCTTGGTCGCCTCGGCCGCGTCCGTGCCCGGCGGTACCCGCAGGCTGACCAGTGCCCGTGCGCCTGCCTGTACGGACGGGGTGGCGCCGACCACCGGGGGGCAGTCGATGCCGAGGACGGTGACGGCGGGGCGGGCCCAGATCCGGTCCGCGATCGTGCCGTTGCCGAGCAGTCCGACACCGTCCAGGATCTTGGCGTCCTTGCGGAAGTCCTCCTCCGGGTACTGGAGGCCGTCCCAGGTGGCGTCGGCGGTCAGGCCGGTCACCGTCGTCGAACCGTCCTCGGCGCGCAGCGAGTCCAGGATGCGGATGAGTGCCGCCAGCGCGTCGGGGGCCGCGCCGCCGAACTGGCCGGAGTGCAGATTGCCCTCCAGGGTGTCGACCTGGACGCGGACCAGGGTCATGCCGCGCAGTGTCGCGGTCACCGTCGGCAGCCCGACCCGGAAGTTGCCGGTGTCGCCGATGACGATGGCGTCGGCGGCGAGCAGTTCCGGGTGTGCCTCGGCGTAGCGTTCCAGGCCGCCGGTGCCCTGTTCCTCCGAACCCTCCACGATCACCTTGACGTTGACCGGGACGCCGCCGTGCTCCTTGAGCGCGCGCAGCGCCGTCAGATGCATGATCAGGCCGCCCTTGCAGTCCGCGGCACCGCGGCCGTACCAGCGGCCGTCGCGCTCGGTCAGCTCGAAGGGAGGGGAGACCCAGGCGGTCTCGTCCAGCGGCGGCTGCACGTCGTAGTGGGCGTACAGCAGGACCGTGGGAGCGCCGGCCGGGCCGGGGAGGAAGCCGTAGACGGACTGGGTGCCGTCCGGGGTGTCCAGCAGTGCCACGTCCTGGAAGCCGTCCGCCCGCAGCGTGTCGACGATCCAGTGGGCGGCCGCCTCGCACTCGCTCTTGGGGAACTGGGCAGGATCCGCGACCGACTTGAAGGCCACCAGCTCGGCCAGCTCGGTCCTGGCGCGGGGCTGGAGTGCGGCGACGGTACGTGCGAGCGGGCTGTCAGGCATGGAACGCTCCTTGTGGGCGCGACGTTGTGCGTACGGGCCGTCCGGCCTCGTGAGCCGGACGGGCCGGACGTACGGGCATCAGTCACCCGATCTTCCCACAGGCCCCTCGCGCAACAGCGGCCCGTAGGATGCGGGTACACGCAGCCAGGCATCGAACGGGAGCAGAAGCACAGGTGAGCAGCGAGCGGGCAGCGGAGGACAACCAGCAGGTGTGGGACGTCGTGGTGGTGGGCGCGGGGCCTGCGGGCGCCTCGGCCGCGCATGCCGCGGCCTGTACGGGACGCCGCGTCCTGCTCCTGGAGAAAGCGGAACTCCCGCGCTACAAGACCTGTGGCGGCGGCATCATCGGACCCTCCCGGGACTCCCTCCCGCCGGGCTTCGACCTGCCGCTGCGCGACCGGGTGCATGCGGTGACGTTCTCGCTGAACGGCCGGCTGGCCCGCACCCGCCGCTCCAAGAACATGCTGTTCGGGCTGATCAACCGCCCCGAGTTCGACGCCCGGCTGGTCGAGTCGGCCAAGGACGCGGGCGCGACGGTCCGTACGGGCGTCACGGTCTCCCGGGTGGAGCAGCACGGCGTCGAGGTGCCCGACCGGCGGACGGTGGCGGTGGTGCTCGGCGACGGTGAGGTGGTGCTGGCCCGTTCGGTGATCGGCGCGGACGGCAGCGCGGGCCGTATAGGAGCGCATGTCGGGGTCAAGCTCGACCAGGTCGATCTGGGTCTGGAGGCGGAGATCCCGGTTCCGCCGCCGGTCGCCGAGGACTGGGCGGGGCGGGTGCTCATCGACTGGGGTCCGATTCCCGGCAGCTACGGCTGGGTGTTCCCCAAGGGCGACACCCTCACCGTCGGCGTCATCTCCGCGCGCGGCGAGGGCGCGGCGACCAAGCGCTATCTGGAGGACTTCATCGGGCGGCTGGGCCTGGCCGGCTTCGAGCCGAGCATCTCGTCCGGGCATCTGACGCGCTGCCGTGCCGATGACTCCCCGCTGTCCCGCGGCCGGGTGCTGGTGTGCGGCGACGCGGCCGGGCTGCTGGAGCCGTGGACGCGGGAGGGCATCTCGTTCGCGCTGCGGTCCGGGCGGCTCGCGGGGGAGTGGGCGGTGCGCGTCTCCGAGGCGCATGACGCGGTGGACGCCCGTCGCCAGGCCCTCAATTACGCCTTCGCCATCAAGGCGGGCCTCGGGGTGGAGATGGGCGTGGGCCGCCAGATGCTCAAGGTCTTCTCACGCCGCCCCGGTCTGATGCACGCCGCGGTCACCGGCTTCCGGCCCGCCTGGCATGCCTTTGCGAAGATCACCCGTGGGACGACGACGCTGGCCGAGATCGTGCGCACGCATGCGGTGGCGCGGCGGGCGCTGGAGGCGATGGACCGCGGCTGAGGCGGGGCGGGCCGGGTGCCTGGTGAGAGAGCCCGCCGGGCGGCCGGCGGGAGGGCCCGGCTGTTGGTCCGTGGCACGTGGGGTCGCGGGGCGCCCGGCCGCCAGGGTCCCTCCGGAGGATGTGCCGTACTCCCGGAGGAGTACGTCAGGCCACCGCGCCGGGCTGACGCCGCCGGGCCCCGTCGCGGACTAGCGTGACGGCATGGAGAACGCACGGCCGCCGTGGGCGCGGCGCTCCCTCGGCCCGGCGTGGGAGCGGTGGCTGGCGACCCCGCCCGGGGAACCTCGCGGGCGCTCCGGCACCCGGCTGCCCTGGCTGTCGACCCTCGTCGTGACGCTCGTGGTGACGGTCGGCTCCGGTTTCGCCGGCCACGGTCAGCCGGACCGCGTCCCGCTGGACTCCCTCGGGCGCGCGCTGCTGGTCCTCGGTGGGGCCCTGCTGCTGTTCCGGCAGCGCTTCCCGCGCACCGTCGCCCTCGGCACCGCCGTCGCCGTCGCCGGCTATCTCGCGGCCGGCTATCCGTACGGACCGGTCTTCCTCCTTCTCGCCCTCGGCGCCTTCGCGGCGGTCGTCGCGGGACACCGCAAGGTCGCCTGGTGGGCGCTGGGCGGGGTGTGGGCCTGCCATGTGCTGGTCGCCCACTGGCTCTACCGGTGGCTGCCGCCCCCGCACGACGGGCCCGCGCCCTGGGGTGAGGAACTGCTGGTCACGGCCTGGGTGGTGGCCGTGGTGGCGCTCTCCGAGCTGGTGCGGGTGCGCCGGGAGCAGCTGGCGAAGGCGCAGGCCGAGCGGGCCGCCGCGGAACGCCGCAGGGCGGACGAGGAGCGGCTGCGGATCGCCCGCGAGCTGCATGACGTCCTGGCCCACAGCATCTCCGTCATCAACGTCCAGGCGGGGGTGGGCCTGGCGCTGCTCGACAGCGACCCGGAGCAGGCGCGGAGGGCGCTGACCACGATCAAGGACGCGAGCAAGGAAGCGCTCGGCGAGGTCCGTCAGGTGCTCGACACCCTGCGTACGCCGGGCGACGCGCCGCGCTCCCCGGCCCCCGGGCTGGACCGGCTGCCCGAACTCGCCGAGCAGGCCGGGAGCGCCGGGCTCACCGTGGACCTCACCACCGAGGGCACCCCGGTCACGCTGCCGCCCGGCACCGACCTCGCCGCGTTCCGCATCGTGCAGGAGGCGCTCACCAACACCGTCCGCCACTCCGGCTCCCGTACCGCCCGGGTGCTGCTCCGCCACACCCCCGGGGCGCTGGAGATCCGGGTCGACGACGACGGCCCGGCGACCGCCGGCGGGGGCGAGGCGGGCGGTGGCAACGGCCTGATCGGCATGCGGGAGCGGGCCGCCGCGCTGGGCGGCACCATCGAGGCGGGGCCGCGCCCGGACGGCGGCTTCCGGGTCCTGGCCCGTATCCCGCTGTCCGGTACGGGCCCGGACCCGGGCCAGGGGGCGGATACGGTGGCCCCCACCGCACCCGAGGAGGAGTCGTGATCCGGGTACTGCTCGCCGACGATCAGCTGCTGGTGCGGGCCGGTTTCAAGGTGCTGCTGGACGCCCAGCCCGATATCGAGGTGGTCGCCGAGGCCGCGGACGGGCAGCAGGCGCTGGCCGCGGTCCGCGAACACCGCCCGGACATCGTCCTGATGGACATCCGGATGCCGGTGGTGGACGGCCTGATCGCCACCCGCCGGATCACCGAGGACCCGCGGCTGCGGGAGGTGAAGGTCGTCATGCTGACCACCTTCGAGCTGGACGAGTACGTCTTCGAGGCGATCCGCTCCGGAGCCTCCGGCTTTCTGGTCAAGGACACCGAACCGGAGGAGCTGCTACGGGCCGTGCGTGCGGTCGTCGCGGGTGACGCCCTGCTCTCGCCCGGCGTCACCCGCCGTCTGATCGCCGAGTTCGCGGCCCGCTCCAAGGAACCGGCTGCGGCCGATGCGCTGTCCGCGCTGACCGAGCGGGAGCGCGAGGTGATGGCGCTGGTCGGCATCGGCCTCTCCAACGAGGAGATCGCCCGCCGGCTGGTCGTCAGCCCGCTCACCGCCAAGACGCATGTCAGCCGCACGATGGTCAAACTGGGCGCCCGCGACCGTGCCCAACTGGTCGTGCTGGCCTATGAGTCGGGGTTGGTGCGGCCCGGTTGGCTGGGGTGAGGCAGGGCGGGGGTGCGGGCGGTGCCGCCCTGCGGTGGGCGACGAGCGCAGGCCGGGGAGACGGTCGACCGGGGGACGGGCGCGGGCCGGACGCACGGCCGGGCCCGCCCGCCGCCCCGAAGCTCAGACGCCGCCCCGCTCCTGCCACAGCCGGGGCAGCGTCTCATCGCCGGTGAGGGTCAACGCGTCCCACGGCAGACGGTTCCACAGCGCGAGATACAGCTCCTCGGCCGGGCCCTCGATCGTGCAGTCGGCCGCCTTTTCGGCGTCCGGACCGTCGGCGCCCGGGGCGGTGCGCACCGTCCGCGGCGGGGCGTCGGAGAGGTGGACGGTCCAGTCGGCGCCGGGGGCGTTCACGGCCCGCAGCCGCAGCGTGCGGGGGACGTCCGTACGGACCCGGCTGCGGTCGCGGGAGTGAAAGCCCGTCAGGAGTTCATCGATGCCGTCGGCGGCGAAGGCCGACGGGAGGGGGGTGAGGGAGGCACCGAGCGCCTGCTGGGCGTCCGCGCGGTGCACCGAGGTCTCGTGGGCCTGCCGGCGGGCCCAGAACGCCAGGGGGGACGGGGCGGGCAGGAACGTCCAGGCGGACAGGTCCTGCGGCGCGGAGTGCAGCGCCAGGACGAGGTGGTGGTGGCCCTCGCGCAGCCAGGGCACGAGTTCGTCGTCGGCCAGATCCGGGGCCTCGGGGGGACGGCTGGGCTGCTGCACGCCCTGCGTCACGAACTCCGTCGCCCAGCGGTGCACCTGTCCGACATGGGTGACCAGATCCCGCATCTGCCAGTCGGGACAGGCCGGAATCCGGGCATCCGGCCCCGCCTCCTGCGCGGCATCGGCGAGCAGGCCGCCGTCCAGTCGCAGCGTTTCGACGAACTCAGTGATCTCCATACCCACGAGTTTGCCAGCAGGCACTGACAGCGGCCCCTCGCGGGTCCGGCCGCCGACCGCGCATCGGGCGCCTGGACCGGCGACGGCGCCCGGGGTCGCCCCGGTGCGTCACGTTCGCCCGGTGTGTGCCCCGCGGGTGGCGTAGGCGATGCCCGCCGCGAGCGCGGCGAGCAGGGCGACCGTGGTCAGTGCGGCCGGCAGACCGAGCGCCTCGGCGAGGAAACCGATGGCGGGCGGGCCGAGCAGCATGCCGCCGTAGCCGACCGTGGAGGCCACCGCGACGCCGTCCGGGCCGCCGGTCTCGCCGGCCCGTGCCAGGGCGATGGGGAAGATATTGGCGAGACCCAGGCCCGCGACGGCGAAGCCCGCACAGGCCCACCAGGCCGTCGGCGCGAGCGCGCCGAGCAGCATCCCCGCGGTCGCCGTCGTGCCACCCGCGATCAGTGCCCGGGCCGCCCCGAAGCGCTGTACGACCGCCGTTCCGGACAGCCGCCCCACGGTCATCGCCAGCGCGAACACCGCGTATCCGGCGGCGGCCGTACCGGGCCCGGCGCCCAGGTCCTGGGAGAGGTGCAGCGCGCCCCAGTCGGCCATCGCCCCCTCGCCGTACGCGGTGCACAGGGCGATCAGCCCGAACACGAGCACCAGACGGCGCGCCCGGCCTGCCCGGCCGTTCCCCGGACGGTGGTCCTCCGGCGCGGGCAGTTGCTCGGGAACCTCCGGCACCGGGTACCGGCACAGCGCGCGCCCCGCGACGACCGTCACCAGCAGCCCGATCACGGCGAGCACCAGCAGATGGGCGGTGGCGGACAGCCCGCCCGCGAGCAGTCCGCCGAGGCCCGCGCCGAGCATGCCGCCCAGGCTGAAGGCGGCGTGGAAGCCCGGCATCACGGGGCGCCGCAGGGCGCCGATGAGCGCGACCGCGGCGCTGTTCATCGCGACGTTGAGCGCGCCGTACGCGGCGCCGAAGACCAGCAGGACGAGTCCCAGCGCGGTCGCGGAGCGGGTGAGCGGCGGCAGCACGATGCTCAGTGAGAGGGCGGCCGCGGCCGCAATCGTCACGAGGGGGCTGCCGAAGCGCCGGCACAGTCGTCCGGCGATCATCATGAAGGCGACCGCGCCGGCCGACACGCCGAGCAGGGCGAGCCCGAGGGCGCCCGCTCCGGCGCCGGTCTGCGCCTTGATCGCGGGGATCCGGACGACCCATCCGGCGAAGAGGAAGCCGTCCATGGCGAAGAATGCGGTGAGCGCGATACGGGGGCGGGTCAGGTACGGCTCCGTGCGGACGGAGTCCCGGTCCCGCGTGAGGACCCTCCGCATTTTGTTTAGCGTCGGCACAAAGTCAGAATAGGGGTGTGACCCAGACTCGGACAACCAGGCTGGAGCGGGGCCGCGGCGCCCTCGGACCCGCACTGGAGCTCGTACACACCGGCCGCGCGCCCACCCGCGCCGTCCTGACCTCCGAACTCGGCGTGACCCGCGCGACCGCGGGAGCGGTGGCCGCCGAGCTCGAAGCGCTCGGACTGATCACCGTCGACTCCCGGCCGACCGCCTCGGCCGGCTCCCAAGGGCGGCCCTCCCACCGGCTGTTCGTCGCCGAGCGAGGACCGGTGGTGCTCGCCGCGCAGATCCACGCGGACGGGTTCCGGGTCGCACTGGTCGGCCTCGGCGGCCGCATCGTGGCGACCTCGACCGGCTGCGGCGCCATCCCCGCTGACCCGGCGCATGTGCTCGCCGAGGTCGTCGCGGCCGGCGCGGAGCTGCTGCGCGAGACCGGACGGCGCTGTCTCGGCGCCGGTCTCGCGGTGCCCTCCGCGGTCGCCGAACCGGACGGCGAGGCCCTCAACCCGCTGCACCTCGCCTGGCCGCGGGGCGCCCCCGTACGCGCCCTCTTCCTGCGCTCGCTCGCCGAGGCCGGCATCCCGGGAGTCACCGAGCAGATCGGCTTCAGCGGCAACGATGTCAACCTCATGGCGCTCGCCGAACACCGGCACGGGGCCGGCCGGGGCGCCCGTGACCTGCTCTGTGTGGCCTCCGGGCACCGGGGTGTCGGCGGGGCGCTGGTGCTCGACGGCCGTCTGCACAGCGGCAGTTCGGGCCTGGCGCTGGAGGTCGGCCATCTCACCGTCCACCCCGAGGGGGCGCCCTGCCACTGCGGCAGCCGCGGCTGTCTGGACGTCGAGGCGGACCCGCTCGCTTTCCTCGGCGCCGCGGGCCGCGAGCCGGGCCCCGAGGGCTCCCTGCTCCAGCAGTCCGCGGATCTGCTGCGGGACGAGTACGCCGATCCGGGCGTGCGCGCCGCGGCCGATCTCCTCATCGACCGCCTCGGGCTGGGTCTCGCCGGCCTGGTCAACATCCTCAACCCCGACCGCATCGTCCTCGGCGGTCTGCATCGCGCCCTGCTGGAGGCCGACCCGGAACGGCTGCGCGCGGTGGTCGCCGACCGCAGCCTGTGGGGCCGCAGCGGCGGGGTGCCGATCCTGCCGTGCGGCCTCGACCACAACAGCCTGGTCGGCGCGGCCGAACTGGCCTGGCAGCCGGTGCTGGACGATCCGCTGGTCGTTCTCGACCGGTAGCGGTGCCCGGCGGCGGCAGGGAGCCAGGCGGGACTTCGCGGACACGCCCTAGGCTGCGGTCATGATTCCCGAAGCGGTCGCGCGCAGCCCGTACGTCAGCCTGGTCACCTTCCGCCGGAACGGGACGCCGGTGGCCACCCCCGTATGGGCGGTGGCCGAAGGGACGGAACTCCTGGTGTGGACGCGGGACGACAGCTGGAAGGTGAAGCGGCTGCGGCAGGACCCGCGGGTGACCGTCACCCCGTGCGATGTGCGCGGCCGGATCGCCGAGGGCGCCCGGACCGTCGAGGGCACCGGCCGGCTCCTGGAGGGTGCCGACGGGCTCGGCCGGGTGCGCAAGGCGATGGCGCGCAAATACGGGCTGCGGTTCCGGCTGATGGACGTCGTCGGCGCGCTGGTGCGCGGCGGCAAGCGGCCGCATGTGGGGATCTCGGTCACCCTGTAGCCGCCGGGCGTGCTGCCCGAACGCCGCGCGGCCGGTCCGCCCTGCGCGGGCGTGGAAGCGGCCCCGTTCACCGGCTGTGGTGCAGCGCCCGCGGCCAGTCGGCGGCGAAGGCGCGCGCCGGGTTGGCCGTCAGGAACCGTGTCACCAGGTCCGCGCCCAGGGTGCGGACCAGCCGCTCCCGGTGACCGCGCAGCAGATACGGCATCCCCGGGCCGCCGTTGACCGATCTGGCGCCGGCCGTGGTGGTGTCCCCGCCCAGCAGGATCCGGTCGGCGAAGCCCGCGTCGGCGAGCGCGGCCAGCGCCTCGGGCAGCCGCCAGTCGGTCGCGTGATGGGCCCGCGAGGGGCCGTCGAAGGCCAGATACGCCCCGGCCCCGGCGGCCGCCCGGTGCACGGCGAGATCCGGTGAACGGTTGAGATGACCGAGGATCACCCGGTCCGGCGGGACCGCCAACGCGCCGCAGAGCAGGTCGAGTACGTCCAGTGCCCCGGTGCCCAGCTCCAGGTGGACGCCGATGGCGGCGCCGGTCGCCCGCTGGGCCTCGGCGGCGGCCGCCATGGTGTGCCGGGCGTGCCGGTCCAGCCCGTGGAAGCCGCCGGCGACCTTGATCATCCCGGCCCGGGGGCCGGAGTCGCCGATCCCTTCGGTCAGCTCGCCGACGAACAGCCCGGCCAGGTCCGCACCGACCCGCGCCAGCAGCTCGGGGGAGTAGTGCGCCGCCTGGTGCAGCCCGGTGGCGGCGACGATCCGTACGCCCGACTCCCGTGCCAGCCGCGGCAGTTCGGCGGCGCGGCGGCCCATGCCGTACGGCGTCCACTGGATCACCGCCGCGCCGCCGGCCGCCCGAAAAGCGCTCAGCTCGGCGGCCGCCGCCCCGGCGTCGTCCAGCTCCTGCCCCGGGAGTTGGGGGCTGCGCAGGAAGAGATGGTCGTGGGCGTCGCAGATGCCGAGGCCGGCGGGCGCGATGTCGCCGAGGACCGTACGGACGGCGGGGGAGACGGGGGCTTGCGCGGGGGCCCGGTTCACCACTGCTGCCCCTCGCCCAGCAGGCCGGTGCCCGGGGCGGACAGATGCAGCACCTGGTAGCGGTCGCCCGCGGACCGCGGGGAGTCGTCCGCCCAGAGGGTGAAGTGGACCAGTTCCCAGCGCCGCGGGTCGAGGGCCAGCGCGGTGGTGTGCACACCCTCCGTCGTGGCCAACTCCTCGTGTCCGGCGACCTCCTGCGCGATGACGGTGGCGGGGTCGGCGTCCTCGGCGAGCGTCACGGTCCGCCGGGTGAAGGCGTGGGGGACCGCACCGGCGGCCGGGCCCGGGCGGTGGAACAGCCCCTGCCAGTTCTGGACGGCCGGCCGTCCGAAGTCGCGGACCACACCGCGGAATCCGTCGCCGAGGAGGAAGCGGTTCATGGCCTCCGGGTCGGCCCAGAGGTAGAAGGGCGCGTACTGGTTGACCGGTGCGCCGTCGACCCCGCGCTCCCGGATCCCGTACGCCTTCAGGCCGAGCCCGGGGAAGTCGTCCAGGAGGTGGCCCCTGGTCCGGACGCGGTCCCGGATGATCCGCATGTCGTAGTCGGCGGGCAGGGTGATCGCGTACTGCATGGCGTGCATGACGGGCTCCGTACGGGTGCGGGGGAGGGGCTCAGCCGGTGGTGCGGGTGCCGGGCGTGCGCTGTGCGGCGAGCAGCGTCAGCACGCCCTGCACGGCGGCGTCGAAGGGGGCGGGATCGTCGGCCGCACGGGCCAGCACATAGCCGCCCTGGACGACGGCCGCGACGGCCGCGGCCCCGGCCGCCGGGTCCAGCTCGGGAGCCAGCTCCCCACGGCGCTGCCCTTCGGCGAGCACCTCGGTGATCCGGCCCTGAAGCCAACCGAACAGCTCGTCCAGCGGCTGCCGCAGCTCCGGGCTGTGCACCACATCACGGTCCTGTGTCATCCGGCCGATCGGGCAGCCGCGCAGCACCCGCCGCTCGCGCAGCAGATAGGCCGCGATGCGGTCGTACGCCGTACCGGGACCGCCCAGGCATGACTCGGCGCCCTGCTTCAGCTCCTCCGCGGTGCGCCGGATCGCCGCCAGGGCGAGCTCGGACTTGCCCGTGAAGTGGTGGTACATGCTGCCCTGGCCGACGCCCGCGCGCTCCAGGATCGCCTTGGGGCTGGTGCCGACATAGCCCCGCTCCCACAGCAGCTCCTGCGTGCTCCGGACGAGTCGTTCCTGTGTGCCGAGCGGTTCCTGAGTGCTCATGCAGCGCACTGTACATACTAGTATTTACAGTGATCAAGGAAGAGTGCGAACGGCAAAGGGCGGGCGGCGCACGCCGCGCCGTCCGGGCCGGCCCGTCAGCCGACCTTGGTGCCCCGTATGCGGGTGTGCGAGCCGGCCGCCGTACGGGTGTCCCCCAGCGGCACGGACTCCCCGTATCCACGGACCGTACGGGCCTCTTCGGGCGGCGTGGTCAGGGCCGGAAGGGTGAACCACACGACCTTGCCACTGCCGTCCGGGCGCACCCCCCAGCTCTCGCTGAGCGCCGCGATCAGCGCCAGCCCGCGGCCGCAGGTCTCCCAGCTGTCGGCGACCCGGATCCGGGGCAGCCGGGGGTCCTCGTCGTGTACCGAGACCGTCAACTGATCAAGAAGAACGCACAGTTCCACGGTGCATTGCTTGCTGGGGCGGGCGTGCCGGTGCACGTTGGCGAGGAGTTCGGTCACGCCGAGCGCCGCGGGGTCTATCAGGGCGTCGAGACGCCAGTACCGCAGCTGGGCGGAGACAATTCTGCGCACATGACCGATGCGAGCCGGAACGGCTTGGAGCTCCACCGTGCAGTGCCTGCTGGGCTGCCTGATCACGACCGCGACTCCCTGATGAGGCCGGGCGCCCCTCGTACCGGGCAGGGGCGAAGATCGGATCCAGCGATGCCGAATGCACCACAGCGTCACCGCTGGTGAACCCTCAGTGATACGAGTCCAGGGTCAGGCAGCCGCAGCGCTCCCGCAACCGCACCTCCTCGGCCGGAGCGGGCCGTCAGGGGTGCGGCGGGCGGGCCGCCTCCAGGGCCTTGAAGAAGAGTTCCGGGGTGCCGAGCGTGAGCGAATAGCGGTGCCCGTTGAGCGTGGCAAGTGCCCGGTCCCGCGCCGCGAACAGCGGTTTATGGGCCTGTACGGCCTGGAGCGGGGCACTGTCGATCTCCGTGCCGTAGCTGGTCAGCAGCACCAGCCTGCCGTCACTGATGACGACCTGACCGGCGCGGGTCAGGGACCGCAGCCATCGCTCGATCCGTACGCCGGTCGCGTTGAACTCAGGCTCCGCCATGCCGGCACCTCCTCGGTAGACGGGCAGCTGCCCTCCACCGCCCCTTGGAGGAAGTCTGCCGGTACCGCGCCCGGCGCACCAGTGGCACCGTCGCGTGCTGCGCACAACAGCCCTGCCCCCTGGCCTCCTTGGGGTATCTCAAAGTGATGTTTATGCAGGTGAGAAGGGTGCGACGGGTGGTTATAGTCGGAAGCGGCCCGCCGTTTTCCACGGGCCTTCAACACCCCCGGAGGAGCCCGCCGTGAGCACCGCACAGCAGCCGCAGAGCTCGCCTGACCACGAGGCCGCGGCCGAAGCCCCGATACCGACCATCGACGTCGACCGCACGGATCAGGACTACCGAAGCTGGCTCAAAGAAGCCGTACGCAAGGTCCAGGCGGATGCCAACCGCACAGCGGACACTCACCTGCTGCGCTTTCCGCTCCCCGAGCGGTGGGGCATCGACCTCTACCTCAAGGACGAGTCGACGCACCCCACCGGCAGCCTCAAGCACCGGCTGGCCCGCTCGCTGTTCCTCTACGGGCTGTGCAACGGCTGGATCCGCCCCGGCAAGCCCGTCATCGAGGCGTCCAGTGGCTCCACGGCCGTCTCCGAGGCCTACTTCGCCTCCCTCATCGGGGTGCCCTTCATCGCGGTGATGCCGGCCACCACCAGCCGTGAGAAGACCCGGCTGATCGAGTTCCATGGCGGCACCTGTCATCTGGTGCAGGACCCGCGGACCGTCTACGAGGTCTCCGCCCGGCTCGCCGCCGAATCCGGCGGCCACTACATGGACCAGTTCACCTACGCGGAACGGGCCACCGACTGGCGCGGCAACAACAACATCGCCGAGTCGATCTACCAGCAGCTGCGGCTGGAGCGCTATCCCGAGCCCGCCTGGATCGTGGCCACCGCGGGCACCGGCGGCACCTCCGCGACCATCGCCCGCTATGTCCACTACATGCAGTACGACACCCGTATCTGTGTCCCCGACCCGGAGAACTCCTGTTTCTTCGACGGCTGGCGTACCGGCGACGCCAAGACCGACTGCGCCACCGCCTCGCGTATCGAGGGCATCGGGCGGCCGCGGATGGAGCCGAGCTTCGTGCCCGGTGCCATCGACCGGATGATGAAGGTCCCGGACGCGGCCAGCATCGCGGCCGTACGCGCCCTGGAGACGGCGATAGGCCGCAAGGCGGGCGGGTCGACCGGCACCGGGCTGTGGAGCGCCCTGAAGATCGTCGCCGAGATGGTCGCCGAGGGGCGTACGGGATCCGTCGTCACCCTGCTCTGCGACCCTGGCGACCGCTACCTCGACAAGTACTACTCCGATGCCTGGCTGGCCGCCCAGGGCCTGGACATCACGCCCTACGCACGCACCCTCGACGCATTCCTGGCCACCGGCTCCTGGCCGGTCTGAGCCGCCGGGCGGGACACGGCGCCGGGCTCAGGGCGCGGTGAGCCTGCGGTCCAGGGCCCGCGCCGACTGCCGGAAGGCGTGGCCCAGACCGGGCCTGGCCATGGTCAGCAGAGCGCGGAACGGCGCCGGGCCGTCCGCCGCGAACGTCCACCGCAGCCGGGTACCGCCGCCCGCCGGTGTCAGCCGCCAGTCCTCCAACAAGGCCCGCAGACCAGGGGCGTTGGTAGTGTCGACGCGGTAGGCGTAGTGCGCGTCGGGCTCGGCCGCCAGGACCGTCTCGGTGAAGCGGGTGCCACCCGTCAGCCGCACTTCCCGGCCCGTGCCGCCCCGCGTCACCGCCGAGCGCGCCACGCCCGTGAACCAGCACGACCAGCCGGCCACATCGTCCGCCAGTGCCGCATACACCGCCTTCGGCGGTGCGCTGACCTCCGCCGCGAACACCAGCCGCAACGGGGCGGACTCGACGAAGTCGAGCTCTACGGGGCGGAGTCGGCGTGCCATGGGACGAGCACCCCCTACGGGACGGTCGGCGGGCCTGCGCGGCTCACCATAGCTGGCGCACCGTCAGATGTCTGCGTCATCCGGCTGCTCGCCCGCCACCACCAGCTCCGGCGGCAGCTCCGCGAACTCCGCACGCGTCTGCGCGGGAATCCCGGCATCCGTCACCAGCACATCCACCTCGTCCAGCGTCGCGAACGAACTCAGACCGACCGTGCCCCACTTGGTGTGGTCGGCGACCACCACCACCCGCCGCGCGGACCGCACGAAATGCCGGTTGGTCTCCGCCTCGGCCAGATTCGGCGTCGACAGACCCGCCTCGACCGATATGCCGTGCACCCCGAGGAAGAGCACATCGAAATGCAGCGACCGGATCGCGGCGTCCGCCACCGGGCCCACCAGGGTGTCCGACGGCGTACGCACCCCGCCCGTCAGCACCACCGTCGCGGCCCCCGCCCGCGGTCCCGTGCCGCCGCTGGCCGCCGCCCGCTGCGCGGTGTAGAACACATCGGCCACCCGCACCGAATTCGTCACCACCGTCAGATCCGGCACCTCCAGCAGCTGCTGCGCCAGCGCGAACGCGGTCGTACCGCCCGCCAGCGCGATCGCGCTGCCCGGTGCCGCCATCTCGGCCGCCGCCTTCGCGATGTCTTCCTTGGCGCTCAGCTCCAGCCCCGACTTCGCCTCGAAACCGGGCTCGTGCGCACTCGGCTCGCTGACCGGGACCGCGCCGCCGTGCACCTTCTCCACCAAGCCCTGGCGGGCCAGCGCATCCAGATCGCGACGGACCGTCATGTCCGACACGTTCAGCTTGCGGGTCAGCTCATTGACCCGCACCCCGCCCCGCCGTCTGACCTCGTCGAGAATCAGGGCACGCCGCTGCTCCGCGAGGAGATTCTGGTTGTCGCTCACCCCGGCCCGTCCCTTCCGCCCCGGCTCGCTGTGTCCGGTCGTACGCGCTGGCTCCCGCCTGCGATCACTGATGCCCTCATCCTCGCACGAGGCGCTGACAGCGACGGAGTGGTCGGGTGAGAGGGCGTGGGGTGGGCGGGGTGAGGTGGGTGCCCGGGGCGGGATGACGGTGTGTGCCGGGTGGGGTGAGGTGGGGGAGCGGGGGTGTGAGGGCGGGCTGGGGGAGGGCGATGGGTGCCCCCCAGAACACCACCCCCCTTTGGTGCTGGATGTCCCCGCGTGGGGAAGAGACAATCCTGGGGGCGCCGCACCGCACGGCGCCGCACCGACTACGGGGGAATTCAGTGGAGACCGCGGATCCGACACCGCACGCCCGCTCAACGGACCGTGACACCGCAGCAGTTGGGCCACCGCGCACCGCACCACAGCTCTCCCTGGAGCTGCTGGTGCACGGCGTCGGCGGTACCACCGCCCAGGAGATGCTCGGCGACCCACGCGTCCAGCTGATCACCGGCGACGACACCGCCGCCTGCTACCGCCGCACCGACGACGCGGACGCCGAGCAACGCCCCGACGACTACCGGGGTGAGCCCGTCCGCGAGGCGTACTGCTGGTCCAACCTCACCTCGGGCAACGGCGCCCGCGCCCTGTGGCTGATCCTGGTGCCCTTCATGGTCGCCAACCTCGCCCATTGGATGCGCCCGGCCGCCCCGTCCGAGCACCCGGCCCAGCGGATCTACGACCTGCTCGTCCGCATCCTCGCCCTCACGCTGACGGTCCTGCTCGCCGCCGCGGCCTGTGAGGTGGCCCTCGACCTCACCGCCTGGCAGTGCGCCGGCACCACCGTCTGCGCCGCCGGCAAATCCTGGATGGGCTTCCTCAGCCCCGACAACTCCGGCTGGTGGAGCGCCCCGGGCCGCCGTCTCGCGCTCGCGTCCGTGGTGCCGCTGCTCGTCATCGGCTTCCTGTGGGGGCTCTCGCGCCGCACCTGGAGCGCCTACGAATCCGCCTCACCGCCGCCGCGGCTGCCCGGCACCTCCCGCGACACCCCGGTCGCCGAACGCACCGCGCTCAGCCGTGAGGGCTTCTGGTACGGCCGCCGGCTGGTCGCCAGGCTGCGTGCCGCGCACGCCACGGCCGGGGTGCTGACCGTGGCCGCGGTGCTGCTCGCCGCCGCCGCGAAGGCCGACGGGGACGGCGGCCACCCCGTCCTCGCGGTCACCGGCCGGGCGCTGACCGCCCTGGTCATCGTGCTCGCCGCCGCCACCCTGATCGTGGTCTGGCGCACCGCCCGCAGTGAGGGCGCACCGGACGTCTCCTCGGACCACCTGGTCGTACGGGCGCTGCCGTTCGCCTCCCTGGTGGTGCTGGCGCTGACCATGGTGCACACCGGCTGGGCCCGCCCCGGTGCGCACAGCCACGGCCCGCTGCCCGGCGCCGACGCCTTCGGCGGGATCGCCGTCTTCCAGGGTGTGCTGGTCCTGGCGCTGGCGATGACCGCCGGGGTACTGCAGCGTGCCGCCCGCGACGACGCCCGTACCGCGCTGCGCGGCATGGGCGGGCCCGCCGTCGCACTGCTGGCGTGTGCGGTCGGCGGGGTGCTGTCCGGGGGCGTCGCCCAGCGCTTCGCTGACTGGCTGGACGGCGGCGCGACCCCCGGTCAGGCGCACGCCCCCATCCCCGGGCCGCCGGTCCTGCTGTCCTGGCAGGCCTCGGTCATCCCCGCGCTGCTGGTGGTCGTCGCCGCGGTCGCGGTGCTCGCCGCCATCCGCGTGGTGATCGTCCGCAACCGGGTGACCAAGGACGTCCCCGGGCTCTATGACCCGCGCGAGCAGCCCGACGCGGGCCGCACCAAGCGCATCGCCGCGACCATCGCCGGCGCCGGACTCACCGACTCCGCGCCCGTCCTGATCGCGGCCACCTCCGCCGTCACCCTCATCCTCGGAGCCGGTGCGGTGATCGGCGCATGGCTCACCGGCCGGGCGCCCGGCCGGGCCACCGAAGGCGCACCGCCCGTCGTGCACGCCGCCGCCGAGACCGCGGAGTCCCTGGGGTCCTGGCTGATGGGCGCCGGCGTCATACTGCTGATCACCATGGGCCGGCGCGCCTACCGCGACCACTCCGCCCGCCGCACCATCGGCATCCTCTGGGACGTCGGCACGTTCTGGCCCCGCGCCGCCCACCCCTTCGCACCGCCCTGCTACGCCGAGCGCGCCGTCCCCGACCTCACCTGGCGGATGGCCACCTGGACCGAGCGGTTCGACGGCCGGCTGGTCCTCTCCGGGCACTCCCAGGGCAGTGTGCTGGCGGCCGCCGCGGTCTGGCAGCTGGACCTGGTCACCCGCAGCCGTGTCGCCCTGCTGACGTACGGCAGCCCCCTGGAGCGTCTCTACGGGCGCTGGTTCCCCGCCTTCTTCGGGCCGCCCGCGCTGACCGGACTGCACCGCGAGATGGACGACTGGCGCAATCTGTGGCGCTTCACCGACCCCATCGGCGGCCCGATCCGGCTCACCTGCGAGGGCGGCCGGCGGATCGACCAGGGGCCGCTGCGCGACCCGCTCTCCTTCGGCCGCACGCTGCAGAACCCGCTGCCCGCCCAGATCCTGGGCCATGGCGACTACCAGGCCGACCCGGTCTTCGAGACGGTCCGCGCCGAACTCATCGCCCGGCTCGGCCCGGACCTGCCGGGCCAGCGGCCCGCTGACGAGCGGGCCAACGACCGTCAGGATCAGGGGAGTTCGGGCAGGTCCTCCGGGTAGAGGAGGGTCAGGTCGTCGGTGCTCGGGTCGGTCAGCTGCGCCACCCGGCCCGCGTGCCGCTCGACCATCGCCTCGAACGTCTGCCGTGCGGTACGGCCGTTGCCGAAGGAGGGGCCCTTGGGCAGAGCGGTGAAGTACTTCAGCAGCGCCTCGCCGGCCCCCTCGGCGAGGCGGTACTCATGCTCCTCGCCCTGCTGCTCGACGATCCGCAGCAGCTCCTCGGGCGCGTAGTCACCAAAGGTGATGGTCCGTGAGAAACGGGACGCCACACCGGGGTTGACCGCCAGGAAGCGCTCCATCTCGGCGGTGTAGCCCGCCACGATCACCACCACCGCCTCCCGGTGGTCCTCCATCAGCTTCACGAGGGTGTCGATGGCCTCCTTCCCGAAGTCCCGCCCGGAGTCCTCGGGGGAGAGGGCGTACGCCTCGTCGATGAAGAGCACCCCGCCGCGCGCCCGGTCGAACGCCTCCTGGGTACGGATCGCCGTGGAGCCGATGTGCTCGCCCACCAGGTCCACCCGGGACACCTCGACCAGATGCCCGCGCTCCAACACCGCCAGGGACGCCAGGATTTCGCCGTACAGCCGGGCCACGGTCGTCTTGCCCGTGCCGGGGGAGCCGGTGAAGACCAGATGGCGGCGCACCGACGCGGCCTTCAGCCCCGCCTCCTGCCGCCGGCGCCCCACCTCGATCATGTTGATCAGGCTGCGCACCTCACGCTTGACGCTCTCCAGCCCCACGAGGGTGTCCAGCTCGCCCAGCACCTCGTCGGAGGGCCGGCTGCTGACGGCCGGCTCCGCGGCCGCCGGCGCCGGTACGGCCGGCGGCGGGCCCTGCGCCGGGACGTTGCCCAGCAGCCCGGCCGTCTGCGTCATCTGCTGCACCGCGGGTGCCGTCGCACCGGCGGCCGGTGTCGGTACGGCACGGCTCTCGTCGCTGGTGCAGTCCTGCACCGTCGGCCCGTCGCCCTGCCCGGCCCCGCCCTCGGCGAATTCGTAGCCGCCGCGGGCACACCGCTCCGTACGGCACCGCGTCAGCGTCGTACGGCAGCCGTCGATCACATGGAAGCCGAAGCCCGAACTCCCGGTGACCCGGCAGCCCTGGAAGGTGCCGCGGCCCTCCGCGGAGACATAGAAGCCGGCCTCGGCCGGGGAACTGACCGTGCAGCCCTCGATGGTGGGGTCCGCGCCCTTGGTGACGATCACGCCGGTCTGCGCACCGTCGATGGTGCAGTTGGCGAGGGTGCCGCCGCTGCCGTGGTCCCGGAACCAGGCGCCCGTCGCGGCCTCCCGGATCCGGCAGTCGTCCAGCTGCACGGTCGCCCCGTCGCTCACCGACACCGCGGTGTTGCGGACCTGCGCGATATCGCAGTCGACGACATCGGCGCGGGAGCCCCGGTCCAGGACGAACAGCGCGTCCGGGACGTCGTGCACCCGGGTCGCGTCCAGTACGGCGGTGGCGCCGTCGCTCACCCACACCGCCGGGTAGTCGCCCGTACTGTCGTGGATCTCGCACTGGTTGGCGTCCACGCGGGTGCCCGGGTCCCAGACGGACAGCCCGTTGCGTCCGAAGTGCCGCACCGTGCTGCGGGTCAGCGTCAGCACCGAACGGGACCGCAGATCGACGGCGTTCTCCGGGATGTCGTGGATGTCGCAGTCGGCGAGGGTGAGCACCGCGTCGGTGTCCAGGGTGACGCCGTCGGCGGAGGTGCGGTGGACCGTGCAGTCGGTGAAGTGCCCGGTGGCCCGCGACGCGACCTGGATCCCCGCGCCCTTGATCTCGTACAGCTCGCAGCCCACCGCCTCGACCGCGCTGCCCTCGCCGTGCAGTGACAGCCCGGCGCCCGAAGCGTGGTGGATCCGGCAGTTCTCCAGCCGGGGGTGGGCCCCGCCGCGCACCGCCACGCCGGCCTGCCCGGCTGCCATCACCTCGCACTCCTCGAAGACCCCGCCGGCGCCGTCCAGGACGCTGATGCCCACGCCGCCCGCGTTGTCGACCGTGCAACGGCGCACCGTGGGGCGGGCGCCGCCGCGGACCTCGATGCCGGACGCGGACCGGGTCACCACCCGCAGCCCGGCCAGCTCCGGGGCGCCGTCCTCCACCAGCAGCGCGGGCGCGGCCGAATCCGTCGCCTCCAGATGCAGATCGTGGACGGTCGCCGAGGCACGTACCGTCAGCGCCACCCCGTCGGACGGGGCGATCCGCACCGAACCGCGCGCGCCGTCCGGGCCGCGCAGCGTCACCGCGCGCGCCAGCACCAGATTCTCGCGGTAGGTACCGGCCGGGACGGTCAGCACATCACCGTCCCCGGCGGCCTCCAGCGCGGCGGCGAGCGAGCTGTACTCCCCTGTACGGCGTCGCCAACGGGACGTTCCGGAGTGCGTCACCTGGACCGAGCCCTGTGCCATGGCGCTGTCGTGCCCCCACTTCGTGCGGCTGTTGTCGGCCCGGCACCATCCGTCCGCGGATGTCCGTATTCCGGTCTGCGAGGCCCCAGCCGAGAGGCTGGCGCCACCACCGTAGCGCGCCCGGCGGGCGGCAGTTGACACGGTCAGCCGCCTCGAAAGGCGGCCGCTCAACTGCCCGCGTCGGCCCGGCCCCAGTCCTGGCCGGCCCGCTTCCACTCCTGGTCCCAGCGGCGGAAACGACGCACCATCAGCTGCCAGACGACCATCCGCCGGGCACCCTCGATCATCATGCCGACCCCGGCCGTGGTGCCCAGCCCGGCCAGCACCGCATGGGTGGCCGCCGTACTCGCGTCCATCGGCCGCGGCACCACCCGGCCCCGGTCGTCCGTCCAGATCCGGAACCGCTCACCGGTCTCCACCGGACGGGGCGCGGCGAGCTGCCCGATATGTGCGCTGCCGTCCCGGGCCGTCCAGCGGGCGAGGACCCGGCGGTGCGCATCGCGCTGCGAGGAGGTCTCCGGATCGGGGTCGAGCGGGGTCCGGGAGAGCAGCCGGTCGACCGTGACCCACACCAGATGCCGCTGCTGGTGCTGTATCCGTGCGGCCTCCAGCAGCGCGCCCTGCGCGGCCCGTCCGGTGAGCCAGCCCGCGGAGCTCGCCCCGAGGGCGATCAGGAGGGCCGCGACGAGCGCCACCCAGGCCTCGATCCGATCGGTCCGGCGCCGCAGCGGATTGCCCCGCCAGCGCCATACGCCTCTCATCGCTCGCATCGTTGCCCCCTCTCCGTGTCCGTGAATACCGCATCAGGGGTGATCCATGCGAGAGTTCTGCGAAGAGAGAGCAACATCACCGCGTACAAAAGGCAACATCCGGGCGTACGGAACGGGGCCGGGATCTGCTTGGCCCCCGGGCTCGCCGGAACCGGTCTTCTGCCTGGTCAGCGCAGCCGTACGGCTATCGTCACCACGGCGCCCGGCGGGCCCGTGTCCGGCGCCCCGCCCGTCACCGCGAACCGGTCCGCCACCAGGCGCGCCAGCCACAGCCCGCGCCCCTTCGGCGCGCCGTCCAGGCCGGGCAGCAGCTCGGGGATCACCTCCTCGGTGAACCCGGGCCCGGCATCGCTGATCCGGCACTCCAGTTCCTCGCCCACCCGACGCAGCACCAGCCGCCCGGAGCCGCCCGCATGCTCCACGGCGTTGCCCGCGATCTCGTCCACCGCCAGCACGAACTCGCCGCGCCGTGGCTCGCCCAGGCCCTCCCGGGCCGCGCACTCCTCGACCAGCAGCCGCAGTTGCGGCAGCAGCCGGGCGGTGAAACGCCGCTCCAGCAGCCGGTGGCCGGCCTCCTCCGCCGGCACCTCGGCCGGACCGGAGCTCACCACGCGCGCACCACCTCCGTCAGGACCAGCCGTGGCACCCCTCCCGGCGCCCAGCCGGCGCGGCAACCGGCACCGCCCGCGGTCGCAGCGCACCTCGATCAGTTCACGGCCGCGCGGCGTCCCGGGCCGGCGGGAGCAGGCTGACCGCGCAGCCGGCCGACAGGACGTGCGGCCGGCTCGGATCGACGGTGAGCCGCCGGGCGCATACCGCGGACAGATGGTCACCGGGCCGCGGCGGCCCGCCGGCGGTCGGGAGACCCCACGGCGCGGGGCGCGTGCCGGCCCGTCAGCCGAGTATCTCGAACGGGTCGCCGACCCGGATCGTGCCGACCCCACGGGGTATCAGATTCTGGCCGAAGACCAGCCGGTCACCGAAGCGGCGGTGGTGGGCGAGGGTGCGCAGCGGTTCCTTGCCGCGCTCGGCGGTGCGCTGGTCGGTTGTCGTGACCACGCAGCGTGAGCAGGGCTTGGCCACCTCGAAGTCCACCTCGCCGATACGGATCCGGCGCCAGTCGTCCTCCGCCCAGGGCGCGGTGCCGTCCACGACCACATTGGGCCGGAAACGGTTCATGGGTAGCGGCCCCTCGTCGGCGTGGTCGCCCTGCGCGATGAGCGAGTTGAGGGCGTCCAGCGAGGAGGTGGTGGTCAGCAGCAGCGGGAAGCCGTCGGCGAAGCTGACCGTGTCGCCGGGCGCGGAGTACGCCGGGTCGACGGGCCGGCGCTTCTCCGGGGCGTCGAGATACACCAGCCGGCACTCGACGCCCAGATACCCGCGGAACCACTCGGCCGCCTCCGGGCCCGCGGGCACCGCCTCGACCTCGTCCTTCCAGACCTCGACCGGAACCGTCTCCCCGGACCCGGGCACCGCGACCGTCAGCGGCTCCCTCCCGGGCGCGGTGAGCCCGAGGGCACCGCCCGGCAGCCCCTCGGCGCGCGCCAACGCCAGCAGCGGCTGCTGCCGTTGGGTGAGCTGCCTGCCCTCGGCATCCACCAGCAGCCAGCGTCGGTCCCCGGCGAGCCCCCACGGCTCCACGACCGCCTCGCCGGGACCGGACCCCGCAATGGATTTGACCGGGTAGAGATGGATCGACTGGAGCGCAGGCTTCGGCATGCCTGCCATCCTGCCAGCCGCCTCGGACAGTTGGCCGATGGGCCGGGTCAGTACCCGCGCGGGTACTGGCGGCCGTACGGATCGTCGTAGGGCGAGGCGGGGCGCGGCGCGACCGGCGCGGCCGGGCGCATCGCCTCGTACCCCGTGCCCATGGGCGGGCGCTGGGGCTGCTGCTGTGGCGGGGACTGATAGCCGCGGGAACCCGCCTGCTGCGGGATGTACGGCGCGGGTGCCTGCTGGAGCGGGGCGACCGGCTGGGCGGCCGCTCCCGGGTAACCCTGCGCGGGCGAGGGGTGGGAGGGCGCGGCCGGGAGCGCCGGCAGTGCCGAGGGCAGCGCCGGCAAATAGGACGAACCCGTCTCGTAGGGGGAGGGGTTCACCCGGATCGGGGCGATCTGCGGCGTACCGCGCTCTGCGACGAGGCTGTCGTAGATCGGGGTGTCCGGGAAGGAGGGCGAAGCGTAGTAGCCGCCGCCGTAGGTAGAGCGGGGGGAGGTCATGCCTCATAAGTTAAGCCCACGATGTGCCGATTGGGGAGTCTGGAAAGAGGGTTGTTTTACGTGTTCGGAGCGGCCATGGAGCACCAATGTGAGCGAACTTGGGGAAATCGGTCGCGATCGCCCGTAGGAATCATGTAAAGACCTCGCTTCTCGCTGGTGAACAAGGGGCGTTCGGAGTGGTGGGGGACAAGTAGGTTGGGGTGTGCCACCACCGACGGGGCACGGCGGACGAGAGGAAGGCGCGGCGATGTCGATGCTCAAGGGCAGCAATGTTCCGGTCCCGGCTCCGGCGGTCCGGGTCGAACTGGGCCGGCAGACGGCCCCGGGGACACCGGACGTGGACGCCTCCGCCCTGCTGCTGGTGTCCGGAAAGGTCCGCGACGACGGCGACTTCGTCTTCTACAACCAGGCCGCGCACGCCTCCGGCGCCGTACGCCACGAAGGCAAGCGCCCGGCCGGCGGCGCGATGACCGACTGCCTCGCGGTCGATCTGGCCGCCGTCGAACCCGCCGTCGACACGGTGGTGCTCGCCGCCTCCGCCGACGGCGGCAGCTTCGGCAGCGTCCCTGGGCTGTACATCCGGGTGCTGGACGCCGCGGACGGCGCCGAACTCGCCCGCTTCGACAGCCAGGACGCCGGCACCGAGACCGCCTTCGTCCTCGGTGAGCTCTACCGGCGCCAGGGCGGCTGGAAGTTCCGTGCGGTGGGGCAGGGGTACGCCACCGGTCTGGCCGGTCTGGCCACCGACTTCGGCATCAGCGTCGAGGAACCGGCGGCGCCCCCGGCTCCGGCCCCGGCCTCCGCCGCGCCCGCTCCGCCGCCCGCCGCGCCCCCGGCCATAGCGCCCGCGCCGCAGATGGCGCCGCCGCCCCAGCCGCCCGCGCCCCCCATGGCTCCGCCGACGGCGCCCCCGCCGCCCACGGGGCAGCCGGCGGCGTCTGTCCCGCCCCCGCCGGGGCAGCCCGCGCCCGCCCCCGCGCCCGTGCGTCTGACCAAGGTCACCCTCACGAAGGAGGCCCCGGCCGTCTCCCTGACGAAGCAGGGCGGCACCTCCGGCGCGATGCGGGTGAACCTCAACTGGAGCGCCGGTTCGGCGGGCAAGCGGCTGGGCAAGAAGCTCGGCCGCAAGGCGATGGAGGCCATGGGTGCCCGCGGCGCCCTGCTGCCCTCCGGGGAGCTCGATCTCGACCTGTGCGCGCTCTACCAACTCACCGACGGCGCCGCGGGCGTGGTCCATCCGCTGGGCAACAACTTCGGCGCCCTGCACGCCCCGCCGTACATCCAGCTCGACGGCGACGACCGCACCGGCGGCGTCGCGGCCGGCGAGAACATGACCATCAACCTCGACCACCAGGACCGCATCAAGCGCATCCTGATCTTCGTCACCGTCTACGCCGGCGCCCGCAGCTTCGAGGGGCTGAACGCGACCGTCACCCTCCAGCCCCAGCACGGTGCCCCGGTCGACTTCACCCTGGACGCCTGCACGGTGCCCTCCAACGTCTGCGCGCTGGCGCTGATCACCAACACCGGCAGTGAACTCGTCGTCCAGCGCGAGGCCCGCTACCTGGTCCCCGAACCCGGAGTCAGCCCGCAGCGCACCGTCGACTACGCCTACGGCTGGGGCCTGGACTGGTCACCGGCCCGCAAGTGACCCCACCGGGGGCGCCGCTCAGGGCGCCGGATACGTCCGGCCCTTCCAGGCCGCGCCGCGCCCCCGGTAGTGCTGCACCGCCGAGTCCACCGTCATCAGGAGATAGAGCAGTGCGGTGAAGGGCAGCAGCGGCGCCGCCCACAGCGGCTGTCCGTAGTAGCGCAGCATCGGCAGATAGGTCCCGCTCATCACCGCCCAGGCCGCCCCGCCCAGCGCCGCGAGCACCGGGCCGCCGCCGGCCAGTCCGGCCACCAGCGCGACGGGCGGCGCCAGATAGACCAGCGCCAGGCCCAGCACCGTGCCGAGCAGCAGCAGGGGCCGGTGCCGCAGTTGGGCGTACGCGCTGCGGGACACCATCCGCCACAGCGTGCCGGGCCCGGGATACGGCCGCACGCTGTCCACCCGGTCCGCCAGACCCAGCCAGATCCGCCCGCCGCCGCGCTTGACCGACCGCGCCAGCGTCACATCGTCGATCACCGCATGCCGGATCGCCTCCGGGATGCCCGCCCGCTCCGCGGCCTCCCGCCGCAGCAGCACACAGCCCCCGGCCGCGGCCGCGGTCCGCGCCCCGGGCCGGTTGACCCAGCGGAAGGGGTAGAGCTGCCCGAAGAAGTAGACGAACGCCGGCACGATCAGCCGCTCCCAGAACGTCACCACCCGCAGCCGCGCCATCTGGGAGACCAGATCCAGCTCCGCCGACCGGGCCGCCGCCACCAACTCCCGCAGGCTGTCCGGCTCGTGCGCGATATCCGCGTCGGTCAGCAGCAGATACTCCGGCGCGACACGCTCCCGCGCCAGCGCCATCCCGTGCCGTACGGCCCACAGCTTCCCCGTCCATCCCGGCTCGGGCTCGCCGGGCGCGGACACCGTCAGCGGCAGCCCGCCCCGCGCGGCCGCCAGGCGCCGGGCCAGTGCGCCGGTCCCGTCCGTACTGCCGTCGTCCACCAGGAACACCTCAGCCCGGCCCGGGTACTTCTGCCCGAGCAGCGACGGCAGGCTGTCCGGCAGCACCGCGGCCTCGTCCCGCGCGGGGACCACCACACCGACCGACGGCCAGCGCTCCGGATCCCGGCGGTCCGGCAGCCGTACGTCCGTCCGCCAGAAGAAGCCCTGACCCAGCAGCAGCCACACCCAGGCCAGCAGGGACCCGGCACCGATCCACTCCATCGCTCCCACGGCCGCAGTCTGCCGCACCGCACCCGGCACACACCGGCGCGCGACACGGTGTCGGGAGGACGGCGAGGCCGGGCCGGAAGGTGAGGGAAGAGGCCGGGGAGGCGCCGGGCGGAGACCGGTCCGGCGGTCACCGGGGGGCGCCTGGCCGCGCCGCCCGGTATGACAAGCCGGACGGGCGGCTGAGTAAAGTGTCCGGGTGAAGATCGCGCTGATGGACTCCGGGACCGGGCTGCTCGCGGCGGCCGCCGCCATGCGGCGACTGCGGCCGGACGCCGATCTGGTCCTCTCCTCCGACCCCGACGGGATGCCGTGGGGCCCCCGCACCCCCGACGATGTCACCGCTCATGCGCTGGCCGTGGCCCGCGCGGCGGCCGCGCACCGCCCCGACGCCCTGATCGTCGCCTGCAACACCGCGTCCGTGCACGCGCTGCCCGCGCTCCGCGCCGAACTGGAACCGCAGATCCCGGTCATCGGCACCGTCCCGGCGATCAAGCCCGCCGCGGCCGGCGGCGGCCCGGTCGCCATCTGGGCGACCCCCGCCACCACCGGCAGCCCCTACCAGCGGGATCTGATCGACCGGTTCGGGCGCGGGCTGGAGATCACGGGTGTGCCGTGCCCGGGGCTCGCCCACGCGGTCCAGGTCGCCGACGAGGCCGCGATCGACGACGCCATCGAGGCCGCCGCCCATCTCACCCCACGGGACGTGCGGACCGTCGTCCTGGGCTGCACCCACTACGAGCTGGTCGCCGAACGGATCCGGGCCGCCCTCCAGCAGCCCGGCGCCCCCGCGCTCGTCCTGCACGGCTCCGCCGAGGCGGTCGCTGCCCAGGCGCTGCGCCGTATCGGTGCCGAACCGGCTCCGGCGGCCGCGCCGACCGGTGCCCTCAGCGTGATCCTCAGCGGCCGCCCCGCCGGACTGCCGGCCGTGGCGCTCGCCTACGCCGAGGGCCGGCTGCTCGCCCGGAGCCGTACGGACCTGGCGCCGGAAGACGCGCTGCCGGCTGCCCCCGCGCCCGACGGAGCAGCCGCGACCGCCCGCCGCTGACGTCACCCCTGACGTCTCCGGCCTCGCAACCCGGGCCGGAATGGGGCCGTCCGACGCACTGCCACGGGGTGCAAAGACGCGTACGCTGCGTTTCATGAGGGACCACCCCCACGAGGGGGCAGCAGCCCCCGGTAACCACGGCAGTACCGACGGCGACGACAGTGGAGCGCGCCCCGGCGGCGGCTCCCATGCCGAGATCCCCGAGGTCTGGCACGGCAGCGCCACCAACCGCATCCAGTGGCTGCTGGCCGCGATCGGCGCGGCCTGTCTGGCGCTGGGCATCCTGCTCGCCGTCGAGAGCAACTGGACGTCGGGGCGCGCACCCCTGGTGATGTCGGTGGTGGGCTGTGTCGCGGCCGGTCTGCTGGTGCTCTTCGGCACGCTCGCCTTCGTCCATGTCGCGGTACGCGTCGACAAGGAATGCCTGGAAGTACGGTGCGGCCATATAGGGGTGCCACGCCGCCGGATTCCGCTCGACACCGTCGTCGGCGCCGATTTCACCCCCCAGGTCACGCCCCGCCACTGGGGCGGCTGGGGCTACCGCTGGCGCCCCGAACAGGGCACCGCCGTGGTGGTCCGCCGGGGCGAGGGCGTGGTGCTCCGGCTCGGTGACGGGATGACCTTCACCATTACCGTCGATGACGCCGAGGGCGCCGTCCGGGCGATCCGGGGCCGGCTCCGGCCGCGCGAGGGGACTCCGGCGGGCACCTGAGCGCCGCGCGGGAAGGGTGTGCCGGTGCGCGTACTGCGGGCGGGGCGGGCCGGAGACGTCCCGTAGGGTCGGACCCATGGCAACCCCCGACTTCATCCGTGACCTCCGGAACTCCATCGGCCGGCAGCTCCTCTGGCTGCCCGGGGTGAGCGCGGTCGTCTTCGATGACCAGGGCCGGGTCCTGCTGGGAAGGCGGGTCGACACCGGTGGCTGGTCGGTGATCGGGGGCATCCCCGAGCCCGGCGAGCAGCCCGCCGAGACCGCGGTGCGGGAGGTCTACGAGGAGACCGCCGTACGGGTCGTCCCCGAGGGCATCGTCCTCGTCGAGACCATGCCGCCCACCCGCTACCCCAACGGCGATGTCTGCCAGTTCATGGATGTGACGCTGCGCTGCCGGGCGGTCGGCGGTGCGGCGCGGGTCAATGACGACGAGTCGCTGGAGGTCGGCTGGTTCGCCGTGGACGCCCTGCCCGAGCTTGAGGAGTACGCGCTGACCCGGATCAAGCGGGCGCTGGAGGCCGGGCCGACGTGGTTCCACAGGATGGACGAGGAGCCGCCGGGCCGGTACCCGGAAGCCTGAACCCCCGGCGGCCGCCTCCGGGGGTTCAGGCTTCGGGGCGACGGGCGACGGGCGACGGGCGACGGGCCACGGGGTCGTGCGACGGGCGTCGGTGCCGGGCGGCGGGCTACAACTCCTCCGTCGACGGCTCGTCCAACGGGTCGGAGGTTTCGTCGGGAAGCGGCGGCAGCTCCGACTCGTCCGGGGAACCGGGCTCGTCGGTGTTCGCGCCGGGCGGCTCCTCCGTGTGCATCTCCCGCTCGGCCTTGCGGCAGGTGGTGATCCAGGTGCCGGTGGGGCCGCTCTCGTACTGGCAGACCCAGCCGCGTACGGAGAGCGTGGCCCGGTCGTCGCGGGCGTCCCGCGGCGCCCGCAGAAAGAACTCGGACATCACCGTGCGGGCCTCCCCGCAGCCCACCGTGCCCCCGGCCCCGGGGTCGGCGAAGAGCGTGACGTCTCCTTCCGGGCCCAGCGCGTGGGGGAGTTCACCGCAGTTCACCGGCTGGCCGGGGACGGTCGGGGAAGCGGAGCCCGCCCCACCGCCCGGGGTACGGTCCGGCCCGGTGCCGGTGGGAGAGGCCGCGGCCGTCGTGTCCTGGCCGCCGTCCGCGTCCCCGCAGCCCGCGGCGGCCAGCGCGAGCAGCACCGTCGGTACGGCGATGAGTCTCCGCATGTCGGCCTCCCTGGTGGCGGCGGTGCGCAGCCGGCATGCCGCCCCACCGCACAGACCTTAGGAGCCCGCCGGGCGCCGGGCGATCCGGGGCGGCCGTTCGGGTGACGCCCATGGGCCGTGGCCCGGGGCGTGGCAGGCCCCACGCCGGGGAGTTGCCGGAGGCCCGGTAACCGGGCGGCTGCGGTCCGCCGGTGGTGCCCGGCAGGTGCCGCCACCACACCCGGGCCGCCAAGTGTGGGGCCGGGCCACATCGGTGCCGGACCGCCCGCTGCCTAGGGTGCGGACATGACCGCGATCGGCACCCCAGGCCCGGTATCCCTCGATCTCGACGGCCGTACCGCTCTCGTCACCGGTGCGGCCGGGGGCATCGGACGCGCCTGCGCGCTGCGGCTGGCGGCGGCCGGCGCCACGGTGCGCGCGGTCGACCGGGACACCGACGGCCTGGCCCGCCTCGCGGCCGACCACCCGAACGGCGCCGGCGGCCGGATCGAACCGTGCCCGCTGGATCTCACCGATCTGGACGCCGCCGAGCGGATCGCGGCCGGCACCGATCTGCTGGTCAACAACGCGGGCCTCCAGCTCGTCCGGCCCATCGAGGAGTTCCCGCCCGAGGTCTTCCACCAGATCCTGACCGTGATGCTGGAGGCGCCCTTCCGGCTGCTGCGCGGCGCGCTGCCCCATATGTACGCGCGGGGCTGGGGCCGGGTCATCAATATCTCGTCCGTGCACGGGCTGCGGGCGTCCCCCTTCAAGTCGGCGTATGTCGCGGCGAAGCACGGTCTGGAAGGGCTGTCCAAGACCGCGGCGCTGGAGGGCGCCCCGCACGGCGTCACCAGCAACTGCGTCAATCCCGGCTATGTCCGCACGCCGTTGGTCGAACGGCAGCTCGCCGACCAGGCCGCCGCGCACGGCATCCCCGGGGAGCGCGTACTGGCCGACATCCTGCTCGCCGACTCCGCCCTCAAGCGGCTGGTCGAACCGGCAGAGGTCGCCGAGGCCGTCGCCTATCTCTGCACCCCGGAGGCGTCCTTCGTGACGGGCACCTCGCTCGCCCTGGACGGGGGCTGGACCGCGCACTGAGCGGCCCCCGGGCCGTATCCGGGCGGCGGAGGCTGGCGCACCGCGACGACCCGGAGGTATCCCTGGTGACCATGCCCACCGAACAGCCGGCGCCCGAGCCGGGCCCCGAGTCCGTGCACACCCCGCGGACGGCGCCCGTTCCGTACGCACCGGACGGCACGGCGCCCGGCGAAGACGGCCACGACCCGGCCGAGGCGCCCTTCCTCGGTCTGCTGGCCGCCGGCGCCGCGGCCGGGGAGTACGAGCGGCCGGTGCTGCGCGCCCGCGCCGGGGGCGCGTCCGCCGGCCGGCTCGCCGCACTGGAGCGGGCCAAGCTCCGCGCGCTGCGGGTGCGCGCCGAACTGGAGGACCGCCGGCGGCGGGAGGCCGAGCTGTCCGCGCTCTACGCCACCGCGCACGACCTGGCCGGGCTGCGGGACCTCGACGCGGTGCTGCGCGCGATCGTCCGCCGGGCCCGCTCCCTCCTGGGCACCGAGGTCGCCTACCTCACCCTCCACGACCCGGCCGCCGGTGACACCTTTATGCGGGTCACCGACGGCTCGGTCTCGGCGCGGTTCCAGCAGCTGCGGCTCGGTATGGGCGAGGGGCTGGGCGGGCTGGTCGCGGAGACCGCCCGCCCGTATGTCACCGACAGCTACTTCCACGACGAGCGGTTCCGGCACACCCGCACCATCGACTCGGGCGTCCAGGACGAGGGGCTGGTGGCGATCCTCGGGGTGCCGTTGCTGCTGGGCAGCGGTGTGATCGGGGTGCTGTTCGCCGCGGACCGGCGCGAGCGGGTCTTCGAGCACGGCCAGATCGCGCTGCTCGCCGCCCACGCGGCGCATGCCGCCGTCGCCATCGACACCGCCAACCTCCTTGCCGGGACCCGTAAGACGCTCACCGAACTGGAGGCCGCGAACGAGATCATCCGCGACCGCAGCGCGGTCATCGAGCGGGCCTCGGACGTCCATGACCGGCTGACCGAACTGGTGCTGCGCGGCGGCGGGGTCCAGGACGTCGCCGGGGCGGTGGCGGAAGTGCTGGACGGCGAGGTCGAGTTCGCCGAGCCCGGCGCGGCACCGGCCGAGGCACTGGACCGCTCGCGCGCCGACGGGCACGCCGTACGGGACGGCGCGGACTGGGTCGCGGCGGTAGGGGCCGGCGGCGAGGTCCTGGGCGCCCTCGTGCTGCGCGGCCATCCGGCCCTCGACCCGGTCGACCAGCGGACCCTGGAACGGGCCGCCATGGTCACCTCCCTGCTCCTGCTCGCCCGGCGGACCGCCGGCGAGGCCGAACAGCGGGTGCGCGGCGAGCTGTTGGACGGTCTGCTGAACGCCGCGGACCGCGATCCCCGGCTGCTCCGTGAACGCGCGGCCCGCGTCGGCGCCGACCTGGACGTGCCGCATGTCGTCCTGGCCGCCCGGACCGACGGGCCCGACGGCGGGGAGGACGACGCCCACTCCCACGGCGCCGGCCGTCGCCGGCTCTGGTCGGCGGCCTCTCATCTCGCCGCCACCCGCCGGGGCCTGGCCGCCCTACGGGACGGCGGCGCCGTCCTGCTGCTGCCGCTCGATCCCGACGGCGACCCGGCGCACGCCGCCCGAGAGGCCGCGGCGCGGCTCGGTGCCGCGCTGCGTCTGCCCGTCGCGGTCGGCGCCTCGGCTCCGGCCCCGGCCGCCCGCCCCGCGGCGGTCGCGGACGCCTACGCGGAGGCCGGCCGCTGCCGGGAGGCGCTGCGTGTGCTGGGCCGGGCCGGCCAGGGCGCGGCCGCCGCCGACTTCGGCTTCCTCGGCCTGCTGCTCGCCGACACCCGCGATGTGCACGGCTTCGTCCACCGCACGCTCGGCGCGGTCACCGAGTACGACGCCCGCCGCGGTACGGAGCTGCTGCGCACCCTCGGCGCCTACTTCGCCTGCGGAATGAGCCCGGCCCGCACCAAGGAGACGCTGCACGTCCATGTCAACACCGTGGCGCAGCGCCTGGACCGGGTGAGCCGGCTGCTGGGACCCGACTGGCAGACGCCGGCCCGCGCCCTGGAGATCCAGCTGGCGCTGCGGCTGCACCGGCTCTCCTCCGCCGTGGTGGGCGATACCGGCGCGTAGCGGGGGCGAGGGTCCGCGGCGTGCTCACCGTCGGTCCGTACGGATGGCCGCCTCCGGGTGCGCGCCGTCGCGACCTGCGGCAGCGTGGTGCCGAAGCTTTCCCCCACTGACAGAGGAGTACGACATGGGTGACAAGGGCGCCATGGACAAGATGAAGGGCAAGGCCAAGCAGAAGGCCGGCAAGATCATGGGCGACGAGCGGCTGAAGGGCGAGGGCCGCGCGGACGAGGCCAAGGGCAGGGCCAAGGAGGCCATGAGCGACGCCAAGGAGAACGCCCGCGGGATGAAGGACTCCATGAAGGGCAAGAGCCGCTCCTGACGCCCGGCGGGGGCGTGGCGGACCTGCTGCCCCGTCTCCCGGAGCGTCCCCGGGCCCGCCACGCCCCCGCCGTACATCAGGTTTCTCAGGCCCCTCCGGACGGTAGGGCCGACGACGCCCCGCCTTCCGGACCGGCCGCACCCGGGCCGGTCGTACCCGGCCCGGCCGTACCCGGCCCGGCCGTCCGGCCCCCGCCGGGCACCGCCCCGTCCACCGCGGTGAGATCCCGGCTGCGGGTCTCCCGCGCCACACCCACCGCGACCAGTGTCAGCAGCGCGGCGGCGATGACGTACAGGGCGATCGGCGTCGGGCTGTCGTAGTCGGCGAGCAGCGCGGTCGCGATCAGCGGGGCGGGCGCACCGGCCGCGACCGAGGAGAACTGGGCACCGATCGAGGCGCCCGAGTACCGCATCCGGGTCGCGAACATCTCCGCGAAGAAGGCCGCCTGCGGCGCGTACATCGCACCGTGGAAGACCAGCCCGACGCTCACCGCGAGCAGCAGCGGCCCGAACCGGCCGCCGTCGACCAGTGCGAAGAACGGGAAAGCCCAGACGCCGACGCCGACCGCGCCCAGCAGAGAGACCGGCCGGCGCCCGATCCGGTCCGAGAGCGCGCCCCAGGCGGGGATCACCGCGAAGTGCAGCGCCGAGGCGATCAGTACGGCGTTCAGCGCGGTCTGCTGCGACAGCGCGGTGTGCGAGGTCGCGTACACGAGCACAAAGGCCGTGATCACGTAGTACGAGATGTTCTCGGCCATCCGCGCCCCCATCGCGATCAGCACATCCCGCCAGTGGTGCTTGAGGACCGCGACCAACGGCATCTTCTCCACCGCGGCACCCTCCGCCCGCCGGGCCTCGGCACGCGCCAACGCGGCCTGGAACACCGGCGATTCATCCACCGAGAGCCGCACCCACAGCCCCACGGCCACCAGCACACCCGAGAGCAGGAACGGCACCCGCCACCCCCAGGACATGAACGCCGCATCCGACAACACCGCCGTCATCACCGACAGCACCCCGGTGGCCAGCAACTGCCCCGCAGGCGCGCCGGTTTGCGGCCATGACGCCCAGAACCCACGCCGCCGCGCGTCCCCGTGCTCCGACACCAGCAGCACCGCGCCGCCCCACTCCCCGCCCAGCGCGAACCCCTGCACCAGCCGCAACGCGGTCAACAACACCGGCGCCGCCGTGCCCACCGTCGCATGCGTCGGCAGCAACCCGATCGCGAATGTCGCGCCCCCCATCAGCAACAGACTCACCACCAGCAACTTCTTGCGCCCCAGCCGGTCCCCGTAATGCCCGAAGACCAACGCGCCTATCGGCCGCGCCGCGAAGCCCACCGCATACGTCAGAAACGACAGCAGCGTCCCGACCAGCGGATCCGACCCGGGGAAGAACAGCTTGTTGAACACCAGCGCGGCAGCGGACCCATAGAGAAAGAAGTCGTACCACTCGACGGTCGTGCCGATGAGACTCGCGGCGACGATGCGTTTGAGCTGGGTGGGTGGCGGTGGAGTAGCGGTCGCGGGGGAGGACATCGGCACCACTTCCTGACGAGGGGCGAAGACGTTTCGTGTCGCCACACCGTAGGAACGCGCAGGCCAGGCGCACATGTGGCGGGGCGCCACACTTCGGGCCCGGACGGTGCGGGCGGGCACCATGTGCCGCGGGCGCGCCGTCCGCCAATGACCGGTTCTCGCCTGGTTGGGAACGGCCGCTGCTGCCAGGCTCAGGCTCCGCAGAAGGCCCTATGCCGCATAAATTGCCCTTTTGGGAAAGGAATCCGCATGCGCGTCAGACTCGTCACGGCCGCCGTGGCTCTCTCCGTCGCACTGGGGGGCACCGTCCTCGCCGCCCCCGCCGCTCAGGCCGCGGCGCACCGGCCCTCCGTAGCACCGGCTGCCACGGCGGCCGCGGCCGGCTTCAACGTCGGAGGCATCTGGACCCTATACCAGAGCAATTCGGCGAACGCCACGCTCTCCGTGACCCAGGACGCCCAGGGAAACCTCACCGGCATGGCCAGGGCGGGAAGTGCGACGACGGGCACCATCGAGCAGGGATTCGTGGACGGTTCCTACCTCACCTTCGTCATCGCCTGGAGCGACGGCTCGACGGGCCGCTACATAGGCTCCCGCGGCGCTGACGGCCGCCTCAGCGGAGTCACCTCCGACCTGGCACATCCCTCCAGTCAGGCCACGTGGTACACGACTTGGACGTTCTGAGGCCCCATACCTTCCCAGCGTGGCCCCGGTGCGCCGTACCGGGGCCACGCCTCGTCCGGGAAGGGCTGTCACCCCGGCGTCGTCGGCATCGCGGACTTATGGCACGGATCGTCAACAATGCAACCGAACAGGCGGGTTGCCCACTCTTGTAGAGCGGACTGACAGTCCCTGTCCGCTGCCTGTACCAGCCGAGGAGACATCTGCTGTGTCCGAGACATCCACTTCCGTGACCCGCCGCCTTCGTGGCCGGGCCATGGGACTCGCCGTGGTCGGTACGGCCCTCGTCCTCGTTGCCCCGGGCCCGGCGACGGCCGTGGTCGGCCCGGCCCCTGCCGCCCCGGCCGACCCGGTCTCCGTCCTGACGTACACCGCCAAGGAGCGCCAGGAAGCCCTCGCCTACTGGACGCCCGCCCGCATCAAGGCCGTCGGGAAGTCCGTGGACCTCGGCCCGACCGGGCCGAAGGCCAAGCCGTGGCGGGGCACCGCTCTGAAGACCGTGGGGCGGCTCTTCTTCGTCAATGCGAGCGGCGCCGATACCTGGTGCACGGCCACCGCGGTGAAAAGCGCCAACCGCTCCGCCGTGATGACCGCGGCACACTGCGTGCGCCGGGGCTCCTCTCCCGGCAACACCCATATCGCGATGGTGTTCGTCCCCGCCTACAGCAAGGGCAAGATGCCCTACGGCGCGTTCGCGGTCCGCGCCGCCGTCACCCCGCGCAACTGGGAGAACGACTCCACCGACGACCTGTCCACGCTGGTCGTCGACGCCGGTAAAAGCGGCCGCAAGCTCACCGACGTCGTGGGCGGCCAGGACATCGCCTTCAACCGTCCCGTGGGCGGCGCCATTTCCGCCTTCGGCTACTCGGCCACCCGCCCGCAGCTCGGCGAGGAACTCCTCCACTGTGTCGGTACGGCCAGGAAGAAGGACGGCGTACAGGCCATCCCCTGCGACCTGACGGGCGGCTCCAGCGGCGGACCGTGGCTGGCCGATTTCCACGCCACTACCGGCACGGGGACCCTGGTCTCGGTCAACAGTGCACTGGACTCCCTGACACCGACCGAGATGCAGGGCGAGGTACTGGGGGCCACGGCCAAGAAGGTGTACGACCGGGCCCAGCACAGCTGACGCGGGGCCCGCCCTTCGACGCCTCCAGGCACCGCCTCGGACGTGTCACGAGGTGGGCGGCAGCGCCAGCCAGTCCTGCCAGGTGATGTCGCGGCCCAGGTAACGGGGCTGCTGGAAGGGCCAGTCGGCGGCGATCCACTGCGGCACCAGCGCGTCGAGCGCGCGCTCCGACTCGCCGCCGACGAGGTCGTCCACCACCCACCAGGAGATCTCTGCGTCGGAGCCGGTGCGCTCGGGCGGATCGACGTAGACGCAGCCGAGGAGCGCCGTCTCCTCCTCGTCCAGCAGCGCGTAGTTGAACGACTGGTGCGCGGCTATCTCCTTCTCGTGCCGCAGCAGGTCGATGCGGTCCTCTTCATAGGTCATCGTCTCCTTGGGCCACCCCCAGGCCGGGCCGAAGATCTCCCACAGGCGCTCTCGGGAGCCCATCACGGCGGGGTAGTCGACCGGGGTGTCCGCCTCCCGGATCGGCCGCAGGTGAAGCGCGGTGTGGGGCACGGGCACGTACACGGGGTGGACGAAGTCGTCAGGCAGCCAGCTCATAGGGGCTGAGGCTACAACCGGTCGGCGTGGGAGGGGCCCGGCTTTTCGCCGGCGGACCAGGGGCGGAACGCTGTCAAGAGGCCCGGGCTCAGGTCGGCCATCTGCGGGTGGTGGGGCAAGGCAGGCAACCGTGGTGCGGTTCATGGCCTCTCCCTGGGCGACTTTGTTCTATCGCCACTGGAGGACTGATGGGCAAGGCGAGAACACACCGTGCGGCCTGGGCGGGTGCGGTCGTGGCGGGGGCGGCGCTGGTGGTGTCGGCCACCCCGCCCGCCGCTGCGGTGGTCGGGGGAGACCGGGCCGAGATCAAGAAGTACCCCTGGACCGTGGCGCTGACGTCGCAGGACGTCAAGGAGCCGGAGTGTGCGGGCACGCTCGTCGCGCCGCGCAAGGTGCTGACCGCGTCCCACTGCGTGAGCCCGGCCACCGTCGAGGGTGTGCGGGTGGTGGGCGGACGGGAGGACCTACGGGACACCCGTAAGGGCACCGTGCGCAAGGTGACGAAGCTGTGGATCCACCCCAAGGCCGACACCGAAGGGAACGGCGCCACCTACGCGCACGACCTCGCCGTCCTCACCCTCAACGCCCCTATGCCGTACCGCACTCTGCCGCTCGCCACCCCGGCGCAGCAGAAGCTGTACGAGGAAGGCACGCCCAACCGGGTGCTGGGGTGGGGTTCCACTACGGGTCGCGAGGACGACACCCGGGTGCCGCCGTTGCAGACCGCGCTGATCCCCAACCGGGGCGATGCGCAGTGCGTCACGGCGTATGGCACCCGTAGGTACCGCTCGTCGTACACGATGTGCATCGGCTATCCGGCGGGCGGCGTCAGTGCGTGCTCCGGGGACAGTGGGGGGCCGGTCGTGGCGCGGGGGCGGCTCGTCGGCGTCATCAGTGGTGGCGGGAGTTGCACCAGCCGTCTCTATCCGGGCGTCGCGGTGAAGTCGGCCGCCTATTACGCCCTTCTCCAGAGCCGGATCACCGGATAGCGGGGTGGGAGGGAGCATGCGGATGACACGACACAGCTACCTGCGGTGGCCGGTTCTGGTAGGTCTCATGGTGCTCGTCGGTGCCGGCCTCGCCGTGCTGCCGGCCCGCACCGCCCAGGCCGTCGTCGGCGGAAAGCAGACCAGCACGGCCGCGGCACCCTGGGTCGTCGCGATCAACCTGTGGCGGCAGACCGACACCTACCCGCGCTCGGGGCAGTTCTGCGGCGGCACCCTGGTCACTCCGACCAAGGTCGTCACCGCGGCCCATTGCGTGGTGGACGAGGCCCCCACCGACTTGGGGGCGGTCGCCGGCCGCACCGACCTGCGCCGTCACGAGGGCCGGATGCGCAAGGTGACCAAGGTCTGGATCCATCCGCGGTTCGGCCGCCATCTGGAGAACGATGTCGCCGTCCTCACCCTCGACAAGCCGATGCCGCCGCGGTACACCCCACTGCCGATAGCCACCGCTGCCGACACCGCTCTGTACCGCCCCGGTACCGGCGCACGGGTGTACGGCTGGGGCCTGCTGGATTACGAGAACCGCGAGGCGAATGTGCTCCGGGCGGCGAACCTGCGGGTGCTCCCCGACCGGACGTGCCAACGGCTCAACCCCGGGGGCGACTTCGATCCCTCGATGCACGTCTGTGCCAACGATCCGGTCACCGGCGCCCACCATGCCGAGGGCGACAGCGGCGGCCCACTCGTCGCCGGCGGCAAGCTGATCGGGACCGTCAGCTGGCTGGCCAACAGCGACGCCGCCACACCGACGCCGGGCGTCTACGCCCGGGTCGCGGCCTTTTCCCGCGAGATCGCCCAGCAGCTCGGGTGACGGCGGCGTGGTGAACGGGGCGGTGGCCGGCCGCTCCGCGGGCACGATCCTCCGTCCGCCCGGCGCTGTCGGCGGTCCCGGGCGGACGGAGGCGCCAGCAGCTGACCAACGACGCATCAACGGCGAATCAACGACGCATCAGTGATGGGTCAACGGCTGAACCACGGCTGAACCACGGCTGAACCATGGCTGCACCTCGACCGATTCATGGGGGTGGAGCAGCCGGTGCGGCACAAGGGATCAGTAGGTCAGTGCGTCGGACGCCGAGCTCTGCCAGTAGGTGACGGCGGCGTTGTCGTCCTTGTGCGTGCCCGCGGGCAGGGCGAGCTTGGCGGGAGTGCCCACCGAACCGGAGCCGTTCCGCGGCGCGAAGTGCACGGTGAGCTGCCGGGCGGTGCGGCCGTGGGTGTCACCGCCGGGCTCGCCGCTGAGCTGGATCGCGGCATAGGCGGACCGGCCCGGGGCGACGGTCACGACGGACTGCGGCTTGCTGTCCTCGATGATCCGGGTCGTGGACTGGTCGTCGTCGAAGCCCAGGAGGGGCGCGGAGTAGGCGTCGCAGGCGCGGGATCCCGTGTTGGTGATCGTGAGGAGCAAGTGATTGATGGGGCGCTTGACCTCGCTGACCACGGCCTTGACGTTCGCCCCCGTGCAGGCACCCGACGAGCCGCTCCCGGCGCCCTGGTTCGCCCCGGCGCCGCCGGTCTTCCCGGTGCCCTTGCCCTGACCGTGGGAGTCGCCCTGCCCGGAGCCGGAGCCGGACCCGGAACCGGAGCCGGACCCGGAACCGGAGCCTTCGCCGTCCGCCTTGCCGGTTCCGCCGCCCTCGCCGCCCGACCGGCTCGGGGCAGCGGATTCCGGGCGTGCCGTGGACTGGCCGCCGGACGCCGCACCGCTGTCGCTCCCGCAGGCGGTCAGGGACAGACCCGCGAGAACGACGGCGGTGGCGGCGGCTGCGGTACGGGATCGGATGGTGAGCATGATGATTCGACTTCTCCTAGCAAGGGTTTCAACGGCGAATGATCAGCGAGATCACTACCGCGGCACAGATGATCAGCACGGCGACGGCGACAACATCGCTGACATACCAGCGGGTTCGCATGGGATCTCCCGTATCGGCGGTGCTGCTCACAGCCTGCGCGGCGGGCGCCCGGGTGCCAACCGATCCGGGACAAGGAGAGAAGCCGGAACGCTGGAACAGGCTCTGACCTGGGGAAACGACCACTGCCTGGAATGCTTTCCTGGAACGGCGGAAGGAAGAGGGGGAGCAGGGCGGGACGGAAACGGCGGAGTTCGCACGGCAGTCGCACCGGCTGAAGGAGCGTTCCGGCCGTCGTTGTGGCGTCCTCGCCGGGCTGTTGCGGGCGCCGGGGGAGACGCCGTTGCGGGCCCCGGGGAAGCCGTCGGAAATTTTTTTGACCCGCCACCAATCCGCGGGCGCTGTGGCTCCGAATGACGCGTGACACCTCGCCGAGGTGTTGCTGTCGAACCCGGACGACGTGCGGTCCCCCCTCCTTCGTGGAGGCCGCCGGAAAAGGAACGATCGTGATAGCCAAGCGCACCCGCCACCTCGCCGTAGTCGTCGCTCTGCCCGCCGCCCTGGCCCTCACCGTAGGCGCCTCGTCCCAGGCCGTCGCCCAGGGCACCGGAGCGTTCCAGATCAACCTGGCGCAGCTGAACGACTCCGGTTCCAAGGGCACGGCGATGCTCAGCCTTCAGGGCAGGCAGCTGACCGTGAAGATCGAGTCCGAGGGGCTCGTGCCCGGACAGCCGTCCGCCCAGCACCTCCACGGCTCCACCGACGGCCATGACTTCCACTGCCCGGACGCGAGCGACGACACGAACGGCGACGGCGTTCTCAACAACACCGAAGCCACGGTCGATTACGGCGATATCAACATCTCGCTCACCACCAAGGGGCCCACGGACATGAAGAGCGGTCTCGCCGTCGACCGGATGCCCGTGGCGAACGCGCAGGGCAAGCTCTCCTACGAGCGGACCATCCCGGTATCCCAGGACGTGGTCGATCACATCAAGGATCTGCACATCGTGCAGCACGGCATCGACCGCAACGACAACAAGAAGTACGACTTCGAGGGGGCGGGCAAGAGCGAACTCGACCCGAAGCTCCCCCAGGAGGCCACCGCACCGACCAACTGCGGTGAGGTCCTGGGCGCCGCGGTGGGTTCCATCCCGGTCGGCGGGGTCGAGACCGGCACCGGGCCCGTTGCGGAGGACGGGGTTCCGGCCGCGGTGCTGGGCGCCGGCGGGGCCGCCCTCGTGGCGACGGCCGGTGCGCTGGCCTTCGTGCGGCGCCGGAAGTCGGTCCTCGCCGCCGGGCAGGCCGGGGACAACGGGGTCGCCGCGTGAGCCGCCGGAGCGAGGACACCATGAGCACCGTACGCCGCCGGGGCCACCGCGCCACCGGCTACGCCGTCGCCGCGGCCCTGTCGGCCGTGCTTCTCGCCGGGTGCGGAGGACAGGACGCGGCGCCGGCCCGGTCGCTCCCCGCGGGGCAGCAGCCGGGTGGCGGCGGGCAGTCGTCCGACGACACGGCAGCGGGCGGCGGCTCCGGGAGCAAGGCGGCCGCCAGCATGCCGAAGTCGGCTCCGCAACGGCTCTCCATCCCGTCGCTCCAGGTCTCCTCCACGCTGGAGACACTGGGACAGCAGAAGAACGGTGCCATGGAGACGCCCCGGGACCCCGACAAGGCGGGCTGGTACCGGCCGGGGCCCACGCCCGGCTCCCAGGGGCCCGCGGTGATCGCCGGCCATGTCTCCTGGAACGGCAAGCCGTCGGTGTTCCACAAGCTGTCGTCGATGAAGCGCGGGGACACCATCGAGGTGTCCCGGCAGGACGGGAAGACGGCGAAGTTCACCGTCGACCGCATCGCCCAGTACCCGAAGAACAAGTTCCCCACGCTTGAGGTGTACAAGAACCTCGATCATGCCGGGCTCCGCCTGATCACCTGCGGTGGGGAATACGACCAGGGCCAGCACTACTACCCCGACAACGTGGTGGTGTTCGCCAGCCTCACGGGCAGCGCGTAGACCGGAGGCGCGCAGCACCGGCCGGCGGTCCGGCCCGCCCCCCCGCACGGGCGGCCGGGCCGCTCGCCGGTGCCCGGGCCGGGGCGCCGGACCGTCTGTTCGGGGCAACCGCCATACTGCCAGCGATCTTTCTCGCCCCCGAAGGGAACCTCGCGACGTGTCCTCCACCGCCCCTCCCCCCATGACGCGCACCCGCGTCGTCATCATCGGCGCCGGTCCCGCCGGGCTCACCGTGGCGAATCTGCTGCGCACCGCCGGAGTCGACTGTGTGCTGCTGGAAGCGGAGAGCAGGGAGTTCATCGAGCAGCGGCCGCGGGCCGGGTTCATGGAGGAGTGGGTGGTGCGCGCACTGGCCCGGCACGGGCTGGCCGACCGGCTGCTCGAACGGGCCGCTACGCAGGGCGAGTTCGAGTTCCGGTTCGACGGGGCACGGCACACGATGCGGACCGGGGAGCTGTCGGGCCGCCGTCACTTCGTCTATCCGCAGCCGCTCCTGGTCACCGACCTCGTGGCGGCGTACGTGGACCGGGCGGGCGGCGAGGTCCGTTTCGGGGTACGCGAGGTGGCACTGCACGACATCGACAGCGAGCGGCCGGCGGTGTCGTACACCGATCCGGTGACCGGTGCCCGGCACCGGATCGAGTGTGACTTCATCGCCGGCTGCGACGGCGCCCGCGGGGTCTCCCGGGCGGCCGTCCCCGACGGCCGGGCGGTCCTCACCCGCAATGACCACGGCGTCGCCTGGCTCGCCCTGCTCGCCGAGGCACCGCCGTCCGCGGACGGCGTGATCTTCGGCATCCACGAGCGCGGGTTCGGCGCCCATATGGCCCGCAGCGCCGAGGTCACCCGCTATTACCTGCAAGTCGAGCCGGGTGAGGACGCCGGGAACTGGTCGCATGACCGGGTGTGGGACGAGCTGCGCGTCCGGCTCGGCGCCGACGGCTCCCCGCCGCTCGCCGAAGGACCGCTGATCGAGAAGGTGGTCCTGGACATGCACAACTATGTGGTGGAGCCGATGGTGTTCGGCCGCCTCCACCTGGCGGGTGACGCGGCGCATCTGGTCGCGCCGATCGCCGCGAAGGGCATGAACCTCGCGCTCAATGACGCGCTGCTGCTCGGCGACGCACTGATCGCGCACTACCAGGGCGACGACAGCGGGCTTGCCGGATATTCGGAGGCGTGTCTGCGGCGGGTCTGGCAGTACCTGGAGTTCTCCCAGTGGTTGTTCGACGTGTTGCACGGGGCCTCGTCCGGCGACCGCTTCCAGGCGGGCGCCGCGCGGGCGCGGCTGCGGCGGCTGCTGGGGTCGGAGTCCGCGGCGAAAGCCTTCGCCGCGCTGTACATGGGCGAGGAAGCCGATCTGTGACGCCCTGGCGGACCGGGCGGGCGGTGCCTCCGTGGGGTGACTCACAAACCGGGGTGGGGTGGGATCCGGCCGACCTGGGTACGCGGCCTCGTGATCGCCGGGCGAGATACCGTTGAGAAGTGGTAGAAATTCGGCGAAAAGCATCGCTGAGTGATTGAGGAGGGAGACGTATGTCATCCAAGCGCCGTCGTAAGAAGAAGGCCCGTCGCAAGAACGGTGCCAACCACGGCAAGCGGCCCCAGTCCTGAACGAAGGCTGTGACCGGACCTCGCCGATGGGGTTTCTGGTGGGCTCCGCGTCTCCGCGCTTCAGCGGACGCGGAGCCCACAGTGCTGTAGGCCCGGGCTCATGCCTTCGTCAGGGCCTGGGCTATGCGCAGGGAGACCTGTGCCTGGGTGGCGTCGCGCCGGGTCGGGTTGAACGAGAAGACCGCGCGGCGCTGTTGGTCCCGGGTGGCGAACATGGCCGAGTTATAGCCGTACTGTTCGCCGGTCTTGCCCCACAGGGTGATGCCGTTCACCGTGACGGTCTGCAGGCCCGCGGCGTAGCGCGCCGGGGTGCCGTCCAGCATGCGGACCTCGTCCGGCGGCAGGGTGAACATCCGCTCCAGCTCATGGGGCGGCAGGAGTTCGCCCGAGAACAGGGCGGTGAGGAAGCGGTCCAGATCGCCGGTACGGGAGATCATCTCGCCCTCTCCCCAGGCGGCCGACTGGTCGAACTTGGTGATGTCCAGCAGGGAGCCGTCCGTCATCCGCAGATAGCCGTGCGCATGCGGCCAGTGAATCCGTGGGTCGTTGCCGGGCACGGCGGTGTGCCGCAGGTCCAGTGGACGCAGGATGCGGTCCGTGACCGCCTCGCCGTAGCGGCAGCCCGTGAGCCGCTCGATCAGCAGGGCCAGCAGGACGTAATTGATGCCCCGGTACTCCTGCTTGGTGCCGGGGGTGAACTTCATGGGACCGTGCGACACCTGCGCCACGAGCTGCTCGGGCGTCCACCGGTCGTAGCGGTGCCGGGCGATGTCCTCCGGGGAGGACGGGTCGTAGGGCGGATCCTGCTCGTCGGGGAGTCCACTGGTGTGGTTCAGCAGCTGTGACACCGTGATCGGCGGGAACCGCGACGGCAGCAGACCGGGCAGCAGACGCTGAACCGGCTGCTCCGGCGACAGCCGGCGCTCGGCGGCGAGCTGGAGCACCACCGTCGCCACGAACACCTTGGTGATGCTGCCGATCCGGAAGGTGTCCCGCTCATGAACCGCGCGGCCGGTGGCCCGGTCGGCGACGCCCGCGGTGCCGCACCACCGCCCGGCTGAACCACTCACCCGCAGCTGGGCCGCGGTCAGCTCCGGATGCTCCAGATCGGCGAGGGCGGCCCGCAGCGCGGGCACGTTCAGCGGAGGGACGGGGGCGGCAGCGGACGGGCTTCGACGGGCCGGGCCGCCGCCCGGCGACGGCGACGGGGCCGGGCCCGGGCGGGACGCGGCACCGGCCGGGCCCGCCGTCGCGGCGACCACCGCGCCGGACAGTGCGGCCCCCACAACTGCCCTGCGGGACAAGGGAGAAAGGCTCATGTCGAACAGCTTCGCGGCCACGCGCCGCCCCGTCGTCAGGGGTCTCCCTGAGCCGTCCCTGATCCACCCCGGAGACGGGCCCCGAGCCCCGCTCGAGTAGAGGGAGCCCAGGCGGCGGTCTAGCGTGGAAGGGAGTTTCGCCTCCCGGGAGGGGCTGTTGCCATGTCTCACGGCCCGACGGACACCGCCGCAGGTGGCCGGCTGTCGCACCTCCTCGACAGCCCCGTCATCGGGATGTCGCCATGGATCGCGATGTCGGTCCTGGTCGGGCCGGGCCGCTTCGAGCTGGCCGTCTCCATAGCCCTGGCCCTTGCCGTGGCGATCGTCATCGCCGGCCGTATACGCCGTCCCGGGTCCTCCTTCAAAATTCTGGAGATTTCCGATGTGGTGTTCTTCGCGGCGATGGCCGTCATCGGCATTTTCGCCTCCCCGGGCACCCACCGCTGGCTGGAGAACTATTCGGGCGAGGTCGCGAACCTCGCCCTGATGACGATCGCCCTCGGGTCCATGGCGTGCCGGGTGCCGTTCACCCTCCAGTACGCCCGGGAACAGGTGCCCCGCGAGTTCTGGGGCGAGCCAAGATTTCTGCGGACCAATTACTACATCACGGGTGCATGGGGCGCCGCATTCGCCGTGGCCGCGATAGCGGGGGCCTATGGCGACCTGGTGCTGCACAATTCCAATAACCTGTGGACCGGCTGGATCATCCAAATCGCGGCCATCATCGCGGCCTTGCAGTTCACCCAGTGGTACCCGGACGTCGCACGGGCGCGTGCACTGCGCGAACGGGGCCTGTCCGGCCCGCCCGAACCCCCGCTGAGCAGCCTGCTCATCCCGCTGGCGGGCTATCTGACCCCGGTGGGCATCGTGGTCCTCGTCAGCGGTGCCGGGCCGGTGTGGCTGGGCGTGGCGCTGATCGTGCTGGGCATAGTGCTCGTCAAATCCCTGAGCGGCGACAAAGAGGCCGAGCCCGAGGTATCACGGTGAGGGTTGACGGCACCCGGTGCCACGTGATCTAGAATCGCTGAATGATCTTTATCGTCGTCAAGTTTCCCGTGAAGCCCGAGTACGCCGAGGAGTGGCCGCAGCACGTCGCCTCCTTCACCGAGGCCACCCGCGCCGAAGCCGGCAACCTGTGGTTCGAATGGTCCCGCAGCATCGAGGACCCGAACACCTATGTCCTGGTCGAGGCATTCAAGGACGATGCCGCCGAAGCGCATGTCAATTCCGACCACTTCCGCGCCGCGATCGAGCAGATGCGCCCGCTGCTGCGCCGCACCCCCGACATCGTGAGCACCACCATCGAGGGTGCGGACGGCTGGAGCGCCATGGGCGAGATCACCATCGACTGACAAACCAGCGCCCGGCGCCCGGCGGCCGGCTGAACGGCCCTCGGCCGGAAGGCAATCGGCTCAACCGCCGAGGGCCGAAGCGCCGAAGCACCGGAGCGCATCCACCGAGAGGCCCGCTACTTCACCAAGTGGCTGAGGAACCAGTCCCGGGCGAGGTCGGCGACCTGTTGGAGGGCGCCGTGCTCCTCGAAGAGATGGGTGGCACCGGGAATGATCTCGACGCGGGTCTCGCAGCGCAGCGCCGCCTCGGCCTCCCGGTTGAGGTCGATGACCACATTGTCGTTGCCGCCCACAATGAGCAGCGTCGGCGCCCGTACCGCGACGAGCAGCGGTTCGGCGAGGTCGGGGCGGCCACCGCGGGACACCACGGCACCGACGTCCGCACCGGGCGTGGCGGCGGCCCACAGCGCCGCCGCGGCGCCGGTGCTCGCGCCGAAGTAGCCGATCGGCAGGGCGGTGCGGTCGCGCAGCCAGCCGGTGGCGGCCGTCAGCCGGTCGGCGAGGGTGCCGATGTCGAAGACGTTCGACCGGTGGGCCTCCTCCGCCGGGGTGAGCAGGTCGAAGAGCAGGGTGCCCAGGCCCGCCTCGTTCAGGGCCGCGGCGACCAGCCGGTTGCGCGGGCTGTGCCGGCTGCTGCCCGAGCCGTGCGCGAACATCACCACCGCGCGGGCGCCGGCCGGCAGGTGGAGGTCCCCGGTCAGCCGGACCCCGGCGGCGTCGATCGCCACCTCCTCCTCGACGTCCTTGTCCGTCGCGGCCTCCGCGCCCGGCGCGGGGCGCTCGGGCCCGGGGCCGGCCGCGGCCTGCGCCAGCAGCGCCACGACCTCGTCGTCGGGGGTCTGGGAGAAGTCCCGGTACCACTCGCCGACGGCGGAGAAGGCGAACGGGGTGGAGAGGCAGACGAATTCATCGGCCGCGGTGCGCAGCCGCTCGGCCGCGTCCGGAGGAGCCACGGGGACGGCGAGCACCACACGGGCCGCGCCCTGTGCGCGGACCACCTGGCACGCGGCCGCCGCGGTGGCGCCGGTGGCGATCCCGTCGTCCACCACGATCGCCGTCCGGCCTTCGAGGGAGAGCCGTGGCCGTCCGGCACGGAAACGCTCCGCCTGACGGGCGAGTTCCGCCGCCTCGGCATGCTCCACGGAGGCCAGATCCGCCTGTTCGAGCCGGCCCCGGCGGACGATGTCGTCGCTGATCACCCGCACGCCGCCCTCGCCGATGGCACCGAATCCCAGCTCGCGCTGGTAGGGAACCCCCAGCTTGCGGACCACGATCACATCGAGCGGTGCCTTGAGCGCCCGCGCCACTTGGAAGGCCACCGGGACCCCGCCCCGGGGCAGGCCCAGCACAACGGGTTCTTCCCCCTCCAGGTGCTGTAGCGCTTCGGCGAGGCGGTGCCCCGCGTCCGCGCGGTCAGTGAACAGCACGGTGTGCACCCCCTAGCCAGGGGAGACGGAAGCTGCGTTCACACCTCACTTCGAAATAACCCCATTCACGGCTCCTTCGCAAGTCGGACGGTGGCCGGGCCCCGTCCGCCCGGCCCCGGCCGACCGTGGTTACCGTCGGCATATGGAAGGAATCAGAGCGGTTCTGATCGATATCGACGGTGTGCTCACCGTGTCCTGGAAGGCGCTGCCCGGCGCCGTCGCGGCCATGGAGCGGCTGCGCGCGGCCGGGCTCCCGCTGCTGCTGGTCACCAACACCACCTCACGGACCCGCGCCGTGGTCGCCAGGCGGCTGGCCCGGGAGGGCTTTCCCGTGGGCGTCGACGACATTCTGACCGCACCCGCCGCCACCGCCGCCTACCTGCGCGCCCACCATCCCGACGCGCGCTGTCTGCTGATCAACAGCGGCGAGGTCCGGGCCGATCTGGCGGGTGTGGAGCTCGTGGAGGAGGGGGCCGGCGGGGCGGGCCGGGCCGCGCCGGACGTGGTGGTGTTCGGCGGTGCGGGCGAGGAATTCGGCTATGCGGCCCTCAACGCCGCGTTTCGCCACCTCCAGCGTGGCGCCCGGCTGGTCGCCATGCACCGCAATCTGTACTGGCGTACGGCGGACGGGCTCGACCTGGACACCGGGGCCTTTCTGCCGGGCCTGGAACGGGCCGCCGGTGTCGAGGCGGTGGTCACCGGCAAACCGGCCGAGGCGTTCTTCGCCACCGCCCTGGCGCAGCTCGGCGCCGCGGCGTCGGAAACGCTGATGGTGGGCGACGACATCGAGTCCGATGTGCTGGCGGCCCAGCGCTGCGGGCTCACCGGGGTGCTCGTCAAGACCGGCAAATATCTGCCGGAAGCCCATCGCGCGGCCACCGGCACCCCGGACCGGGTGCTCGATTCCTTCGCCGATCTGCCCGCCCTGCTCGGTCTGCCCGGCCCGCCGGAGCGGCCTGCCCCGTGAGCCGGGGTGCGTACCGCTCCCCGGCGCTCACCCCTCGGCGGCCGCCCCGGCGCGCCGGTAGTGGAGCAGGACGACGCCGTTGCCGAAGGTCCGGGTCCCGGCGAGTTCCAGGCCGGTCCTGGTGTCCGACGCCCGGAACAGGGGCGTGCCCCGCCCGAGGATGACCGGATGGACGTAGAGGCGGTACTCGTCGATCAGATCGTGCTCCCGGAAGGACGCGGCGAGGTCGGCGCCACCGAGCGTCATATCGCCGCCCGGCTGTGCCTTGAGCGCCATGATCTCCTCGGGGACGACCTCCCGCATGAGGGTGGTGTGGTACCCGCCGGCCTGCTCCAGGGTCCGGGAGAACACGATCTTGGGCATCTCCCGCCAGATCTCGGCGAATTCGGCCATGGGGCCGGTGATGGCGGGATCGGCATCGGCCGTGGGCCAGAATCCGGCCATCAGCTCATGGGTGACCCGCCCGCACAGGAAGGCGCCCATCTGCCGCAGCTGCTCGTTGACGTACCGGTGCAGCTCGTCGTCGACCAGGTGCCAGTCGATCTCGCGGTTCGGGCCCTCGATGAAGCCGTCGAGGGACACCGACAGCCACACAATGATCTTTCTCATCGCGGTCCTCGCAGAGGTCGTCGGGGCCGGACCGGCACCGGCCGGACGGCTCCAGTGTGCCCGGCGCGGGCGCGGTGGCGGCCGCACACGTGCGGACGGCGTGCCGGGGCGCGGGCGCCGGTCAGTGCGGGCCGGTGAGCAGCGCCGCGATCTCCGGCGCCGTCCAGTGGCCGGCGGCCCCCGGGCAGCCGGCCAGATAGGCGGCGGCCCGGCGGGCGCTCCATCCGTGGGAGGCGACGAGGCCGGCCGCGATATGCCGCAGATAGGCGGCCGACGGGGCGTTCATGGCGATGTCCTGGCTGCTCCACGGGGCGGTGAAGGTCAGCACCGGGTAGCCGTCCAGCAGTCCGGCGCACACCAGCGTCTCGTACCGTCCGGGGCCGATCCGGGCCCGCCCGTGGGTCACGGCCTCCGTGAGATCGAGGTCCTCGCCGGGCTCCCGGTACATCTCCTGAGCGGCGATGTCGGAGAACTGGGAGAGCGTCAGTAGGTAAGCGCGGCAAGGCAGTTCGGCGATTCCCGGCCGCCCGCCCCCGGGGTCGTAGAAGGCCCTGCCGCCGGTCCACACCTCCGATGTGGTGGCGAAGTAGAGCAGCCCCGGCAGCATGACCGGTGCCGTGCGCGCGGGGCCGCGGGGGTCCCGGCAGCCCGGGTAACTGCGCAGCCCACCGGCCGGCCGGCCGCCCGCCAGGTAGGCGGTCAGCCGGTCGAGATGCATGTTGGAGCCGTACGCGGCATACCACAGGCGACGGACGGGGGTGCGGCGCCGGACGGCTTCGGGGAAGTCGTCCAGGGCTTCGAGGCGTCGGGGCCTGATCACGCTCTCACGCTACGCGGACCGGCCCGGGGGCGCGGCGCGGACCTGCAACCGGGCGGCCGCGGTGAACCTGGCTTGATCGTTACCACCCCGGGTTTTGCCGCGGAGGGTCTGGAGATGCGCACTGCACGGACCGGAACGCACCGGTCCGCAGGGCAACCGGTGGCCGGTCAACGGCCGGATGCCGGGGGACGGAGTGACTATGGCGGACAAGGTGTCAGGGCGCACCGACACAGAGATATCCAGGGGCAGGACGGCGGGCCGCGACCCCGTACCCGCGCCGGACGCGAGCCGGCGCCGGATGCTCGCGGTCACGACAGCGGCCGGGCTCGGACTGCTCACGGCCTGCGCGGGCGCGTCCTCACGTGCCGATTCCGCCTCCAGGGCCTCACCGCCGGGGCAGCCGGGGTCCTCCCCGTCGGCCGGGACCGGTTCCCCGGGCCCGTCAGGCTCCGCGCCCCCGGGCCGCCCGAAGAAGCGACGCCGCCCGGAACTCCCGCGTGGCGGGCGGGAATTGTTCCCGCGCTACCGGCTGGCCGGGTTCTGCGGCCTGCCCGGCGCCGCGGCGCTCGGCCGGCTCGGGACCGGTGACCCCGCGCGGCGGGCCGCCGAGGCGGAGAAGGTGGCGCACTCCTTCGCCGCGGGGCGCGAACCGCTGCCGGTCCTCGAACTCCTGGCGACGGTCGCCAACTCCGCGGCCGGCCCGGACGGCAAGTACCGCTCACGCACGCCTGCCGCCACCATCCGCCGTTTCCACCGGGTGGCGCGCGAGCGGCGCGGGCTGCTGCTGCTGAACATCCAGCCGGGGCGTGCCGCGGTGCTCGACGAGGTCAAGGCGCTGCGCGACTGGCTCGTCCACCCGGACGTGGGGATCGCCCTCGACCCCGAGTGGGAGATGGGCTCCGGCGAGGTGCCGGGCGACACCTACGGGCATACCGACGGCCATGAGCTGACGAAGGTCGCCCGCTATCTGTCCGGCCTGGTCGAGGAGCACGATCTGCCGCAGAAACCGCTGGTGTTCCACCAGGTCGCCACGTCCGTCGTGGGCGAGCAGTCGGCGCTGCGCCCCCAGCCCGGTGTGGCGCTGATCAAGAGCGCCGACGGTATCGGCTCGCCCGGCCTGAAGCGCGGCACCTGGCGCAAGCTGGTCCACGATCTGCCCGACGGCCTGCACACCGGTTTCAAGCTCTTCTACGAGGAGGACGCCGAGGGCAGCCGCCTCATGACGCCGAAGGAGGTACTGGCCCTCCGGCCGCAGCCGGAGTACGTGATGTACGAGTGAGCCGCCCGGAACGCCTCGGGTCCGGACGGCTCGGGCGTGCCCCGGAGGGGCCGGGTCACGGGAGCGGGGGGGGGGGGGGGGGGGGGGGGGGGGGGGGGGGGGGGGGGGGGGGGGGGGGGGGGGGGGGGGGGGGGGGGGGGGGGGGGGGGGGGGGG
>NZ_JBVHZH010000006.1:0-5711 GCF_055574515.1 Streptomyces sp. NPDC029466
CCAGGGGGTCCGCAGCGGGGGAAAAACGAGCAGGCGTAGAGGGCCACCCCGGGGAGGGGCAGAACTGGGAATGAAGGAGGGCCGTGGGGGGGTACGGGAGGGGCCCCCCCCCCCCCCCCCCGCTCCGTACCACCGCCGCCGGGCTGCGCCGCGCCAATTGGGAGCAGCTCGCCGGGGCCGGTGTCCATGAGGTGCCTACCGGCGACTTCTCGTACTACGACCACGTCCTGGACACCAGCGTGATGGTCGGCGCGATCCCGGCGCGGCACCGCGCCGCGGTGGCCACCGACCCCCTGGACGGTTACTTCGCGATGGCCCGCGGCACCCAGGACGTGGCGCCGCTGGAAATGACCAAGTGGTTCGACACCAACTATCACTATCTCGTCCCGGAGTTGGGGCCGGACACGGTCTTCGCAGCGGACTCCGCCGAGCAGGTCGCCCAGCTGACGGAGGCACTCGCCCTCGGGCTCGCCGCGCGGCCGGTCCTCGTCGGGCCCGTCACCTACCTCCTGCTGGCCAAGCCCGCGCCCGGCGTCGCGGCCGGCTTCGACCCGCTGACGCTGCTCGACCGGCTGCTGCCCGTCTACGCCGAGGTGCTCGCCGATCTGCGGGCGGCCGGCGCCCACTGGGTGCAGCTGGACGAGCCGGCGCTGGTCCAGGACCGCTCCCCCGCCGTGCTGAACGCCGCGGCCCGCGCCTACCGGGACCTGGGCACGCTCACCGACCGCCCGCAGCTGCTGGTGGCCTCGTACTTCGACCGGCTGGGCGAGGCGCTGCCGGTGCTGGCCAAGGCGCCCGTCGAGGGCCTGGCGCTGGACTTCACCGGTCCCGCGGCCGGCAACCTCCAGGATCTCGCGGCGGTCGGCGGGCTGCCCGGCAAGCGGCTGGTCGCCGGTGTCGTCAACGGCCGCAATATCTGGATCAACCACTACGAGCAGTCGCTGGCGACCCTGGGCACCCTGCTCGGGCTGGCCGAGCGGGTCGATGTGTCGTCCTCCTGCTCGCTGCTGCACGTCCCGCTGGACACCGGGGCCGAGCGGGACATCGACCCGCAGATCCTCCGCTGGCTGGCCTTCGCCCGGCAGAAGACCACGGAGATCGTGACGCTGGCGCGCGGCCTGGCCCGGGGCACCGACACCATCGCGGCCGAACTCGCCGCCAACCGCGCGGACCTGGCCTCCCGGGCGGGCTCGGCCCTCACCCATGACCCGGCGGTGCGCGCCCGCGCCGCGGCCGTGACCGGGGCCGACGGCCGCCGTTCCCAGCCGTACGCCGAGCGGTCCGCCGCCCAGCGCGCGCACCTGCGGCTGCCGCTGCTGCCGACCACCACCATCGGCTCGTTCCCGCAGACCGCCGAACTGCGCACGGCGCGGGCCGGTCTGCGGGCCGGGCGGCTGGACACCGAGGGGTACGAGGAGCGGATCTCGGCGGAGATCCGCGAGGTGCTCGCCTTCCAGGAGAAGGCCGGGATCGATGTCCTGGTGCACGGTGAACCGGAACGCAACGACATGGTCCAGTACTTCGCCGAGCAGCTGACCGGCTACCTCGCCACCCAGCACGGCTGGGTGCAGTCCTACGGCACCCGCTACGTCCGGCCGCCGGTCCTGGCCGGGGACATCTCCCGTCCCGAGCCGATGACGGTGCGCTGGACCCGCTACGCCCAGTCCCTCACCGAGCGGCCGGTCAAGGGCATGCTCACCGGCCCGGTCACCATGCTCGCCTGGTCCTTCGTCCGCGACGACCAGCCGCTGGGCGACACCGCCCGCCAGGTGGCGCTCGCGCTGCGCGACGAGGTGAACGACCTGGAGGCGGCGGGCACATCGGTCATCCAGGTCGATGAGCCCGCGCTGCGCGAGACGCTGCCGCTGCGTGCGGCCGGCCACGCCGCGTATCTGGCCTGGGCCACCGAGGCGTTCCGCCTCACCACCGGCGGGGTCCGTCCGGAGACCCAGATCCACACCCATATGTGCTACGCGGAGTTCGGTGACATCCTCCGGGCCATCGAGGACCTCGACGCCGATGTCATCAGCCTGGAGGCGGCCCGCTCCCATATGCAGGTCGCCACGGAGCTCGCCACGGCCGGCTATCCGCGCGAGGTGGGGCCCGGGGTCTATGACATCCACTCGCCGCGCGTCCCGGACGTGGTCGAGGCAACAGCCCTGCTGCGCAAGGGACTTGCCGCGATTCCCGCCGAGCGGCTGTGGGTCAACCCGGACTGCGGTCTGAAGACCCGTGGCTGGCCGGAGGTGCGGGCCGCCCTGGAGAACCTGGTCACCGCGGCCCGGGAGATCCGCGGCGGTCTGCCCGGCGGGGTTTCCTGACCGTGCGGGCCGGGACCGGCACCCGTGGGGGTGCCGGCCCCGGCCCGTCGCCGGCGGCTCAGCCCGTGATGATCGCCGGGTCGCTCACACCCGGCTCCCCGGTCTCCACATGGCCGGCGAACCGGCGCAGGAAGGCGGAGTCGGAGTCGGAGGTGACCGACAGGTCGTACCAGCGCTTGCTGGCCCGCAGGTCGACCGACTTCTTGACGGTGGCGCCCGCCCGGACCGGGTAGGTCTCGGCGGGGCCGCCGTACGCCTGGGTGACGGTGAGGTGGCAGTCGGTGCGGCCGGGGTTGGTCAGGGTGAGGACGACGCAACCGGCCGTCTTGTCATGGCGGGCGGTCACCTCGGGCCCGGTCTTCTTACCGTTGCCCTTGAAGGTGCGCAGGAAGCCGTTCGGGCCGTGGACGGACAGGTCGTAGACGTCCTTGGAGTAGGACGTGTTCCAGGTGTCGGAGATCTTCTTGCCGGCCTCCGTGGTGTACGTCCACGGGCCGTCGGTGCGGTTGCCCGCGGTGACGGTGAAGCAGGCGCCGGCGTTGTCACCGCTCTTGAAGGTGAGGGTGAAGCGGCCGGTGGAGGGGGTCGCGGACCCGTCGACCAGCGGCTCGTACGGCAGCGGGCGGGCGGGGCGGGAGCCGGCCTCCTGCTTGGGCAGCACGGGGTTGGCCGGCGGCTTCGGCACATAGCTGTCGTGCCGCTCCTTGTCCGGCGGCTGGTAGCCGTCGGTGGCGGGGAGCTCGGCCGGCTTGGTGTTCTCCAGCCCGAAGTCGAAGGCGGAGGTCAGGTCGCCGCAGATGGCGCGCCGCCAGGGCGAGATGTTGGGCTCGTGGACACCGAAGCGGCGCTCCATGAAGCGGATGATGGAGGTGTGGTCGAAGACCTCGGAGCAGACGAAGCCGCCGGTGCTCCAGGGGGAGACGACGAGCATCGGGACGCGCTGGCCGAGGCCGTAGGGGCCCGCGGAGTACTTGGCGTTGCCGCCGAAGCTGTCGAGTGAGGTGTCCACGGTCGACAGGCCCTGGTCGGCGGAGGCCGGCGGGAAGGGCGGCAGGACGTGGTCGAAGTAGCCGTCGTTCTCGTCGTAGGTGATGAACAGCGCGGTCTTGCTCCACACCTCGGGGTTGGAGGTGAGCGCGTCCAGCACCTGGGAGACGTACCAGGCGCCGTAGTTCGCGGGCCAGTTGGGGTGCTCGGAGAAGGCCTCGGGGGCGGCGATCCAGGAGATCTGAGGCAGCTTGCCGGCCTTCACATCGGCCTTGAGGACGTCGAAGTAGCCGTCGCCCTCCTTGGCGTTGGTGCCGGTGCGGGCCTTGTCGTACAGCGGGTCGCCGGGCTTGGCGTCACGGTACTGGTTGAAGAAGAGCAGTGAGTTGTCGCCGTAGTTGCCGCGGTAGGCGTCCTCGATCCAGCCCCACTTGCCGTCCGCGTCCAGGCCGTCACCGATGTCCTGGTAGAGCTTCCAGGAGATCCCGGCCTTCTCCAGCCGCTCCGGGTACGTCGTCCAGCCGTACCCCTCCTCCTCGTTACCGAGGACCGGACCGCCGCCCTTGCCGTCGTTGCCGACATACCCCGTGTACATGTAATAGCGGTTGGGGTCGGTCGCCCCGATGAACGAGCAGTGGTACGAGTCGCAGATGGTGAACGCATCGGCGAGCGCGTAGTGGAACGGGATGTCCTTGCGCGTCAGGTGGGCCATCGTCCCGGCGGTCTTGGCCGGGATCCAGTTGTCGTACTTGCCGTTGTTCCAGGCCTTGTGGCCGCCCGCCCACTCGTGGTCGAGACCCTCGATGAACTGCATGCCGAGGTTCTCGGCGTCCGGGTGGTAGGGCAGCACCTCCTTGTCGCCGTCCGGCTGGTGCCAGACGGACTTCCCGCTCTCGAGGATGAGCGGGCGCGGGTCACCGAAGCCGCGTACGCCCTTCATCGAGCCGAAGTAGTGGTCGAAGGAGCGGTTCTCCTGCATCAGCACGACGATGTGCTCGATGTCCTTGAGGGATCCGGAGCGTCGCGTGGCGGGGATGGCGGCGGCACGGGCGATGCTGCTCGACAGGGCCGAGGCCCCCGCGGTGGCGCCGGCTATCTGGAGGAAACGCCGTCGATTCAATTCAGACATGGGCTGGGAACCTCTTCGGGTGTGGGGGAGTTGGCGAAATGACAGGTGTTGATGTGCGGTTGTGTGAGGAGTGGTGCGGAACCACGGTCAGCAGAGTGTTCCAAGAGGAACGAGCGCCAGGGAAGGGGGGGTGTCGCAGATATGGCACATCGGGGTACGGGCGACGAACTCCCTGGTCGGGGATGCCGTACGGTCGACAGTGGAGCATTTCGGGCAAGGAGGACGTGATGGGCCGGAGCAGCGAGCGGCACGCGGACGGGGACCGGTCGGCCCGGCTGCCGGAGGAGGTCGCGACGGGCAACGCCGCCCAGGCCGAGGCCTGGAACGGGGACGACGGGGAGTACTGGGTCCGGCAGCGCGCGCATCAGGAAGCCCGGTACCGCCGGCTCACCCCGCGGCTGATGTCGGCGGCCGGGGTCCGGGCGGACAGCCGGGTGCTGGACATCGGATGCGGCAGCGGCGGGACGAGCCTGGAGGCGGCGCGGGCCGCTGCCGAGGGAGCGGTGCTCGGGGTCGATCTGTCGGGGCCGATGCTGGCCGAGGCCCGGAAGCAGGCCGCCGCGGCCGGACTCCCGCAGGTCGACTTCGCGCAGGGAGACGCTCAGGTCCACGACTTCGGGGCCACCGCGTTCGACGTCGTGATCAGCCGCTTCGGGGTGATGTTCTTCGCCGACCCGGAGGCGGCCTTCGGCAATATCGCCCATGCTCTGTGCCCCGGCGGCCGGCTGGCCTTCCTGTGCTGGCGGGAGCTGACGCAGAACGCCTATCTGACCGTGCCGTTCGAGGCGCTCGCCCCGTATACGCAGCTGCCGGACTTCGGTCTTCCGGGGGAACCGGGCCCCTTCTCGCTCGCCGACGCCGCCCGGATCAGGACGCTGTTGGAGGGCGCCGGATTCGACGGGATCTCGGTCGACGCGGTCGACGAGCCGATGTGGATGGGCACCGACGAGGACGATGCGGTGGCGTCCCTGACCGATATGCCGATGGCCCGCACGATGCTGGCCGGGGCCGACGAGGGGGCGAGGGCCGAGGCGCTCGCCGCCCTCCGGCGGGCCATGGCGGCCCACCGCGGCCCGGACGGGGTCACGCTCGGCAGCGCCTCGTGGCTGGTGACGGCGCGGCGGCGGTGAGTGCCGCGGCGCCGCAGAAGACGGCCCGGGAGAAGCGGCGGTGGGGGGGGGGGGGGGGGGGGGGGGGGGGGGGGGGGGGGGGGGGGGGGGGGAGGGGGGGGGGGGGGGGGGGGGGGGGGGGGGGGGGAGGGGAGGGGGGAGGGG
>NZ_JBVHZH010000006.1:5721-174666 GCF_055574515.1 Streptomyces sp. NPDC029466
AGAAGAAGGGGGGAAGAGGGGAGGCTACCCCCCCCCCCCCCCCCCCGGGGGGCGGCCCCCCCCACCACCGTGTTCAGCCCATCGCCGGTGCCGGCGCGGTGGCCGGGGCCAGCCGGCCCGTGCGGTGCAGTCCGTAGAGGGCGGCACTACACGCCAGGCCCAGGACCGGGAGGGCGATCCAGGGCAGGGCGGGCAGTCCGGCGGACCGGGAGGCGTCCAGTGCGGCGCCGGTGAGCAGATTCCCGAGGGTGATGCCGATACCGCAGATGGTGTTGTAGAGCCCGTAGTGGGTCGCGACCAGGCGGTTACCGGACAGCCGGACGATGGTGTCCATCTCGAACGGGTAGGTGATCATCGTGCCGAGGGCGAGCAGCAGCGCACAGAGCGCCGGCGGGACGGCCGCGAGGGCCCAGCGGCCGGGGCCTTCGGCCGGCACCGGCAGCGCCGTGGCGGCCAGCAGCGGGACGAACGCCAGCCCCATGGTCAGCAGCCCCCGGGCGAGGGCGCGGCCCGCGGTCATCCGGGCCTTGCACCAGCGGGTCACCCTGGTCTGGCCCAGGATGGTGCTGAGCCCGGACACCGCGAACAGCCCGGCCACCGCCGCGGTGCCGAACTCCCCCTCGCCGCCGAGTCGTCGTACCTCCAGCGGCAGCGCCAGATAGACCTGGAACGACAGCACATAGGAGCCGATCATGGCTCCGGAGAACAGCAGGAACGGGCGGTTGGCCAGCACGCCCCGCCACGGGGACGGCCCGCCGGCCCGGCGGTGGCCGCCGCCGTCGGGTGCGGCCTCGTCCCCGCGGGCCGGCAGCGCACGGATCTGCACCAGGCTCAGCAGCGCGAAGATCCCGGCCGCGACCAGGCAGGTGACCCGGAAGTTGACGCCGGTGAGCACCATCCCCACCAGCGGTCCCAGCAGGATGCCCGCCTGGTAGAAGACGTTGAACAGTGCGAACGCCTCCAGCCGCCGCTCGCCCGCCGCGGCGGCCAGATAGGCCCGGACCGCCGGGTTGAACAGCGCGCCGGCCAGCCCGGTGGCCGCGGACGCCGCCAGCAGCGCGGACAGCGAGTCCACCAGCCCCAGCGTCGCGAATCCGAGCGTCCGCAGCACACAGCCGGCCACGATCAGCGGCTTGTAGCCGAACCGGTCGGCCAGTGCGCCGCCGACCAGGAACATCCCCTGCTGGCTGAAGTTACGGACCCCCAGGACCAGCCCGACCAGCCAGCCCGCCAGGCCGAGCGTCCCGGACAGATGCGCGGCCAGATACGGCATCAGCATGTAGAAGCCGAGGTTGATGGTGAACTGATTGGCCATCAGCAGCCGGGCGCTGCGGTCGTAGGAACGGAACTGGGTGAGCATGCCGGTCACCGGGCCTCCTCCGCGCCCTGGGCGGGCGCCTCTCCGGGGCGGCCCGCCGTGTGGGAGGTGCCGAGCGGATCGACGACCTGTGCGCACCGGCTCCAGACGGTGACCTCCCGCTCCCCCAGCCGGCTCAGGGTCTGCGGCCCGTCCGCCGGCGGGGCGTCGAGCAAGTCGTGGGCGGCGCAGTACTGGTCGTCGTACACGGTGCTCAGATAGCGCTGCGGTCCGTCGGGGAAGACGGCCGCGATACGGGTGCCGGCCGGCTCGGTCCGGCTCAGCCAGCCGGCGACCAGTGCGACCGCTCCGACGCTCCAGCCGCCGGTGGCGTAGTGCGAGGACGCCAGCGTGCGGCAGGCCCAGACCGCTTCGGCGGGGGCGACCCAGTGCACCTCGCTGAACTGGTCGTAGGCGACATTGCGCGGATAGATGCTCGATCCCAGCCCGCGCATCAGCCGGGGCCGGGCCGGCTGTCCGAAGATGGTCGAGCCGATGGTGTCGACGCCGACGAGCCGCAGCTGCGGATAGAGCTGGCGCAGCACCCGGGACACCCCGGCGGAGTGCCCGCCGGTGCCCACACTGCACACCAGCACGTCGATATGCCCCAGCTGGGAGGCGAGTTCGAGGGCCAGCGGCAGATAGGCGGTGGTGTTGTCGGGGTTGTTGTACTGGTCCGGGCACCACGCGCCGGGGTGCGCCGCGAGCAGTCCGCGCACCCGGTCGCGGCGGGCCTGCTGCCAGCCACCGCTGGGGTGCGGCTCGGCGACGATCTCGACCTGGGCGCCGTACGCGGTCAGCAGCCGGGTCATCGAGGACTCCAGACCGGGATCGGTGACCAGGCTGACGGGGTGGCCGTAGACCATGCCGGCGAGCGCCAGACCGAGGCCGAGGGTGCCGCTGGTGGATTCGATGATCCGGGCGCCGGGCCGCAACTCGCCGCGGGCGCGGGCGCGTTCGACCATGTGGAGTCCGGGCCGGTCCTTGATGCCGCCGGGGTTACGGCCTTCGAGCTTGGCCCAGAACCCGCGGCCGGGCGGGGAGAGCGGCTCGGAGATGTGCAGGACGGGGGTGTTGCCGACCAGGCCGGGGATGCCGGAGGCGGGCGCCGGGCCGGGCGTCGGGGAGGCGGGGGCAGCGGGAGAGACGGAGCGGGCCGCCGTGGGGAGAGAGTGCATGATTTCGCTCTCGTTCGGTGGTGGGGAGAGGGGCGCTCATCTCGCGCCGGCCGGGGTGGCCGGACGCGAGGGCGGGCTCCTATATCCGGCACCGGCACAGGGCGGCGAGGGTGCTCCGGCCGCTGCGGGCCGGTCTGAGCCGCCCGGCCCCGCTCCCCGCGGCCGGGCGCCGTCCCGACGCGATGCGCACCGGCCCCGCGAGGACGGCGGGCACCGCGGCGCCCGCCGCCCCGGCGGCCGGGCGGCCCTGCGGGAGATGGCCGGACGGGCCGGACACACACGTGGAGTCGTGGTGCCCGGCGTCCGCCCCGGCGGTCACGTGGGCGGGCGCGGCGGCCACGGGGGCGGGCGCGGCGGCCACGAGGGCAGGCCGGCTCGGCGAAACCGCCGCCGGGGCGGGCACGGAGTGGTGGCTGTCGGCGCCGTCGGCACACGGGAGCACCACGGCCAGCAGCCCGGCTACCAGGAGCAGCAGGACGGCCGGCCGGCACCGGCGTAAGCGGCCGCCCCTCAGGAAGCGGGCACCACTGAGCAAGCCGGCACCGCTACGGAAGCGGGCGCCACTACGGGGGCGGGCACCGTCATAAGACCGGGCGCCACCATGGGAGCGGGCACCACTACGGAAGAGAAAGCGGAACGGAAGGCACAACGGAACGCGGAACGGCACAGGGTCTCCGGGAGACTGCCGCCGCACCGCAGCGGAACACGCAGGCGGGCAGGCGGCATCGGCAGGGGATCGATCCGGAACCGGCCGAATCTAGACCTGCTGCACCACGGAAGCCGTTGCGCTGCGCAAGGGTGGAGGGGCGGTACGGGCGCCCGCTGACGCCCCGGACCGTACCGGTGCCGACGGCTGCCAGGCGCAGTCCGCCGAGGGCGTGGGGCACGGCAGCGTCGGGGCGGCGCTCTGCTGGGGCAGGCCCGACACACACAACTCGTCGGAGTGGTGCTCGGGATGCTCGGGATGCGCGGGTTGCTCCGGCTGCTCGCAGTAACCGCTGTGTTCGGGGGCGAGCCAGGCGCCGGAGTCCGCGATGGCGGATGCCGCCACCGGCACGGCGCTCACCAGATGGCCCTCGGCGCTCTCCGCCCGTGCCCCGTGGGCGACCAGCACACCGATCAGCACGGCGGCCAGCCACAGCAGACGGAACGGAACCGCTGAACCGCGGTTCCGCATCCCGCTGTTGGCCGGCCCGCGGGCCGTCCTGACCGTTGCCATACCGCGATGGTAACCGCGGCGGCCGGCCGTTGCCGGTAACCCCGCGCCCGCAGGCGCATATCAGTCACCGGGCGAGGCGCGAGCGCGGTGCGCGTCAGCACCTCGCCACTTCGTTGACGGTGCTTCGTTGACGGTGCTTCGTTGCCGGTGCTTCGTTGCCGGTGCTTCGTTGGCGGCGTGTCAGACGAGCGACACCTCGGACGAGGCCGCCGGAGTCTCCGCGGCGGTCTCGGCGACGGCCTCCCGCACGGGCTCGGCGAGCGGCTCGACCGGTACGGGCGGCGGCACCGCCGGCTGGCCCTTCGCGTCAGGCACGCTGCGCAGCGGGGTGCGGCTGGTCAGCGGCGTCTTGCGGGCCGCCTCGACCCGGCGGGTGAACCAGATGACCTTGCCGTCCGGGGTGCCGCAGGTGCCCCAACTGTCGCTCAGCGCCGCCACTCTGGAGAGCCCGCCGCCGCCCGCGCTGAGCAGTTTCGGCAGGCGCGGCCCCTGGTCGGCGACGGAGGCCGTGAGGTGTCGGCCGGTCCAGCGGAGTTCGACGACGCACGGCGCGTCCGGGCCGATATGGCGATGGACGTTGGTCAGGAGTTCCGCCACTCCCCGGCACACGGGCGGGATATGCAGCTCAAGATCCCAGTACCGCAGGTGCGCGGCCAGGATCCGCCGGATCTGCGGCACACGCTCCGCCGAAGCATGCAGTTCGACCGTGTAGTGCCGGTCGCTGGGAAGTGTCATGTCGTGGCTCCTCACCGCGAGGCTCACGCCCTTCACCTCGTTGGACCAACGAACCCCGAATCACGAAGAGTGAGCATTAATCACGTATGGGTCATTTGTCATGGTGACCCCGCACGGCGGGTTCCGCAACTGATCTTGGTTTAGTGGGGTCCGCCGGCCCGGCCCTCACCCGGCCGGTCCCACAGCCGCGGCAGCACCTTGTCCGGCGTGAGCGGGAGGTCGCGGAACCGGACTCCGGTGGCGTGCCGGACGGCGTTGGCGAGGGCCGCCGCGGTGCCGACGATGCCGATCTCCCCGATGCCCTTGCTGCCCATGGGGTTGAGGTGGGGATCCTCCTCCTCCAGCCAGTGCGCCTCGATCAGCGGCACGTCGGCGCTGGCCGGAACGTGGTACGAGGCCAGATCGCATTCGGCGAAGTCACCGAACGCGGGATCCAGCACGCTGCCCTCCATGAGCGCCATCCCCAGCCCCATGGTCATCCCGCCGATGAACTGGGAGCGCGCCGTACGGGAGTTGAGGATGCGGCCGGCCGCGTAGACGCCCAGCAGCCGCCGTGTCCGGACCTCTCCGGTGACGGTGTCGACCTGGACCTCGGCAAAGGTGGCGCCGAAGGCGTGCCGGGCGTACGGGGAGCCCTCGGCCGTCTCCCGGCGGGTGTCGGCGGCGGCCGTCAGCCCGTCGGCCGGGAGCGGCCCGACGTGGTCCCGCAGCCGGTGCCGCAGCGCCGTACAGGCCTTGTGGACGGCCCAGCCCCAGGACGCGGTGCCCGCGGAACCCCCGGCCAGCATCGCGGGCGGCAGATCGCTGTTGCCGATCTCGATCCGGATCCGCTCCTCGGGCACCGCCAGTACACCGGCGGCGAGCTGCGCGAGCACGGTGCGGGCGCCGGTGCCGATGTCGGTGGCGTTCACCCGGATGCGGTAACTGCCGTCGGTGGCGGCGTGCGCCTCGGCGGAGGAGGCGGCGATGTAGACCGGGTAGGTGGCGGACGCGACACCGGTGCCCAGCAGCAGATCGCCCTCGCGGCGGACTCCGGGCCGGGGGTCCCGGGGCAGCCAGCCGAAGCGCTCCGCGCCCTCCCGCAGACAGCCGACCAGCTGGCGGCTGCTGAAGGCGCGGTCGCTGTCCGGCTCGGTGTCCGGCTCGTTGCGCATCCGCAGGTCGACGGGGTCGAGGTCCAGGAGGACGGCGAGTTCGTCGACGGCCGACTCCAGGGCGTACATCCCGGGGGCCTCGCCCGGTGCGCGCATCCAGGAGGGCGTCGGTACGTCGAGCGGGACGACACGGTGCACGGTGCGGCTGTTCGGCGAGGTGTACATGACGCGCCCCGGGACCGCGGCCTGCTCGACGAACTCCGTGACGGTGGAGGTGTGGGTGGCGGCCTCATGGGCGAGGGCGGTGAGGACGCCGTCGTCGCCCGCGCCGAGGCGCACCCGCTGGATGGTGGGTGCGCGATGGCCGACGACCGCCGGCAGCTGACGGCGCGGCAGGGACAGTTTGACCGGGTGCCCGGTGTGGCGGGCGGCCATCGCGGCCAGGACGACCTGGGGGCGGGGCGTCCCCTTGGAGCCGAAGCCGCCGCCGACGTGCTCGGAGACCACCGTGACCTCGCTCCGGTCCAGCCGGAACAGCGCGGCGAGGTCCTCGCAGACCTTGGTGGCGCCCTGGCTGGAGTCGTGGACGGTCAGATGACCGTCGCTCCACCGGGCGGTGGAGGCGTGCGGCTCCATGGGGTGGTTGTGCAGCGGCGGCACCGTGTAGGTGGCGTCCAGGGTGCGGGGCGCGGCGGCGAACGCCCCCTCGAAGTCGCCGCGTTCACGGGTTCCCGGATAGCCGCCGTTGGCGGTCTCCGCGTCGTACATCCGGGGGTGACCGGCGGTCAGCCGGACGTCGTGCGCCTCGGTTTCGTAGCGGACGCGGACGGCCCCGGCGGCGGCGCGGGCCGTTTCGAGGCTGTCGGCGACGGTGAGGGCGACATACCAGCCGCGGTGCGGGACCCGGTCGTCCTGGAGCACCGACAGGGTCGGATCGCCGGTGGCCGCGAGGCGGGGCGCGTTCTCGTGGGTCAGCACCGCGTACACCCCCGGCAGGGCGAGGGCCGCCGCGCTGTCCACGGCGGTCACCCGGCCGCGGGCGACGGTCGCGGGCACCGGCCAGGCGTAGGCGCAGCCCGGCGGGGTGTGTTCGGCCGCGTACCGGGCGGTGCCGGTGACCTTCTCCCGGCCTTCCCGGCGGACGAGCGGGGCGCCCAGGGGGTACGGGAGGGGACCGAGCGGGAACGAGTCGGGGCTCATGGCGCGCGTCCTTGGATCGGGGGCTGGGGCGGAAGGGGCAGGGGCGTCCTGGCGGTCCTGGTGTGGTCAGTGGTCGTCGGCCGGGGCGGCCAGCCCGGTCAGCACCCCGACGGCCAGATTGCGGGCGAGCGTGACCTTGAAGCCGTTGTCGCGCAGTGGCCGGGCGGCGGCGAGTTCGGCGTCGGCGGCGCGGGCGAAGGTGTCCTCGGTGGCGGGGGCGCCGCGCAGTACCTCTTCGGCGGCGCGGGCGCGCCACGGCCGGTGCGCCAGCCCGCCGAACGCGAGGGCCGCGTGCCGTACGGTGCCCTCCCGCACCTCCAGTACGGCGGCGACGGAGGCCAGCGCGAAGGCGTACGAGGCGCGGTCGCGGGCCTTGCGGTAGTGCGAGCGGGTGCCGGGGGCGGCCGGCGGGAGCCGGAGGGCGGTGATCAGTTCGCCGGGCCGGATCACGGTGTCCCGCTCCGGGCTGTCACCGGGCAGCCGGTGGAACTCGGTCACCGGCACGGTGCGCTCCCCGTCGGGGCCGTGCAGCAGGATCTCGGCATCGAGGGCGGCCAGCGCCACCGCCATGTCCGACGGCTGGGTGGCGACGCAGTGTTCGGAGTGGCCCAGTACGGCGAGATCGCGGTGCACGCCCTCACGGGCCGGGCAGCCGGTGCCGGGGGCGCGCTTGTTACAGGGCTTGGTGATGTCCTGGAAGTACAGGCAGCGGGTGCGCTGCAGCAGATTGCCGCCGGTGGTCGCGATGTTCCGCAACTGCCCCGAGGCGCCGGCCAGCAGCGCCTGCGACAGGGCCGGGTAGCGGTCGCGGACGGCGGCCGCCGCGGCGAGATCGCTGTTGCGGACCATCGCACCGATCCGCAGTCCGCCGTCCGGCAGCTCCTCGATGCGGTCGAGCGGCAGCCTGGTGACGTCGATGAGCAGCTCCGGCGTCTCCACACCCAGCTTCATCAGGTCGACGAGGTTGGTGCCGCCGCCGAGGAAGCGGGCGCCGGGCTGCCCGGCCGCGGCCCGTACGGCCTCCTCGACGCTGGTCGCCCGCAGATATCCGAACGGTTTCACGGCGTCGCCTCCCGGACCGCTTCGACGATCCGCGGATAGGCGCCGCAGCGGCACAGATTGCCGCTCATCCGCTCGCGGATCTCGTCGTCGGTGAGCGCGACGGGGGCGCCGGGGTCCGCGGTGGGCGGGGTGACGTGGGACGGAAAGCCGGCCGCCGCCTCGGCCAGCACCCCGACGGCCGAACAGATCTGGCCGGGCGTGCAGTAGCCGCACTGGAGGGCGTCCCGCTCCAGGAAGGCCTGCTGAAGGGGGTGCAGCCGCTCCCCCTCGGCGAGGCCCTCGACCGTGGTGATCTGCCGGCCGTCCTGGGCCACGGCCGGCAGCAGACAGCTGTTGGCGCGCCGCCCGTCGACGAGCACGGTGCACGCGCCGCACTGGCCGTGGTCGCAGCCCTTCTTGGCGCCGGTCAGACCAAGGCGTTCGCGGAGCAGATCCAGAAGCGTGGTCCGGTGGTCGACGGTCAGCGTCTGCGTCACGCCGTTGATGTCCAGCACCAGCGGGGACTGTGTGCCATCCGCCGACGGCGCACCGCCGGGCTGCGGCGGATGTGGGGTGGGCTCCACTCGCTCATGCCTTTCCGATCCGGGCCGCGGGGGCGGCCGCCGTGCGCCTGGGCCATGTCCTGCGCCGTGACCGTGCGGGTCCCGTCGCCTCGGCAGTGCCGGTGCCCGCTAACGGGTCTCCAGCCGCAGCTCGACTTCTTTTTCCTGGTCACCGGCGGCCGTCCCGAGAACCTGCACGGCGAACGCGGACTCCAGGCCCTTGCACAGCTGGTCGACCGCCCAGTAGCCGCCCTGGAGGCTGACCATGACGGGCGCGGTCAGCCGGCGGGGCTCGGCCGCGGCCTTGCGCTCACTCACGTCGAAGGTCGAGGTCCACACGGTCGACCCAGCCCCGGCCACCTCCTCGGGCACATCGTCCGCCGCCCGGTCGGAGCTGAAGGTGGTACGCAGCGCGCTGAAGACGGCGTGCGCGTCCTGCGTCGCGCAGCTCTCCAGCTCCACCATCACCTCGGCCGATACATGTTCCGCGTGTGACGCCTGATCCGCGCTGTTCACTGTGGGGCCTTCCGTTGTGGGCCTTCCTCCGGGGGCTGCACGCTTCCAGGCTCGCCCGGCGGCCCGGTGTGTGCGACCGGAGGCACGAACGAGTGGTTTGAACGGGCGGCACCCGCACGCCGCCGATCAGAAGATTACTCTGAGTAGTCAGTACGAGCGTTCCGTGATCGGAGCCGTCTCAGGCGCAGCGCTCGGCCCTCGCAGCAGCCCTCGTCGACCCAAGCCAGAGGAGCCCTCGTTGACCAGTGCCACGATCGACCAGAAAGCCACCGGCTACACCGTCCGCCATGCGCTCTGCATGGCGCGCGCCTCCGAGCTCGCCTACCAGGACGAGCAGACCATCGAAGCCACGGCCCGGGAATGGGGCTTCGACCGGGTGCGCCATCACCACACCACGTTCCGCCCGCCGTTCCCGCTGGAGGACACCCAGGCGTACACCCTCGGCGGGCACAGCATGATCATCACCAGCTTCCGGGGCACGGAGCCGGTGAAACTGCGCGACTGGCTGTCCGACGCCACCACACCGCCGTGGCCCGGCCCCGGCGGCAAGGGCTATGTCCACTACGGCTTCGGGGAGGCGCTGGAGTCCGTCTGGCCGCAGGTCCGCGCCGCCATCGACGCATTCCGCGACAACCGCCAGACGGTGTGGTTCACCGGCCACAGCCTCGGCGGGGCGCTGGCGATGCTGGCCGGCGCGCGGCTGCATTTCGAGGAACCGCATGTGACGGCCAACGGTGTCTACACCTTCGGCCAGCCACGCACCTGCGACCGGCAGCTGTCCAAGGAGTTCAACACGGCCTTCTCCGACCGCATGTACCGCTTCGTCAACAACAACGACATCGTGCCGCAGCTCCCCCCGGAGCCCGCCTTCCACCACGTCTCCGCACTGCGCTACATCGACGCGCAGGGCACCCTCCACCACACCATGCCGTTGCTGAGCGGCCTGGTCGACCGCGCCCAGGGCCTCACCGCCGACCTGCTCGCGCCCGCCTCCGACGGCGTCCGGGACCACTTCATGGCCGCATACGTCAACGCCTTGGAGAAGAACCAGAACTGACCGGTCGGGCGGGGCCGGGCCTGCGGGCCCGGGGTGGACGGGCCCGGGTCGGCGGGCCCGGGTCGGTGGACACCGGGGGGGGCGGGGCCGGGTCGGCGGGCCCAGGTCGGTGAACACCGGGGCGGGCGGGCCCAGGTGGGTGACACCGGGGCGGGCGGGGCCCGCCGCCCCCCCCGCCCCGGGCGGCCGCACCCCGTCAGACCGGCTGGGTGAGGTTGACCGCGTTGCCGTCCGGGTCCTGGATATGGGCGACCCGCTGGCCCCAGGGCATGTCGTTGGCCGGGCCCCGCACCGTTCCGCCGAGCGGCCCGACCCGGTCCAGCAGCGCATCGACGTCCTGGACGGCGATGCTGAGCAGGATCCGGGTCGGGGTGCCGGTCTCGACGTTCTGGTCCGTCACGATGCCCAGCTCCGAGCCGCCGATCCGCAGCCCGACGAAGAAGACCGGGCCCTCCTCGGGCACCCGGGTGAACTCCTCGGCGCCGACCAGCTCACGGTAGAAGGCCTGGAGCCGGTCGAGGTCAGGGGTGACGATGATCGGCTGGACTGCAGCCGGGGTGGGGGCGGCGGGTGAGGTGGCAGGCATGGCGTCCTCCGGGGGTGTGGCCTGTGTGGTCGCTGAGATAGACCGTGCCCGGCCTGCCGATTCATCGGTCGGGGCGGGAGGAATGCGTCGGCGGCCGGGGTGAGGGAAGGTACGCCGGCCGGATGGGAGGGAAACGACCGGCCGGAATGACAGACGGTACGCCGGTCACGCTCGCCCTCGCCGTCATGATGACCATGGTGCGGGCCGGGCGGCCGACAGCGTCTCGGCCGCGGCGGAATCCAGCCATGCGCCCGCCCTCCCCGGACCGCCCGCCCCGCCCCTCCCCCGCCGCTGCCCTGCCCGGCCGCACCGGTTGCCGGTCACGCACGGACTGCCGCTGAGCTGCCGAAACGATCCCGACGCCGCGTTCGCCGCGCTGCGCGGGCCCCCGGCCGACGGCACGCCAGGACGCGCGACGCCCCCGGACACGCGCCGCTGAGCCGTCCGGCCGCACATCGTTGCCACGGGCATCGACCTGGACGGATCATCCCTACGGAACGCCGTACGCACGTACGGAGGCACGGGATGACCGCACCGGGACGACGCGAGGAGACCACCGTGGAGCCAGCCACCGTCAACGGCCACTGCGCACCGGAATTCGCCGGCGTACGGGACGCGTTCGAGCGGAACTTCAGCGAGCACGGGGATGTCGGCGCGGCGGTCAGCGTGACGGTGGACGGCGAGGCGGTGGTGGACCTGTGGGGCGGCCACGCGGACGCAGCCGGGACCCGTCCCTGGGAGCGCGACACCCTGGTCAACGTCTACTCGACATCCAAGGGGATGACCGCGCTGTGCGCCCATCTCCTCGTGGACCGGGGCGAGTTGAACCTCGATGCGCCGGTGAGCCGGTACTGGCCCGAGTTCGGGCAGGCCGGCAAGGAGGACATACCCGTGCGCTGGCTGCTCAGCCACCGGGCCGGTCTGATCGCGCCCCGTGAGCCGCTACCCGCAGGGCACGCCTACGACTGGGACCGGGTGTGCGCCGTCCTGGCGGCCACCCCGCCGTGGTGGGAGCCGGGCACCGCACAGGGCTATCACGCGGTGACCTTCGGCTACCTCGTGGGCGAGGTCGTACGGCGGATCACCGGCCAGTCCCTCGGCGCGTTCCTGCACAGCGAGATCACCGGGCCGCTGGGTGCACGGGTGTTCATCGGCACCCCCGCCGAGGAGCACGCCCGCTGCGCCGACATGGTCGGGCAGCTGGACGAGGCGCGTCTCGCCGAGCAGTTCCCCGGTGCGCCGAAGCCGCCGTTCCGGTCGCTCGCCGACCATCCGCTGGCCATCGTGATGCTGGCGCTGACGTACATCCCGACCGGTGATGTCAACAGCGCCGCCTACCGGTCGGCCGAGATCCCGGCGGGCAATGCCCATGCCGGTGCGCACGGGCTGGCCACGGTCTACGGCGCGCTGGCGGCCGGCACGCTCGTCCGGCGCGGCACCCTGGAGGCGATGCGCCGGTCGCAGAGCCGGCCGGGTGAGCGTGATCTGACGATCGACGCGCTCGCCCCGGCGGGGTACGAACACCGCTGGGGTCTGGGCTACATGCTCAACCACCAGGGCCAGGCGGGACCCAACCCACGGGCGTTCGGACACGGTGGCGCGGGCGGCTCCTTCGCCTTCGCCGACCCGGAGAACCGGCTGTCGTACGCGTACACCATGAACAAGTACGGCGGTGGCACGACGGGCCAGGACCCGCGCAACGCCGGGCTGGTCAGGGCGGTGTACCGAGCGCTGGGGCAGAACCGGAGCTGAGACCGGGCCCGGGTGCTGTCCCTCCGGTCATGACGGGAGGGACAGCACCCGGGTCGGGCGAGGCCACGGCGTCGGCCGGGTTGCTCATCGGACCATGGCAAGGCCGTTGAGCAGATGGCCGAGCACGGTCGGCGCCTGGATGTGGGCCAAGTGCCCCTGACCGGGAAGTACGTGGACTTCGGCACGGGTGACGCGCTGCCGGACGTCGTCGAACGACGTTCCGTAGGGGGCCGTGCCGTGATTGCACTGGCCGATGATCAGGTCGACACGGTCCGCCCGACGTGCCAACTCGTCCGGTGGCGGCGCCGCGTTGAGCGCGGCGAGCTCGGCGTGCGCCGGTCTGCTCAACCGCTGCAAGTCCGCCCATCCTTGCCGGTCGGCCCGCAGGGACTCGATCCGCGCCGCGTCGAGGCCGGCTATCTCCCGGTTCACGATCTCGACGGTGGTCTCCCAGTCCGCCTTCTCTTCGGCGGCTTTCAGGCCCGGCAGCACGTGACTGCCGAACGGTCGCATCACCGGCTCGTAGGCGATCACCTGGCGCAGCGAGCGGTCGTTGGCGGCCAGCAACGCGATCAAGCCGCCGTAGCTCCAGCCGAAGAGTGCCTGCGGGCCGGCGAACTCGTCGAGGATCAGGCCGAGGTCCTCGACCTCCGTTCGCAGTGAGTAGCCGCCGGTCAGCGGCCCCGAGGGGGCACGGCCCCGGCGGTTGACGACCGCCACCGACGGCCAAGCGGCAATGGCGGTCGCCACGTGACGCCACGCGCGGGCGTCGCTGATCGCGCCCGGGACGACGACGAGGCCCGGGGCATCCGGCTCCCCGTACACATCGACCGTGACCCAACTGCCCCCGCCGACCGGCCACTTCTTCTGAATCGTTTGCTCCATAAAGTGATTATGAAGCAAACGCTCTACAATGCAAGGGTGTCTCAACGCACCCGTGGACGACCACGAGCCTTCGACCGCGACCGCGCGATCCTCGACGCCGCCCGCCTCTTCTGGCGACGCGGCTACTCCGGGACGTCGACCCGCGACCTCACCGCGGCCCTCGGACTCTCGACCTCCAGCCTCTACGCCGCCTTCGGCAGCAAGGCCGGGCTGTTCGAGGAAGCGGTGCGGACCTACGCCGAGCGCTACCGGGAGATCTACCGGCAGGCGGTCGCCGAGAAGGACCTCCGGACCGTCATCGACCACCTCCTCATCGACTCGGTCCACGAGTTCACCCGGCCAAGTGACGCCCACCCGGGCTGCCTTCTCAGCAGTGCCGCGATGACCGACAGCACGAGCACCCTCGACACCAGCGCCTACTACGCCGAACTGCACGGCTGGAACGAGCGGGCCCTCCTCGCACGCATCGAGCGAGCCGTCCAGGACGGGGAACTCGCCGCCGGGACCGACGCGGCGGCCCTGACCGGACTCGTCCAGTCCGTCGTGCACGGATTGTCCGTGCGAGCCAACCTCGGCACGACCCACGAGGACCTGATGGCGACGGCGCGGCTCGCCCACGAGCTGCTCTGCCGGCACCTCACCGCACCCACACCCTGACCCCTGAGCACTGGGTTCCGTCTCTGCTGATCATGACCGGAGAGACGGCCCCGGGGCAGGACGGGTTCCGGCGGCGATGCCGGGCGGCGGGCACCCGCGACCGCCGGGTTCCGGTGCCGGCATCGCACCTGGTCGCGAGCCGTGCGGCGACTTCTGCGCGGCCCGGAAATCTGACCCCGCCATCCCCGTGACCGAGCGCAATAATGGGAGATGCGGCAGGCATCCGGTCCTGGCGGGAGCGCCGTGGCCCGGGGAAAGGGTGTGGTGATCATGGAACGGGACACCGAGACGGTTCACGAGGCGTATGCGTTCGTCTGTCTGCACTGCGGACACGGCTGGGAAGAGGAGTACGAGATCCGGCACACCACGGATCTGGCCGGTCACCGGCGTGCCGACTACTTCACCCGGGGCGTCCGCGTCGCCTCCCCGCTGACCCGTGCCGACTGCCCCTCCTGCAATCGCGGCCCGATCCGGATCCTGCGCCCCGGCCGGGTGAACTCGACCCGCCCCTATCTCGCCTGATTTCCTCCCGACTGATTTCCTCGCCGATGAGCTGACACACCATCACCATCCGGTGTAGAGCAGGTGGTTGAGCAGGAGGGCGAGTATGGCCTGGGCCGTCAGCCATGCCCGCCGGCGGGCCGCGGGCAGCAGGGCGCAGGCGGCCGGCAGCCAGGCGGCGAACGGCAGCCAGATCCGTTCGGTCTCCGCCTTGCTCATCCCGGAGAGGTCGGCGACGAGCAGGGCGAGCAGCGCGGCCAGTACGAGGACGACCAGCCGGCCGGCGGGGTCCCGCGGCGGACCGGCGGACGGGCGAAGGCCGCGTACGGCGGCGGGCGCGGCCGCGAGCGCGCGGCGCAGCGCGGCCACCGTCGCGGGCCCGATGATCAGGACGGTGCAGGCGAGGTTGCCCCACACCCAGTACGCGTACGGGCGGACCGCGGCGGCGCCCTGGTAGTAGCGCTCGACCAGGAGGAGGTACCCCTCCCACCAGGAGAAACCGGCCAGGGTGAAGGCCACGGCGACGGCCGCCGCCCCGGCCGCCATGAGGGGCAGTGGGCGCACGGTCCGGGCGAGCACCAGCACCGCGGCGGCGATCAGCGCGATCAGGGTGAGCCCGTAGGAGAGATAGCAGGTCAGGCCGAAGAGGAGCCCGGAGGCCAGGGCGGCGGCGGCCGGAAGGGGGGCGCCTCGCAGCGGGAGCCGGGGGAGCGTGCGGTGGGTGGCGGCGAAGGCGAGCAGCGCCAGCGACCAGGCGGCGACGGCCGCGAAATAGCCGTCCGCCGAGGTGCCCACCCAGACCGCCGACGGGACCAGGACGAGGAACGGGGCGGCCCGGCGGGCGACCGGCTCACCGGCGAGCGCCCGCACCGCGATCAGCACCGCGGCCACGGCGGACGTGCCGACGGTCAGACACCAGAGGCCGGCCCAGCCGCCCCCGCCCAGCCCGATGCGGTCCAGACCGACGAAGGTGAGCACGGCGGCCGGCGGATGCCCGGCGACATGGGCGGGCCAGTGGTCCGGCGCGTTGTTGAGGATGTGGTGGGTGAAGTCGCGCAGCGCCGGCCCGAGGTCGTCGAAGCGGTCGATGACGGTCAGGTACTCGTAGGCGGTGGTGAGCCGCCCGGCTATCCCCGTCCGCCAGCCGTCGATCATCGCCAGCGCCCCGGTCCAGGCCAGGGCACCCGCCCAGCCCAGGACGACGAGACGCCGCCAGGGCAACCGGGCGGCGAGCGGCGGCCCGTGGACGATCACGAGGACGGCGATCACGACCGCGGCGGGGGTGCCCGGCCCCAGATGCGGGGACCACGAGGCGTACAGCGGGGGCCAGTTGACGTGCAGGCTGCCGTTGGCGCGCTCGATGACGGTACCGACGACGGCAGCGGCCACCACGAGCAGCGCGCCGGCCGCGGCCGCCACCGGATCGAGGCGGCGCGCGGCGCGTTCTTCCGAGGTCACACGGGGGGTCTCACAGGAGGTCACGCCCGCACGCTAGGCGCCTGGGGGCGGCAACGGGCGGGCGGCGGCGGGGACGTCATCGATCCGTCAGATGTGGCGGACGGGGCCCCGTCGTGCGGTCTCCGGCTCCGCCTCAGCGAACGGGGGTGTCCCGTCGTGCGGGGTCCGGCTCCGCCTCAGTCGAGACAGAACTCGTTGCCCTCGATGTCCTGCATCGCGATACAGGACTCGTTGACGCCATCGGCAGGCAGCACCTGCACGCATACCGCGCCGAGCGCGACCAGTCGTGCGCGCTCGGCCTCCAGGGCGGCGAGGCGCTCTTCCCCCACGAGCCCGGTACCGGCCCGCACGTCGAGATGGACCCGGTTCTTGACGACCTTGCCTTCGGGAACGCGCTGGAAGAACAGTCGCGGGCCCACACCTGAGGGGTCGACGCAGGCAAACGCCGAGCCCTGCTGCTCAGGCGGCAGCGAGCGGTCGAAGTCGTCCCACGTGGCGAACCCCTCCGGCGGCGGCGGTACGACGTACCCCAGCACCTGGCACCAGAAGCGGGCGACCCGCTCGGGTTCTGCGCAGTCGAAGGTGACTTGGAACTGCTTGATCGACGTCATCGGCACACCATAGCGACGTGTGCCGTTCACCGGGGCCTGGGATGTCTTCTCACCACGCGGGACGGGCTCTCGCGACGCCACCGCCGCGCCGCAGCGCCACGAAGCAACGCCCGCTGTCCGGGGGCTGGTCGGCCGGGTGCGGTGCGGTCCACTGTTCGGTGGGGGTCCAGGCGGTGGCGGAGGCGTAGCGGAGGAGGGCGGGGGTGCCGACGCGGGCCCAGGGGAAGGGGGCGTCCAGGGGGTGGTGGGTGCGGGAGCCGCTCTCGACCCGGACCTGGACTCGTTCGTCGATGTCTGCCGGGGTGGTCTCCACGATGAGCAGTCCGTGCGGGGCGAGGAGTTCGGCGGTGCGGGTGAGGAGGGCGGCTGGGTCGCCGCCGATGCCGATGTTGCCGTCGAGGAGCAGGGCGGTGTCCCATGTCCCCTCTCCCGGGAGGGTGTCGAAGACCGAGCGGTGCAGTGCGCGGCCGCCGAGGGAGGTGGTGCGGGCCACCGCGGCCGCGCTGACGTCGATGCCGAGGGCCCGCCGGCCCTGCGCGGCGAGCGCGGCGACCAGCCGGCCGGGGCCGCAGCCGATGTCGAGGACGCGGCCGTCGCAGCGGCGCAGCGCCGACAGATCCGCGGCGTCCGCTGCCGCGCACCAGCGTTCGACCTCCAGGGGCAGCAGCCAGCCGTCACTGCGGCGCAGAAAGAGCGGGCCGCGGCCGCTGCGCAGCGCGTCGGCGTACGGGTCCGCGCCCCAGGAGACGGTGTCGCGCCGGTCGGGGTGGGTCGTGGGCGGCACAGTGGTGCTCATCGTGTGGTGACCGGGGTGAGCCGGGCCAGGGTGGCGGCGAAGCGGCCGGCGGGTGCGGCGGAGGCGACGTGGTGCGCATCGTCCGCGGTGTCGACATCGCGCAGCGGCGGCAGAGCCCGTACCCGGAGCCCGGCTGCGGTCAGCCGGGCGCGCTGGGCGGCGCCGGTGCGGTCGGTGGACATGGGGATGCCGCGCAGCAGCCGGGGGTCGGGGGTGGCCAGGCCGAGCGCCCAGAAGCCGCCGTCCTCGGCCGGCCCGAACCAGGCGTCGCAGCCGTCCCAGGCACCGGACTCCAGTGCCGGGGCGAGGAGTTGCGGGGTGACCTGCGGGGTGTCCATGCCGAGGAGCAGGGTCGGGCCGGTGCTGCCGGCGAAGGCCGCGGCGAGCCGCTCGTCGAGGCCGCCGGGGCACTGCGGCCGGACGTCGAAGCCGGCCGGCAGCCAGCTACCGGGGCGGCCGTCGAGGACGAGCACCCGCCGCCGGGCGGGCATGGCGCGGACGGCCCGGAGGGTGTCGGACAGCGCGGCCTCGGCCAACTGAGCGGCCTCGTCCGGGGTGTAGGGCGGGGTGAGCCGGGTCTTGACCCGGCCGGGGACCGGCTCCTTGGCGATGACCAGGAGCGTGGTGGGACCGGTCGGCGCCGGAGCGGCTGCGGGAAAGGTCATCGGGCCGTCTCCTCCGCCCCGGGTGCGAGCGGCGGCTGCCGGAGGACGGCGCGCATATCCCGCACCGCGTGCCAGGTGCCGCGCCAGGTGCCGGTGACCTTCGAGCGGCCGGTGCGCGGCCGGTAGGGCACCTCGCGCTCCTCGACGCGCCAGCCGGCGTCGGCGGCCCGGACGACCATCTGGAGGGGGTAGCCGCTGCGGCGGTCGGTGAGGCCGAGGCCGAGCAGCGCGGTGCGCCGGGCGGCGCGCAGCGGGCCGAGGTCGTGCAGGCGCAGTCCGGTGCGGCGGCGCAGCATCCGGGCCAGCACGAGGTTGCCGGCCCGTGCGTGCGGCGGCCAGGCGCCACGGCCCCGGGGCCGGCGGCGGCCCAGCACCAGATCGCTGGTGCCGTCCCGGACCGCGTCGGCGAAGGGGGTGAGGAGGGCGGGGTCGAGGGAGGCGTCGCAGTCGCAGAAGCAGACGATGTCCGCGTCGGCGGCGAGCAGTCCGGCGTGGCAGGCGGCGCCGAAGCCGCGGCGCGGCTCGTGCACCACGGTGGCGCCCAGACCGCGGGCCACCTCGGCGGAGCCGTCGGTGGAGCCGTTGTCGACCACGATCGCCCGCCAGCCGGCCGGGATGCGGGCCAGCACCCAGGGCAGCGCGGCGGCTTCGTCGAGACAGGGCAGTACGACGTCCACCGGGGCGGGCCGGGGGGCGGCGGGTGGGAAGTGGGTCACGCGTTCACCTGCGATCAGAGGCGGGCAAGGGGAGTTGAGGGGTGTGCGGGCACGGGCGGCGGCCGGGAGGGCGTGCGGGTCATCCCGCCGGGGACGCCCGCATGCCCTCCCGGGCGAACTCCGCCATCCCCGCCGCGAATCCGGTGGCCGCACGCCAGCCGAGGTCCTCGGCGATCCGCTGCGAGGACGCGGTGATGTGCCGTACGTCGCCGAGCCGGTACTCCCCCGTCACCACGGGCGCCGGGCCACCGCACGCCTCGGCCAGGGTCCGCGCCATCTCGCCGACGGTGTGCGGCACTCCGCTGCCCGTGTTGTAGACGGTCAGGGCGCCCGCGGGCCGGTCCGGCAGGGCTTCCAGCGCCACGGCGTTGGCCGCCGCGACATCCCGCACATGGACGAAGTCCCGCCGCTGGCCGCCGTCCTCGTAGACCGTCGGCGACTGACCGCGGGCCAGCGCCGAGCGGAAGAACGAGGCGACCCCGGCGTACGGGGTGTCGCGCGGCATCCCGGGCCCGTAGACGTTGTGGTAGCGCAGCGCGACGGCCCGGCCGCCGGTGGCGCGTGCCCAGGAAGCGGCCAGATGTTCCTGGGTGAGCTTGGTGGCCGCGTAGACGTTGCGCGGGTCGGTGGGGGCGTCCTCGCCGACCGCGCCGGGCCGCAACTCCGCGCCGCAGTGCGGACAGCGGGGTTCGAACCGCCCGGCGGCCAGCTCGGCCACGGCCCGCGGACCGGGCCGCACCACCCCATGGCGGGCACAGGTGTAGCGCCCCTCCCCGTAGACCACCATCGACCCGGCGAGGACCAGCTGCCGCACCCCGGCCGCGGCCATCGCGGCCAGCAGCACCGCCGTGCCCAGGTCGTTGCAGCCCACGTAGTCGGGCGCATCGGCGAAGTCCTTGCCGAGGCCCACCATCGCCGCCTGGTGACAGACCGCGTGGACGCCCCGCAGGGCCGCGTCGACGGCCGTACGGTCCCGTAGGTCGGCGACGATGCGCCGTTCCCCCGGGCGCCGGGGCGGGGGTTCGGGGTGCGCCGAGGGCAGCAGCGCATCGAGGACGACGGGTTCGTGCCCGCGCGCCAGGAGCGCCTCGACGACCTGCGATCCGATGAATCCGGCGCCGCCGGTGACCAGTACACGCATGCCGGTGACGCTAGGCGCGACAGCGCTTTCCGGCCCGTGTCCGGGACGTCGTGTCATGGGTCCGTAAGATCCGCGACCCGTCCGGCGGGGGCGCTTGCCGGCCGTGCCGGGCCACTGCGATTCGGTAACAGCACGCATTCGAGGTATTTCGGTACGGCATATGTTGCCTATGCTCAGGCCGGGGGCCGGGGGCCGCTTTCGGACATTCCGGCGGCCGACGGCCCTCTTGCCCGATCACTTCATCTGAGACCGCCGGAGAACACCTTGGCCGTGGAGAAGGGGGAGCAGCGGACCGGCTCCCGTGCGCTGGCCGTGCTCCCGTACGCGGTCATGACCGTGGTCACCACGGTCGATCTCACCGCGGGCCCGGGGGTCGGCTTTCTGCCCCTGGTGTCGCTGGGCCCGGCGTTCGCGGGGTTGGTCGGCGGCTGGCGGCGGACGGCGGTGGCCGGCCTGACGGCGTTCGTGCTCTGCCTCGGTCTGGGTGTCCACAGCGGGCTGTTCGAGAGCCGGCGCGGTCTGACCGCCCTGCTGTCGGTGGCCGGGGTGACCGCGGCCGGGGTGGCCGCCGCGGTGATGCGGCAGCGGCGGGAGGCCGAACTGGCCAGCGTCCGCTCCATCGCCGAGGTCGCCCAGCGGGTGCTGCTGCGCCCGGTGCCGCGGGGCGCGGGCCCGCTGCGGATCGCGGTGTCGTACACCTCGGCGGTGGCCGAGGCCCGGATAGGCGGTGATCTGTACGAGGTGGTGACCTCGCCCGCCGGGGTGCGGATCATCGTCGGCGATGTGCAGGGCAAGGGCCTGGAGGCCGTGGAGAGCGCGGCGGTGGTGCTGGGGGCGTTCCGGGAGGCGGCGCATGACGAACCGGATCTGCCGGCCGTCGGCGAGCGCGTCGAACGGGCGCTGAACCGCCATCTGTCCGGCGAACGGTTCGTCACGGCGGTGCTCGCCGAGATCGGTGACGGTCCGCGGGCCACCCTGCTGAACTTCGGCCATCCGGCGCCGCTGGTCGTCCGCCCCGACGGCACCGTCGGCTTCGCGTCCCCGCCCGACCGCGCCCTGCCGCTCGGTCTCACCCTGCACGGCGCCGCCGCCCCGGCCCCCTACGAGGTGCCGTTCACCCCCGGCGACCAGCTGCTCTTCTACACCGACGGGGTCACCGAGGCCCGCGACGCGGCGGACCGTTTCTACCCCCTCGACGAACGCGCCGCGCTGCTCAAGGACCCCGACCCGGAGGCCGCGCTGCGCTCGGTGCGTGAGGACCTGGTCGAGCATGTCGAGGGGCCGCTGCACGATGACGCGGCGATGCTGCTGGTCCGCTACCGGCAGAGCCGGTGAACCGGCCTCAGGCCAGCGGCGGTCCCGTGTAGTTCTCGGCCAGCTCCGCGGCGGCGTGCGGCGAACCCGCGATCCGGTCGAGCTGGGACAGCTGGAGCCGGGTGTCGAACGGGCTCTGGTCCGGGGCGGTGTGCAGGGTCGTCGTCATGAAGGCCGAGAAGTGTTCGGCGCGCCAGACCCGGCGCAGACAGGTGTCGGAGTAGGCGTCGAGCAGTTCCGTGGAGCCGGTGCGGTGCAACCGGTCGAGGGCGCGGGCCAGGACGGTGACATCGGCGACGGCCAGGTTGAGGCCCTTGGCTCCGGTGGGCGGCACGATGTGCGCCGCGTCGCCGGCCAGCAGGACCCGCCCGTACCGCATCGGTTCGGTGACCGAACTCCGCATCGGCAGGACGGCCTTGGCGCTGAGCGGTCCGCGCGCCAGCTTCCACGGGCCGTCGATCGCGCCGCGGGCCTCCAGTTCGTCCCAGATGCGGTCGTCGGGCCAGTCGGCGGGATCGGTCCCGTTGGGGACCTGGAGGTAGAGCCGGCTGAGGGTCGGTGTACGCATGCTGAACAGGGCGAAGCCGCGTGCGGAGTGGGCGTAGATCAACTCGTCGTGGGAGGGCGGGACCTCGGCGAGCACCCCGAGCCAGGAGTAGGGGTAGCCGCGGGTGTACGTACGGCGGACGCCCTCCGGTACGGCCTCCCGGGCGACACCGTGGAAACCGTCGCAGCCCACGACGTAGTCGCAGGTCAGGGTCTGTTCGCGGCCCTGGTGGCGGTAGCGGACGGCGGGCCGGCCGGTGTCCGCGCCCGTCACCGCGAGCGCCCGCGCTCCGAACAGCAGCGGTGGCCCGTCCGCGAGGTGGAGGGCGATCAGGTCCTTCACCACTTCCGTCTGGGCGTAGACCATGACCCGGCGGCCGCCGGTCAGCGCGGGGAAGTCGAGGCGGTGGGCGCGCCGGTTCCAGCGCAGTTCGATGCCGTCGTGGACCAGGCCCTCCCGGTCCATCCGCTCCCCCGCCCCGCAGGCGCGCAGCACGTCCACGGTGCCCTGTTCCAGGATGCCCGCGCGCTGGCGCCGTTCGACATAGGAGCGGTCGCGGCTCTCCAGGACGACGCAGTCGATGCCGGAGCGGTGCAGCAGCCGCGCGAGCAGCAGCCCGGCCGGGCCGCCGCCGATGATGCCGACCGTGGTGTGACGGGGGTGGGTCACTGCGCCGTTCCTTCCGCGGGGTGGGGTGCGGGTGCGCCGGGGCCGGGGGCCGCGGCCGGGGAGCCGTGGTGCGGGGGTGCCGCGAGGTGGCCGAGGAGGGCGTCCCGCACCGGGGCGGGGCGTTCCACGTTGGCGAGATGGGCGGCGCCGGACAGTTCCAGCAGGCGGGCGCCCGTGATGCCGTCGGCGAGTTCGCGGCCGTGGGCGGGCGGGGTGGCGGGGTCGTCGCGGCCCGCGACGACGAGCGTGGGGGCGGTGATCCGGCCCAGACCGGCGCGCAGATCGTAGGCGGCGAGGGCGTCGCAGCAGGCCGCGTAGCCGGCGGGCGTCACCGACCGGCGCACCGCCTCGACCAGCGACCGGGCCTGTGGGGTGCCGGCGAAGGCCGGGGTGAACCAGCGGCTCGCGGCGGCGTCGGCGATGGGGCCGAGCCCCGTTTCCCGTACCAGCGCGGCCCGTTCGTGCCAGCCCGCCGGCTCGCCGAACCGTGCGGAGGAGCAGAGCAGGGCGAGCGAGCTGATCCGCTCGGGGTGGTGGGCGGCGAGCCAGGCCCCGACGGCGCCGCCGAGCGAGATCCCGGCGTAGGCGAACCGGTCGATACCGAGGGCGTCGGCGAGGCCGAGCACCAGCCGGGCCAGGCCGGGGACGGTGGTGGTGGGGGCGGACCCGGCGCCCAGTACCCCGGCGGGCGTGCCGCCGTGGCCGGGCAGGTCCCAGCGGATGACGCGGTGATGCCGTGCCAGGGAGAGGAGTTGGGGGTCCCAGACGGCGAGCGAGGTGCCGAGCGAGGGGCCCAGGAGGAGCGGCGGGGCGTCTTCGGGACCGTCCGCGGTGTGGTGCGGGAGCGGGGTGGCGGGCGGGTGGGTCATGCGGACTCCTGAGGGTGGTGCTCGGTGCGTTCCAGTGCACGGTCCACCAGGGCGCCGGCGGAGCCCAGGTAGCCGGTGGGGTCGAGGAGTTGACGCAGCCGCGACGGGGACAGCACCGGGGCCTCGCGCGCGGTGGCCGGGCCGCCGGGCGGGGCCGACCGGTCTTCGTCACGGGCCGTGGGCGGGGCCTCGTGCAGCACCTCGTCCAGCGCCGCCGCCAGCGCGATGCCCCGCTCCGCGGTGCGCCGGGCCGCCGTGTCCAGGAGGCGGCGGGCCTCGGCGCGGCCGGTCAGCGCGGTGAGGGCGGCGACCAGACGTTCGGATACGACCAGACCGCCGGTCGCGTCGAGGTTCTGCCGCATCCGGTGCGGGTGGACGCGCAGCTCCGCGGTGAGTACGGCGGCGTCCCGGGCCGCGCCGCCGGTCAGCCGCAGGGCGTCCCGCAGCGGCTGCCATTCGGCGTGCCAGGCGCCGGCCGGGCGTTCGTCCTCGGCGGCCAGCGAGCCGTACAGCACCGCCGCGAGCCCCGGGACCTGCCGGGCGGCGGACGCGATGAGCGTGGCACGCACCGGGTTGGTCTTGTGCGGCATGGCGGAGGAGCCGCCGCCGCTGCCCTCGGTGAGTTCACCGAGCTCCGTGCGGGAGAGGGTGAGGACATCGGCGGCCGCCTTGCCGAGGGCGCCCGCGGTGAAGGCCAGCGCTCCGGCGAGATCCGCGACCGGGGTGCGCAGGGTGTGCCAGGGCAGGGCCGGTGCGGCGAGTCCGGTCTCGGCGGCGTAGCGGGCCAGGAGCCGGCTGCCCAGGTCGGGAGGGGGTGACGCGCCGTCGGCCACCGCGTAAGCATGGAAGGCCGCGAGGGTGCCGGCCGCGCCGCCCAGTTGCACCGGCAGCGTGGCCCGTACGGACGCCAGCCGGTCATGGGCGTCGAGCACCAGGCCGCGCCAGCCCGCGGCCTTGAGGCCGAAGGTGGTCGGCACCGCGTGCTGGGTGAGGGTGCGGCCCGCCATGGGGGTGTCGCGGTGCTCGGCGGCGGTACGGCGCAGCGCGGCGGCGGTGCGGGTGAGGTCCGGCAGCACGGTGTCCAGGGCGCGGGCGCAGACCAGCATCGTGGCGGTGTCCAGGATGTCCTGGCTGGTGGCGCCCCGGTGGACGTAGGCGGCGGCCTCGGGGTCGCGGGCGGCGACGGCGGCGGTCAGGTCGGCGACGAGCGGGACCACGGGGTTGCCCACGGCACGGGCGCGCAGGGCGAGGGCACGGGGGTCGTAGCGGTGGGTCTCGGCGGCCGCGGCGGTGACGGCGGCGGCCGCCGCCTCCGGGGCGAGTCCCAGGGCGGCCTGGGCACGGGTCAGCGCGGCCTCGGCGTCGAGCAGGGCCCGCAGATATCCGGCGTCACCGGTGGCGGCGGCCACGGCGGAGCCGGCCCAGGACGGCGCCAGCAGACCCAAGTCGGCTGCCTCGTCCGCCGGTTGGGCCGCCGGGCCCGGTGCGCCGCACGGCAGGTCATCGGTAGGCAAGGAAGACCGTCTCCTCGTGGGTGCCGTCCGCCGACCGCTGGAGCCGGATGTCGAAGCGGTACCGGCCGGGGCCGTCGGGGCGGGCGAGCAGGGTGTCCGCGCGCTGCGCGGGAAGCCGCGCGAGCAGTGGGTCGGCGGGCCGGTCCGCCGGGTGCCCGGGGAAGTAGACGCGGGTGAACAGGTGGTGGAGCAGGCCGCGGGCGAAGAGGCACACGGCGAGGTAGGGGGCGGCGTCCGGGCGCCCGGCGGGGGCGGTGGCCGGACGGGTGTGGACGGCATAGCGCCCGTCGGCGTCGGTGGGGACCCGGCCGAAGCCGGTGAAGTCCACCCCGTTGCGGCCGAGGACCGCGCCGGTGGCCGGGTCCCGGCGCAGCGAACCGGGCGCGCCCGTACGGCCGCCGTCCGGGCCCGCCTGCCAGAACTCCAGCAGCGCGTCCGGCACCGGGGCGCCCGCCCCGTCCCGTACGCAGCCGTGCACGGTGACCGTGCCGGGGTGGCCGACCGGGGCGATCTGCCCGCCACCGGGGAACGGCAGGGCGTAGCCGTAGAAGGGGCCGATGGTCTGGGCGGGGGTCGGGGCGAGCGGCCCGGCGGGGGCACCCGCCGGGGCGCCGGACCGGTCGTGGCGGGGGGTGGCGCGGGGCATCAGCGGCCCTCCTCGATCCAGGTGGCGGACGGGCCGTCCAGGACCACGTCCCAGCGGTAGCCCAAGGACCTTTCGGGGACGGTCAGTTCGTGATCGTAGGTGGCCACCAGGCGGGCGCGGGCGGTGGGGTCGGTGACCGAGGCGAGGATCGGGTCGTAGGGGAAGAGCGGATCGCCGGGGAAGTACATCTGGGTGATCAGCCGCTGGGTGAAGGCCGATCCGAAGAGCGAGAAGTGGATATGGGCCGGGCGCCAGGCGTTGTGGTGGTTGCGCCAGGGGTAGGCGCCGGGCTTGACGGTGGTGAACGCGTACCGGCCCGTGTCATCGGTCAGACAGCGGCCGACTCCGGTGAAGTGCGGGTCGAGCGGGGCCGGATGCTGATCCCGCCGGTGGGCGTACCGGCCGGCGGCGTTGGCCTGCCAGATCTCGACGAGCTGGCCGCGTACGGGGCGGCCGGTGCGGTCCAGGACGCGGCCGGTGACGGTGATGCGTTCGCCGAGCGGTTCGCCGGTGTGCTGCCGGGTGAGGTCGGCGTCCAGGTCGGTGACGTCCGTGACGCCGAAGACGGGGCCGCCGAGCTCCACGGCCTCCGGGTCGGCGAGGTGGTCGATCTCCACCGGCGGGCGGCGGGGGTGGCGGGCGGTGCTGCTGCGGTAGGGGGCGAAGTCCCGGGCGGGGTGGTCCGGGGCCGGTGCGCCCGCCGCCCGGTCCCGTTCGGCGGCGGTGTGCCGGGCGGCGATCTCCCGGCTGATCTCGGCCTGGGTGGGGAGCGGCGGGGCGGCGGGCGCCGGTGGGGGCGGGGGTGCGGTGGGCATCAGGCGTCCTTCCGGGAGGGGCGGGGCGGTGCGTCCGCGGCTGCCGCCTTCAGGGCCCGCAGGGCGGCGAGTTCGGCGGTGGTGGGCGGGGCGGTGACACCGATCGTGTCGGCCTCCCTGAGGTCCCATCCGGTGGCCGCCCGGACTTGATCGACCGTCACTCCCGGATGCAGCTCGGTGAGGACGAGTTCCGCGGTGTCCGGGTCGGGACGCAGTACGCCGAGGTCGGTGATGACCGCCGTCGGACCGGCGCCGGGCAGTCCGAGCGCCGCCCGGTCGCCGGGGCCGGCGCCGTGGCCGAGGGTGGTGACGAAGTCCAGCGCCCCGACGAAGTTGCGGCGGCGGTGCCGCAGAACCATCAGCACCTGCCCGCAGTTGGCGGCGATTTCGGGGGCGCCGCCCGCACCGGGCAGCCGCCCCTCGGGCCGGCCGGGGCCCCGGTCGACGACGGTGGTGTTGATATTGGCGAACCGGTCGACCTGTGCGGCACCGAGGAATCCGACGTCGATCCGGCCGCCCTGTAGCCAGTAGTTGAACATCTCCGGCACCGACACCACCGAGTCCGCGGTGTCGGCCAGCTCGCCGTCCCCGATGGACAGTGGCAGCCGGGTCGGCTTGGAGCCGAGGGTGCCGGACTCGTAGACCAGCACCAGGTCCGGATTGGCGGTACGGCGGGCGAGGTTGGCGGCCGTACTGGGCAGCCCGATCCCGACGAAGCAGGACCGCGCCCCCGCGAGCGCACGGGCGGCGTTGACCTCCATCAGCTCGTCAGGGGTGCAGTCGGGGACGGTCTCGGGGGCGGAGCCGGGGGTGGTCTCGGGGGTGGTCTCGGGGACGTGCTCCGGAGTGGCGGCCGGAACGGCGTCGGCGCTCCCGCCCCCGGCACCGTCAGCGCCCCCGGCCCCGCTCGCAACCCCGTCCCCCGCGGCCGCTCCCCGTCCCCCGTCCCCCTCCCCCCGCACACACTCCGCCAGCCACCGCCCGAACGCCGCCCGGTCCCGTGAAATGCCGTCCCACTCCCGGTAGTAGGCGTTGTCCCGGACCGAATAGCCGGCCGCGTACGAGGGATGGGCGCCGCCGGGGACGAGCGCGACCGCGTCGACGACCCAGGTGGGCAGGACGACGGAGCCGGGGCGCGGCTCCAGGGTGTCGACGATCTCCTCGACGGTCACCAGGACCCGCCGGGCGGCGAGGGCCGCCTCCTTCTGTACCCCGGTCAGGCCCCACAGCTGGACGTTGCCGGCCCGGTCGGCCTGCTGCGCGTGGATGACCGTGACATCCGGGTTGAGGGCGGCGACGGCGGCCAGTTCCTCACCGGTGAACGGGCAGACGACGGTGGAGACCGTGGGCGTACGGGCCGGGATGTCGCTGCCGCGGTAGCCGCGCAGCACCGCGAACGGGAGCCGGGCCGCGCCCGCGGCGTAGCGGTTGGCCATCCCGGCGTGACTGTGCTCGTCGATCTCCAGCGGGGCGGGCCAGCCGTGCTCGACCGCGTCCCGGAAGCGGTGCAGCGAACCGACGCCGGGGTTGCCGCCCCAGGAGAAGACCAGCTTCCGGGCCGCGCCCGCGCCGATCAGCTGGTCGTAGACGACATCGGGGGTCATCCGGGCGAGCGTGAGGCCCTTGATGCCCTGCCGGATGATCTCGTGCGCGGCGGCGAACGGGATGAGGTGGGTGAACCCCTCCAGCGCCACGGTGTCGCCGTCATGGATCAGCTCCGCGACGGCCTCGTGCAGGGAACGGATGTCGGCCATGTCCTCACCCTCGGGTCATCCCGGGGCCGGGCCCCAAGGACCGCCCCGCAGCAGGTTGTTCGCACAGTGAACTTAAGTTCATAATTGCACCGTCCTGAGTTTGGCCCCGGCCCCCGGCCCTGTCAACGGTGCGCCGGGTACGGTTCCGACGAGATCGACGCACCAGGGAGAGGCCATGACCCACCCCGCCGCCACCGCCCCGTCAGCCCCGCCGCCACCGGAGGCGGTGGGGCCGCTGATGCGCAGCCTGGCCGTGCTGCGGGAGCTGGCGACCGGCGGCGGCCGGCGGTCCGTCGGCGATCTGGTGCGCGACACCGGCCTCGCCCGCTCGACCGTGGACCGGGTGCTGAGCACCCTCACCCGGCTCGGCTACGTACGGACCGAGGGCCGGGACGCGGTGCTCGCACCGCGCCTGCTGGAACTGGGCAACGCCTACCTCGCCGCCTCCGAACTCCCCGACCGGCTCGGCCCGCTCGCCGACCGGCTGGCCGATGAGCTGGACGAGTCGGTGTCGCTGGCGGTGCCGGACGGTGACGGGGTGCGCTTCGTCCACCAGGCGACCCGCCGCCGCGCCATGTCGCTGGCCTTCCGCATCGGCGATCTGCTGCCCGCCGAACGGGGCGCGCCGGGCGCGCTGTTCGCGGACCGGTGGGACGAGGAGGACTGGCAGCGGTGGCGGGCGCGCCGGGCGGCCGACCCGGCGGACGCGGGCTTCCCGGCCGTCCCGCCGCGGCCCGCCGGGGACGAGGCGGCCGGTGCCGCCACGGCCGCGGACTTCGTGGCGCGGGTGGCCGCCGCACGGACCGCCGGCTGGTCCCTGGACGACCAGCTCATCGAGCCGGGGCTGGTGGCCGTGGCCGTGCCCGTCCGGGACGCCGAGGGCCGCCCGGTCTGTGCGCTCAGCGTCGTCAGCCACACCAGCCGGCTGAGCGCGGACGCGCTGCCCGACGCGGTGCTCCCCCGTCTGCGCGAGACGGTCTCCGCCATGGAGGACGCGCTACGGGCACCCCGGAACGGCCCGGCCGCCGACGCCGCCCCCGAGACCCGCCCCGGCCCGTCCCACGCCACCTGGATGCGCGCGTCCAAGCAGGAACTGGGCCCCGAATTCGTCGAATCGATGGCCCGCGGGCTGATCACCCTCACCGCCTTCGGCACCGGCCGCGCGGCGCTCCCGCTCACCGCCGTCGCGGAGGCCACCGGCCTGGCCCGCGCCACCGCCCGCCGGGCCCTGATCACCCTGGAACACCTCGGCTACCTCACCACCGACGGAAAACTCTTCCGCCCCACGCCGAAGGTGCTGGAGCTGGGCTTCGCCCACCTCTCCGGCCTCACCCTGCCCGACCTCGCCCTCCCCCATCTCGCCTCGCTGGTCGAGCGGGTGCACGACTCCGCCTCGATGGCGGTCCTCTCCGGCGAGGACATCCAGTACGTCGCACGGGTCCCCACCGTGCGCATCATGAGCGTCAACATCACGCTGGGCACCCGTTTTCCGGCGTATGCGACCTCCATGGGCCGTGTGCTGCTCGCCGGCCTGCCCCCGGCCGAGCGCTCCGCACGGCTGGCCCGCCTGCGCCCGGAGCCACTCACCCCCCACACCGTGACCGACCCCGAACGCCTCGGCGCGCTCCTGGAAGAGGCCCACTCGGCGGGCTACGCCCTGGTCGACGAGGAGCTCGAAGAGGGCCTGCGCTCCCTCGCCGTCCCCGTCCACGACCGCACCGGCCGGGTGGTCGCCGCCGTCAATGTCTCCACCCACGCGGCCCGCAGCTCCCCCGCCGAGGCCCGTGAGGCCCTGCTGCCCGCCCTGCGCACCGCCGCCGCCGGCATCGAGGCCGATCTGTGGGTGGCGGGGCGGTACGCGCGGATTCCGGTGCGGTGACCGCCCCGGCCCGCCCCTACGGGGCCCCCTGAGGCAGCGTCAGTGCCGATCCCGAGTGCACCGCGATCTGGACCGGCTGGAGGTGGGTGGCCTCGACGGACGTCTCCCCCGTGCCGGGGCTGCGGGCGTAGCGCGGATGGGCGCCGCCGCTGATCTGGAGGCGTATCCGGTGACCGGCGGCGAAGCGGTGGGCGGTGGAGCTCATCGGCACGGTGATCTCCGAGGGGGTTTCCCCGCTCGTCCGCACCCGCATCAGCCCGTCACAGACATTGGTGGACCGGCCCCGGGCGTCCACGTCGCAGAGGCGGGCGAAGACCTCGGCGTGGCCGGTGTCGGTGGCGATCCGCAGTCGTGCGGACACCGGTCCGAGGACATCGACGGGCTCGGTCAACGGCGGGCCCGTGAAGGTCAGCACGTCCTCCCGCGCTTCCAGGGTGGTGTTGTCACAGGTGCCGGCGGCGCGGGACACCGACGGCCCGCCCACGGACGGGGTGGGATCGGCCGGGTCGTAGCGGAAGGACGCCAACGCGCCCTCTTCCACCGGGGTCTGCCGACTGAGCGTTCCGTTCGCCGCGGGAAACCAGGCGGTGGTGGCAGGGGCCGGCGGCCAGTCGTCGAGGTCCCGCCAGGCGTCCTCGCCGCCGACGTGGACCCGTACGGGAGTGGGGCGCAGTCCGGCGGGGTCGCCACACAGGTGCGCACGCAGCCAGGCGAGGCTCTCGGCGAAGACTTCGGGCCAGCCCTGCTGCATCGCGGAGGTGTGCGTCCAGGGGCCGACGAGCAGGGCGGACTCACCTCCGGCCCCCCGCAGCCGGGCGAACTGCTGGAAGGTCTGGTCGGCCAGCCCGTCGTGCCACCCGGTGATCAGACAGGTGGGCACGCTCAGCCGTTCCGCCGCCTCCGCCACGGACGCCCCGTCCCAGTGCGGATCGTCGGCGTCCGGATGGGCCATCGCCCCGTCCAGCCACGGCACTTCGCCGAGGGCGGACTCATACGCCCCGCGCAGTGGCCGCGCGCCGGTGATCTGGCGCATCCGGCGCTGGAGGCGCAGCGTCGCCCGCAGCAAGGGCAGCATCCCCTGGTGCTGGTAGGTCACGCCGAGGCCGACGGCGAGTGCGGTTTCCAGGAGGAACCCACCGCCCGCGTGGAAGAGGGCATGGGGGTCGTGCAGTCCGACCTGGACCACCATCGCCTTGAGCTCCGGCGGCGGGTCCAGGGCGAGCGCCCACTGGACATAGCCCAGGTAGCTGGGGCCGATCGTGCCGAGGGTTCCGGTGAACCAGGGCTGCTGCCGCAGCCAGGCCACGGTGGCCTGCCCGTCGCCGGCCTCGTTGCGCCACAGGTCGAACCGGCCGCCCGACCCGGCGGTGCCGCGACAGCTCTGGAGGACCACATGGAAGCCCTGTTCGGCGAAGAGCACACCGAACAGGGGTGACCACGGCACGCCCCTGCCGTAGGGCGAGCGGACGAGCAGGGTGGGGAAGTCGCCCTTCGTACGGGGGAAGTAGTGGTCCGTGCGCAGCAGGCTGCCGTCCGCGGCCGGTACCTCAAGGCCCGGCTCCCAGCCGACCTCGTGCTGTTTGGCCGGGAGTCCGCGCCAGGTCGCCCGCATCAACCGCGAGGACAGCGGCGGCTTCCCGGACGGCGCGGCCCAGTGGGACCTCGGTACGACGTCATGCGTGTGTGGCGTCATGTCTTCCCCTCACCTATTCCCGTACGTTGCACGAGAATAGTCGACGCGCCGCCGCTCCGCACAACTCCGGGTGGCGGGAGGGGAGATGAGGAGGCCGGTACGCCGCCCGCGGAGCATCGGCGTACCGGCCCGCGGAGGCGGCCCGGAGGCGGCGCCTCCCCTCCGTTCACCGCTCCATGCCGGCCACCTCCGGCGCCGGTGCGGTCACCGGCGGGCGGCCGAGGCGCCGGGCCAGCGGCACCGAGCCGATGGCGAGCGCGCCCAGCAGACCGGCCAACGCGAAGACCCTGAAGCCGAATTGGCTGTTGGCGGTCGCGGCGAGGACGCCGCCGAGCCAGGGGCCGACGACCGCGCCGGTGCGGCCGATGCCGGTGACCCAGCCGAGGCCGGTGGCGCGTTCGGCGGGCGGATAGACGCGGTGGGTCGCCGCGTACACCATCACCTGCGCGCTGAAGAGCCAGACACCGGTGACGGCGACGACCACGTACGTGGCGCCGAGCGGCAGCCGCGCCCCGAGGAGCAGTGCGCCGGCGGCGGTCAGCAGGAACCAGAGGGCGGAGACCCTGACCGGGCCGTAGCGGTCGCCGAGGCGGCCCGCGATCAGCAGGCCGGCGATGCCGCCCGCGTTGATGATGAGCAGGAAGCTGACCGAGGACGTGAGGCCGTACCCGGAGGCGCGCATCATCTGCGGCAGCCAGGTGCTGACGCCGTAGACCAGGAGAAGGCCGCAGAACGAGGCGAGCCACAGCAGCGGGGTGGCCAGGCGGACGCCGGGGCGGAAGAGGGCGAGGACCGAGGCGAGGCGGCCCTTGGCGCCCTGGGCCGGCGCGTCGGCGAGGACCGGAGGTGCCATGCCGTAGCGGCCGGCGACCGCCGCGGCCTCGGCGGTACGGCCCTTGGCGAGCAGCACACCGGGCGACTCCGGCAGCAGGCGCAGCAGCAACGGGGCGGCGACGAAGGCGGGCAGGGCGCCGACCCAGAACACCCAGCGCCAGCCCTGCGTGGGGGCGAGCGTCAGCCCCAGGACCGTCGCGCACATGGCGCCCGCGTGGTACGAGGTCATCAGCAGGCCGGTGGCGAGGGCGGCCCGGCCGCGCGGCGCGAACTCCATCACCATCGACAGGCAGATGGGCATCAGGCCGCCGAGCCCCAGACCCGCGAGGAAGCGTCCGGCGCCGAACAGGCCGGGCGAGCCGGCGACCGCGCACACCGCCGAACCGGCGGAGAACACCAGCACCCCGGCGACGACGACGGGGCGGCGGCCGAGCCAGTCGGTGAGGGTGCCGGTGCCGAGCGCGCCGATCAGCATGCCGAGGGTGACCCAGCTGCCGATCGTGCCCGCCACCGCGGGGGTGAGGCCGAATCCGGGGTCGTCGAGCATATGCGGCATGACGGCGCCGTAGATGCTGACGTCCATCCCGTCGAAGAAGACGGCGAGCCAGCACAGCGCCAGGACGGGCGCGACGGAGCGGAAGGTGTGGCCGGGGGCGGCGGAGGGCGGAAGACCGGTGGGGGGCATGCCGATGGGAGACATGGGGACCTCGGATTCACGGATCACGGTGCGATACCAGCAGGAAGTTCGCCTGGTGAACTTTCGTTCGCCGAACGGTCGGCAAGGATCATCTGCCCGGGTTCCGTGAGTGTCAATGGCTCGCGCACGGCTTCCCGCGCCGCACCGCGGCCGTATGCGCCGGACGAGTGGCGCCGGGTCAGCCGTCGCGGCCGTCGCCCCTGCCCTCGTCACCCCTGCGCTCGTCGCCGTCCCCGCGGCCGCCCCCGCCGCCCGCCCCCGCACCGTCCGCATCGCCGGTGTCCGCCGTCGCCCCGGTCTTCGCGGACGTCCGGCGGGCGATCTCCTCGCGCGCCGCGGCCGTGGCGACCGACGGCCACACCCGGTCGAGCGAGGCATTCATCGCGGCCCCCACCAGCACCGCGAAAGCGGACACCCCGATCCACAGCAGTACGGCGACCGGCGCGGCCAAGGAACCGTAGATCGTGGGCCCCTCGACCGTCGAGGTGAGGTAGAGCCGCAGCAGAAAGCTGCCGAGCAGCCACATGCCGAGCGCGACCACCGCGCCGGGAATGTCCTCCGGCCAGGGCGAACGGACCGGTACGGAGGCGTGGTAGAGGGTGGTGAGGAAGGCGACCGACAGCAGCAGCACGACCGGCCAGTACAGCGCCCGGATGACATGCTCGCTGGCCGGCAGCCAGCTCACCACGGTGTCCGGGCCGGCCACCATCAGCGGCAGCGCGACGGCGCCGACCAGCAGCGCGGCGAGGTAGAGCACGAACGCCAGCAGCCGGGTCTTCACGATGCCGCGCCGCCCGTCGAGCCCGTACATGATGGTGATGGTGTCGACGAAGACGTTCATCGCCCGGGAGCCGGACCACAGGGCGATGGCGAAGCCGAAGGAGATGACGTCCGGGCGGCGGCCGGTGAAGACATCGTTGAGCAGCGGCCGGGCGATCTCGTTCACGCCCTTGTCGGACAGCACGGTGCCGGCGCCTTCGAGGATGCGCTGCCGGACATGGTCGATGGTGTCGTGGCCGATCCAGGCGTCCGTATAGCCGAGCACCCCCAGGAGCCCGAGGATCAGCGGCGGCAACGACAGCAGACTCCAGAACGCGGCCTCCGCGGCCAGACCGGTGACCCGGTACTTCATGCAGGAGTTGACGGTGTCCTTGAGCAGGAGCCAGGCCAGCCGGCGCTTGGAAACGTTGCGGTACAGCGCGCGGGCCTTGGTCAGACGGCCCGCGGGCCGCTCGGTTGGTTCGTTTGCGGGCTGCACCTCCTTACCGTATCCGGCATGGCAGCCACCACTCACACGGTCACGAACCAGCCCCCGCCGCTGGTCGGCTACGACGTCTTCGCGAACGACCCGGCCCTCACCGAGGGCATCACCCGCTACATCGCCGCCGAGCGGCTCGACGAGGTACGCGAGGACCTGGGCACGCTGGGCAAGGCGGCCGGCTCCGCGCACGCCCAGCACTGGGCCGAACAGGCCGACCGGCACCCACCGGTGCTGCGCACCCATGACCGCTTCGGCCACCGCATCGACGAGGTGGAGTTCCACCCGGCCTGGCACCGGCTGCTCGGCCACGCCATCACCTCCGGTCTGACCGGCGCCTGGTCCCGGCCGGACGGCCACGTCCGCCGCACCGCCGGCTTCATCGTGTGGACGCAGGCCGAGGCGGGGCACGGCTGCCCGGTGTCGATGACCCATGCGGCGGTACCCGCGCTGCGCGCCGAGCCGGAGCTGGCGGCCGAATGGGAGCCGCTGCTGACCTCCCCGGTATACGAGCAGGAGCTGCGTCCGGTCGCCGAGAAGGGCGGCGCGCTGGCCGGAATGGCCATGACGGAGAAGCAGGGCGGCAGCGACGTACGGGCCAACACCACCCGCGCCGAGCCGCTGGCCGCATCCGGCGAGTACGTACTGACCGGACACAAGTGGTTCTGTTCGGCGCCGATGTCGGACGCCTTCCTGGTGCTGGCCCAGGCCCCCGGAGGGCTCACCTGCTTTCTGCTGCCGCGGGTGCTGCCGGACGGCACCCGTAACGCCTTCCGCATCCAGCGGCTCAAGGACAAGCTCGGCAACCGTTCGAACGCCTCGGCGGAGGTCGAGTTCGACGGGCGGAGCTGGGCGCGCCGGGTCGGCGAGGAGGGGCGCGGGGTGGCGACGATCATCGAGATGGTCGCGGCGACCCGGCTGGACTGTGTCAGCGCGTCCGCTGCGGTGATGCGGCAGGCGGTGACACAGGCCGTTCACCACAGCGCCCACCGCGAGGCGTTCGGCGGCCGGCTGATCGACAAGCCGCTGATGCGCAATGTGCTGGCCGATCTGGCGCTGGAGTCGGAGGCGGCGACCACGCTCGCGCTGCGGCTGGCGGCCGCGTACGACGGCGGCACCGAACGGGACCGGAACTTTCTGCGGCTGGCGGTCCCCGCGGCGAAGTACTGGGTGACCAAGCGGTGCACGCCGATGGTGGCGGAGGCGCTGGAGTGCCTGGGCGGCAACGGCTACGTCGAGGAGTCGGGGCTGCCGCGGCTGCTGCGGGAGGCGCCGCTCAACTCGATCTGGGAGGGCGCCGGCAATGTCCAGGCACTGGACGTCCTGCGGGCCCTGCGGCGCGAACCCGAGGCGCTGAACGCGTTCCTGACCGAGGTCGGGGCGGCGCGCGGTGCGGACCACCGGCTGGACCGGGCGATCAAGGGGATGCTCACCGAACTCGCCGACCTGGAGGGCATCGAGGCACGGGCCCGGCGGCTGGTGGAGCGGATGGCACTGGTGCTCCAGGGTTCCCTGCTGGTGCGCCACGCACCGTCCGAGGTCGCGGACGCGTTCTGCGCCTCCCGGCTCGGCGGCGACGCGGGCGCCGCGTTCGGCACGCTGCCGCACACCCTGGATCTCGCGCCGGTGGTGGAGCGGGCCCGGCCGGTGATCGACTGCTGAGCCCCACCGGGCCGGCCGGTGGCTGCCGAGCCCCCGCCCGGCCCGGCCGGTTCAGCGACGCGGCGGCGGCTCCCCGTCGTCTCCGGGCCGTCGGCCGCACGGAACGACGGGGACAGGGGGTTACCGCCGCCGCGCCGGTCAGGGAGCGGTGCCGCGCCGACCCGGCACCGCTCCCCGGTCTCAGGGGCTGCCGGGACGCTCCGGCGGGTCCGTGCCGCGCCCGCGCACCGCGGCATCGATGGCCACGACGAGGTCGCCGTCCGGCGCTTCCACAGGGAAGGCCACCAGCACCCCGCGTGCCTCGTAGTAGCGCAGCACCCGACAGGCCTCGTCGGCGCCGCTCCACTCCGCACCGTGCAGCAGGACCACGAGATCGGCGAAGGCCAGCGCGGGCAGCAGACCGCCGGTGCCGGCCACCCGGTCGAGAAGCTGCGGGGCGCCGTCGACGACATAGCCGTCGGCGGGCAGCCGCTGACGCCCGATCAGCAGGTCGACCGCGGGCAGCCGGGGAATCCCGTAGTGCTCCGCCAGCCGGGCCGCCCGCACGGTGCGGGTTCCCTCGTCGGCACCGATCACCACGACGCGCGGGGCAGCGGCCCTCATGGTCGCCCCCTCCCCCGCACTGCCGACATCGCACCGGCGGCCGATGGCATCCCCGGCCCTCACCGGTGGTTCCCCGACGGGTGTCCGGCGAACCCGCGGTGGCGGGGCGCCATCGGCCGCTCCGCCAAGATTCCCGGGAACGCGTCATAGGCCACAACGGTTGCAGTCCGTTGCAGTGCGCCGGTCCGGACCTGAACAATGGCCCTTCCAGGACGGTCTGGTGACGGCACGACGGGCACCACCCGGGGACAGTGCGCAACGGAGAGCAGTGTGAGCGACAGACCGATCGACAGTGCCATCTGGTCGGCCCAGGACATCCGTGTGACCGCCCAGCGCCTCGCCACGGTCCGGGAGGCCGTCCTCGCGGGCGAGACACCGGCCGACGCGCTGTCCGACGCGCCCCGCGCGGTCATCGGTGAGTCCTGGCGCCGGGCGCAGGTCTCGGGCGTGGACCCGGACCGGGACCAGCCGCAGACCCCGCTGTCCGTCGCGGAGTTGGAGCACCGTCGGCAGCTGTCCCGGCTGAGCCCGGTGCTGCCGGTGCTGAACGAGGGGCTGCTGGCGGCCGCCGATGCCGCCCAGCAGATCATGGTGGTCACCGATGCCGAGGGCCGGGTGCTGTGGCGGGAGGGCAGCGCGCCGGTCCGCCGGATGGCCGACCGGCTGGGCTTCGACAAGGGCGCCGACTGGCGGGAGGGCGTCGTCGGCACCAACGCCATCGGCACCGCCCTGGTCGCCCGCCGGCCGGTGCTGGTGCACTCCGCGGAGCACTTCGTCCGCAGCCACCACGGGTGGACCTGCGCCGCGGCGCCGCTCCACGACCCGCGCGACGGGCGGCTGTTGGGCACGGTGGACGTCAGCGGCCCGGCGCCCGGCTTCCACCCCACCACGCTCTCGCTGGTGTCCGCGGTCGCCCGGCTCGCCGAGGGCGAACTGCGCACCCGCCATCACCTCTCCCTGGAGCGGCTGCGGTCGAGCGCGGCGCCGGTGCTGGCGCGGATCGGCGGACGGGCGCTGGCCGTCGACCCGCACGGCTGGGTCGTGGGGGTGACGGGCCTGACCCCGCCGGACCGGGTGGCGCTGCCCAAGTCGCCCGAGGCCGGGCCGTTGTGGCTGCCGCGCTACGGCATGTGCACCCTGGAGCCGCTGCCGGGCGGCTGGCTGATCCGTATCGGGCAGCGGGAGCGGGACACCGGGCCGAGCCGGGTGGTGCTGGACGTCAGCGGCCGGGACGGCTCGACGGTCACCGTCAGCGGACCGGCCGGCAGCTGGTCACACGAGCTGACCCCGCGCCATGCCGAGCTGCTGTTCGTGCTCGCCGCGCATCCGCAGGGGCGCAGCGCCGCCGAACTCGCCCGGGACCTGTTCGGTGACGACACCCGTACGGTCACGGTGCGCGCCGAACTGTCCCGGCTGCGCCGCCACCTCGCGAGCGTGCTGGCGCACCGGCCCTACCGCTTCGCGGACGGCGTGGAGGTGGAGCTCCGGCTGCCACCGCAGCCCGTCCATCTGCTGCCACAGTCGATGGCACCCGCGGTGGCGGCGGCGCGGCGGGGGTGAGGGAAGCGGGCCGGGCGGGGGTGGCCGGCGGGGCGGCGGACGCGGTCGGAAGTGCAGCCAGGCGGGCCGGGCGGAAAAACCGGATGCGGTGCCGCGCGGCCGCCTCGTAAGGTGACCGTGCTCTGAATCAGCTCTCCAGAAGGCCGTCGCAGAACGGGAGCAGCCCGCGCGTATCGCACGCGCGGAGCCGAACGAGCGGGCGACACGACAATCCGTGATCACGCATGCCCGCATGCCCTTCTGGAGGACACCCACCATGTCCGTAGGTCTTGGCCTTCCCATCGGCGACCCCGCACAGCTGCTGAGCTGGGCCCGGCGCGCCGAAGCCACCCCGTTCAGCACCATCGCCCTCCTCGACCGGCTGGTGTTCGGCAACCCCGAGCCCCTCATCACGCTGGCCACCCTGGCCGGCGCCACCACCCGGATCCGGCTGCAGACCGAGGTGCTGCTCGCCCCGCTGCACCGCACGGCGCTGCTCGCCAAGCAGGCCGCCACCCTCGATCTGCTGTCCGGCTCCCGCTTCACCCTCGGCATCGGCATCGGCGGCCGCGAGGACGACTATCTGGCCAGCGGTGTCGACCTCCGCACCCGCGGCCGCCGGCTCGACACACAGATGGCGACGATGCGGCGTCTCTGGTCCGGTGAACCGCTCTCCGCGGACGTCGGCCCGATCGGCCCCGCCCCGGCGCGGCCCGGCGGGCCCGAGGTGCTGTTCGGTGGTTTCGTGCCCGCCGTGATGGAGCGTGTGGCCCGCTTCGGCGACGGCTTTCTCGGCGCCGCGCTGCCGCCCCGGCAGATCGGCGGACTCTTCCGTCAGGTGGAGGACGCCTGGGACCGGGCCGGCCGTACGGGCCGCCCGCGGCTGCTGGCCCAGGTCAATGTCGCGCTCGGCCCGAAGCCGGTCCTCGACCGCGCCCGCGCGGAGGTGCGCGCCTACTACGCGCCGCACAGCTTCACCGACCACGTGGTGAACGGCCTGCTCACCACGGGGGGCCAAATCCGTGAGGCGGTGGCCGTCTGCCGGGAGGTCGGCGCGGACGAGGTGATGCTCTATTGCTGGGCCCCGGACCCGGACCAGGTCGAGCGGCTGGCGGGGGCGGTGTTCCACGACGAGTAGCGGAGCGGCAGGGCCGCACTCGGCGGTCCTGCCCGGTGCGACAGAAAGGTCGGCCCGTGCCCCCGTCACCGGAATCCGCCGTTGAGGCGGGGGCATCGGCCCTTCGGCCCCGGGTTCGTGTCAGGCTGCTGCGGTTTCGTTCGGAGTGGTGGGGATGGCAGTCCGCGCAGTGAGCAGCCGTCCCGCCCACGTCCGGGCCTCGGCCAGGTGCTCTGCTTGGAGCCCGGTACGGGGGTCAGGTTGGATCAGGAGGGTTGCCGCGCCGCGGGCGGTTCGCTCTTCGGCCCAGGCGTGGTCGAGGCTGGTGAAGTCGTCGTCGATCCAGATAGCGGGGGCGTTGCCCAGCCAGGTGTCGACGTGGTCGCGTTTCCACAGGTAGCCGTTGGGATGGCTGGTGTTGATCTGCGGACGCGGCAGGTCGACGTGCGGCAGAGACGGGAGACCGAGGAGCGGTCCGATCAGGGTGGTGGCGTCCTGGCGCCAACTGGTGCACCAGGCAGGGGTGACCAGGCCGGTACGGATCACGTCCATGAGCATGGGGCCGTGGGCGGGGTCGAGCCAGACGGTGACCGGGTCGTCGGCGCCCCGTCCAGTGGGGACGACGTCATGGCGGGAGTGAGTGGCCGGGGTCGAGCCGTCCCCGTCGGGGAAGGGGATGAGGACGCCGTCGATGTCGAGGAGCAGGTAGGGCGGGCGCATCGGTTCCTCCAGGGGGAAGCCGGGACGGATGGCTGTCAGAGCTTGCGAGCACGGATCAGCAAGGTGGTGGGCCAGTGGCCCATGCGGGAATCGTGGAACTCCTGGGACGCGGTGAACCGGAAGCCCGCCCGGCTCAGGTGTTTCTCCCAGCAGTCGGTGGCGAACTCCCAGCGAGCGATGGGGAGCCGGGTGCGGTCGGGGAGGGTGACGTGGTCGCGACGGGGATGGTCGTCGGCAGCGGGGCTTCGGCCGCCGCGCTGCGGGTGGGGGACGGAGAAAACGAGCATCCGGCCGGGCGTGAGGCGCTGGGCGATGGCCGGGAGAAGGAGTTCGGGGGCGACGAGCCCGACGGCGCCGAAGACGGAGTAGATCGCGTCGAACTGCTCGTCGGAGGCGTGCAGGTAGTGCAGGGCATGGCCGGCGACGAAGGTGAGGTTGTTCAGCCGTCCGTAGTGGGAGCGGGCGCGACGCACCTGGAGGCCGACCAAGTCGACGCCGGTGACGTGGGCGCCGATTGGGGTCTCCCCTGCTCGAGCGGAGCCGAGAGCTCGGGGAAGGGTGGCGAGGTGAGCGGCGTTGTGGCCGGGGCCGCAGCCGAGTTCCAGGAGCCGCTTGCCGCGCAGGTCGGGGCCGAGGATCTCGGCGCCGGGCCCCTGCCCGGGTCTCGTGGTCCACTCCATCCGGGCGGGTACGGCGAGGGGTTCGGCAAGTCCGGCGTCGGTGCGCTGAAGGGCGTGGGCGTGCCACGGGGAAGCCTGGGCGAGCACGTCAGATCTCAAAGAGGTGGAGGACGTCGCTGAGGTGGCGGCGGACGACCTTGATGTAAGCAGGGTCGGTTGCCGGGGCGTCGATCCAGCGGATGGCCTGCTCCATGAACCACTCGACGGCCCACATGCGGTGCCAGCCCAGGCACCAGTTCTCGGCGGTGAGCCCGCCGCGCGGGGCGAGGGCGTCGGGGGTACCGCCGGCGGTGACGTACTGCTCCAGAAAGACGCGCAGGCGTACGGGGTGCGGGGGCTCGATGGTGCCGTGCCAGCTGGCGAGGTCGAGCAGGCCGGGACCGGTGAAGGCACGGGCGAAGTCGAGCAGCCTCCAGCCGTGCTCGCCGATGTGGAGGCTGGTGGGGTGGAACTCGGAGTGCACCCAGCCGAAGGGCTCCATTGTTGCTCCGCCCGAGCGGGCCTCGGCTGCTTGGGCGATCCTCCCGAGCGTGTCCCCGACGTCGTCGGCGTCCTGCCATCGGTCGGCCTTGCGCAGCCGTCCGAGGTGCTCCAGGGCCCGGTCCGGCAGCGTGCGCAGCCGCTCCTGGTCCAGGACGGGCAAGGGAGGAGCCGTAGGGGTGCCGTGCAGGACCACGGCTGCGGCGACGCCGTCCAGGTCGTCGGCCTCGCGGACGGACGGCCCGAGATCCTCCATGAGCATGCCGAGCCAGCCGTCCAGAACGGCGGAGGCGTGGACCTGGGGGACGGGTACCCCGAGAGTGCGGGCCAGGCGGAGGGCCTGATCCTCGCTGTCGAACGGCTTCTTGGCGTACTTGAAGACGGCCGTGGAGCCGTCGGGGAAGGCCACGCGCTCGACTCCGGACATGGACCACACACGCACCTCCTCCCGTACAGCGGTGGCCTGACCGGTCACGGTGAGCAGGTTGTCGAGGAGGTCGGCGCTGGGGTTCGGGCTCATTGGGGGCTCCGGTCAGTTGGAGGCGTCCGGGGCGGGCAAGGGGGCCGGCCCGCCCCGGAGCCTGATCGGGTGGGTTATGCGGCGGCGTTCACGCGGTGGGCGTAGACCTGCTCGATCCAGCCCGCCTTGAACGCGGCGAGGTCGTCACGGAAGTTCGCCATCGAGGCGCCGTAGGGCGCGACGACACCACCGGTCTGGTCCGGCACGGACTGGCAGCCGTGCACGAGGCGCCCACCGAGCGCGGTGTGGGCCTTGATGGACTCGATCCGGCGGTGCTCGTTGAACCAGCCGCCGTGGTAGACCTCGTCGAGCATCCCGCCCATTTCGTCATCCAGGTCGAAGACGACGGAGGTGGCGGCGGGGAAGAACCAGCACGGGCCGACGTTGGAGATGTGCCCGTCCAGTTCGACCTTGTTGAGCGCCATGAGCGTGGCCGCCTCGCGGAGCATCCGCAGATGGTCGGCCGTGATCTGCGGGAGTCCGAGGCCGGTGAGGTGCTCGTCGCGGAAGAGGTAGGCGTACACCTCGTACGCGGTGGCCAGGACACGAGCGGCGTCAGAGGTGGACTCGCCGTGCTTCTTGATGAAGTCGAGCGCGAGCTGCTCGACCGCGCTCTCGGTCGTCTCGTCCACGCCGAGGAGCTGGGCCTTGACCAGCTCCCAGTCGGCCACGAGCCAGGTGTTGGACTCGAAGCGGAAGAAGTACTCGGCCGGGTCGATCGTGATGCGTCGACCGTCGACCTGGATGCCGGGCAGGCGGCTCCAGCGCGGGTCGAACGCCTCGGGCAGTTCGACCGTGGCCGTGGTGTCGATGGTGGTCACCGTATCTCCGTCTCTGATCGTCCGGGCCGGGCACAGGAATGCCCGAACCCGTGTGGGCGTACGGAACTTCGGGGAGCCGCCCGGACCAAGGGGGAGCCTGGATCACGGTCGCGCCGTTCCGGGCGGCTGCTGATAAGTGAACCAGTGGTCACGCTCAGTGGGTACGGTGGAAGGCAGCTGAAGCGGTATACGCGGTTTACAGCTCCGGAGTGGAGGCGATCGTGGCGGCGCAGAAAGCCCCCAACTTCCGTCTGCGCGACAGCATCGACGCGGTCGACTGCACCTACGACGCCCTCGCCAGAGACGTGCGGCGCATCGCCGCCGAGAACGGCGAAAACCTCCAGACCAACAAGTCGGCCATCTCGCACTGGGTGAACGGCACCCGTTCTCCTTCGGGCCGGGTAGGCCAATACCTTGCCGAAGCACTGTCCCGCCGAGCCGGACTCACGATCACCCAGACCGAGATCGGCCTCCCTACCAGCGAGGCCGAAGAGCCGGCGGAATCGGACCCCGTCCGCGCTGTCACCGACCTGGGCCGCGCCGACGTCGAACGCCGACGTTTCCTCACCATCGCGGCCTTCACCACCGCCGGCGTCGCCATGCCACTCGACTACGACCACGAGGCCGCCGCCCGCATGCTCCGTGCCCGCACCGGCACGTCCGTGGTCGGCGCGGAGGACGTGGACGTCGTACGCCAGATCACCGCGGCCTTCAGCGCCGCCGACGAGCGCCTGGGTGGCGGGCACGGCCTGACCACCGTCACCGCGTACCTCGCCGACACCGCCGCCCCGATGCTCCGCGGACGCTTCCCCTCGGAGCCGTTACGCCGCGCCGCCTTCGGCGCCGTCGCCGAACTCGCCTACCTCGCCGGGTGGAAGCATCACGACCTGGGCCACGAGGGCGCGGCCCAGCGCTACTACCAAGTCGGCTACCAGCTCGCCTGCGAAGCCGACCCCCACGGTCACGCGGCCTGGATGATGCGCGCCCTCGCCCACCAGGCCCTGAGCCTCAAGCTGCCCCACCACTGCGTCGACCTCGTCGAAGGCGCCCTGCGACGCGGCCTCGGTCACGTCGACGGCCAGACCGAGGCCCTCCTCCACATCACCCACGCCCGCGCCTACGCAGCCGTGAACGAGAACCCCCTGGCCGCGCGCGCCCTGCTCGCTGCCGAAGACGCCCTCCTACGCGACGACGGCCCCCAGCCCAGCTACTCCCGCGTCAGCGGCCCGGCTGCCGGCACCGTGGCCAGCCACACCGCCCGCACCTTGACCGACCTCGCCGACCACATCGGTACCGAGCAGCAGCACCGCGACGCTCTCACCCGCTGGGACCCGGACCAATACAAGCGCGTCCACGCCCTCACCCACGCCGACCTCGGCGACAGCCTCGCCGCCCAGGCCCGAGCTGACGAAGCGGTCGCCGCCTGGACCCAGGCACTCGTGCTCATGGAAGGGATGACCTCCGACCGCACCCGCAAGGCGATCTCCTCGATCCGCTCCACCCTCGCGGTCTACCAGCGCCGCCGCGTCCCCGGCGCCGCCGATCTCGCCCGCCGCGCCCGAGAGGCCCTCGCCTAACATGCCCAACAACCCGCCCGACGAAGGGAACACCGTGGCCCAGCAGACCGACGACCGCTCCCAAGCCCTCAAGCCGGCGCTCGACTCGATGACCCTGCTGGTCGCGGCCGTCATCGTCCACGACAAGGCCACCAACCGCGTCGTCCTCCTCCAGCGCAGCGAGAACGCCAAGTTCGCCCAGGGCATGTGGGACCTTCCCGTCGGCAAGAGCGAACCGGGCGAGCCCATCACCGAGACTGCGGTGCGCGAGCTCTACGAGGAGACCGGCCTCACGGTGAAGCCGGAGTCCCTCATTGTCGCCCACATCATCCATGGTGCCTGGGGCGTCGAGGCCCCCAACGGCTTTCTCACGGTCGTCTTCGCCGCCCACGAATGGACCGGCGAGCCCGAGAATCGAGAACCCCGCAAGCACTCCCAGGTTCGCTGGGTTGATGCCAACGCCATCCCCGAGGCATTTGTCGACACAACAGCCAGCGCTCTCCAGAGCTACCTGCGCGGCAGTTCTCAGGTATCACTTGACGGTTGGCGTTGAAGACTGTCCCGTAACCAGGCGCGCGGGACCGGGGTCCGTTGTGGTGCGGTAAGGCGGTGCACTCCAGCCACTTGTCCACCACGGCAGAAGCTGGGGTCAGGGTCATGAACGCCCGCAGTCATCAGGTGAGCGGCAGGGATGAGCCGGCGGACACAACAGCCTCCGGCCCCGCCACCCGTTCGCCCGACTGCTGTCGCTGCCGGCCCGGGGCCCGCCTAGCGTGCCGACTGCGGACCGTGCACCTCCCGGGCGCGCGGCCACGGGAGGTGAGTGATGAGCCCGCCAGGCGCGCCGGAAGCGGCGCCCGGGGATCCGGCGGCCGCGCGTCGGCCCCGGTGGGGCGTGCTGGCGCTGGTCGGTCTCGTCGGCCTCGGTATGGTGCGGCAGGGCCTGACCGGGGAGACGACGGGGCCGCCGCAGCCCGGAGCCGGTTCGGCGCTCTTCCCCGGTGATCTCCCGCCCGACGGGCCCGCACCGCCGCCGCTGCCCCGTTCCGTCCCCGCCCGGGTGGCGATTCCGTCGCTCGATGTGTCGGCTCCGCTGCTGCCGCTGGGGCTGGACGGCAACGGCCGCATCGTGGCGCCGCCGGCCGGGGAACCCGGGCTGGCGGGCTGGTACGCGAACGCCCCGACCCCGGGGGAGAACGGCACCGCGGTCCTCGTCGGCCACGTCGACAGCCGCAGCGGGCCCGCGGTCTTCTACGGGCTGGGTGCCCTGGAGAAGGGCCGGACGATCCGGGTGACGCGCGAGGACGGACGGACCGCGGTCTTCGAGGTCTACGGCATCCAGGTCTTCGACAAGCGGAAGTTCCCCTCCCGGAAGGTCTACGGCCCCACCGGACGCCCCGAGCTGCGGGTCCTGACCTGCGGCGGCCCCTATGCGGCGGGTTCCGGTTACGCGGGCAATGTGGTGGTCTTCGCCCGGATGACGGGATCCGGCCAGGAATCCGGCCAGGGATCCGGCCAGGGAGACCTACCGGGCCGGTGACCCGGGGGCGGAGGAGGTCCGGCGGGGCCTGCGCCGCGCCACGAAGTGAACCGGCGTCTCACGATCCGGGACGAGTCGGGATGAGCCGGGATGAGCCGGGACGCCCCGCCGCCGCCCGTTCGGGGTCCCGCTTTCCCCGTCGGGCGGCCCCTGGCCCGGCCCGGTGTGATGTTCTGGCCCCATGAGCCTCTCGGTCACCACCTGGTACCTCGAACAGACCTCGCCCGCCGACGCGTCCCCCGCCCAGGAGCCGCCGGCCGAACAGGGCGTCCGTATCGCCCGCTCCGAGATACCGTCGCCCGAATTCAGCCGCTTCCTCTATACGGCGGTCGGCGGGGACATCACCTGGACCGACCGGCTGACCTGGCCGTACACCGAGTGGGCGGAGTTCCTCGGGCGGCCGGGGGTGGAGACCTGGGTGGCGTACGAGCGCGGTACGCCCGCCGGGTTCATCGAGCTGACGGGCGGGGCGGACGGCTCCGTGGAGATCAGCTATTTCGGGCTCCTCCCGGCGTTCCGGGGGCGCCGGATCGGCGGGTATCTGCTCGCGTACGGGATCGAGCGGGCCTGGGACCTGGCCGAGCGGTGGCCGGGGCGGGCGCCGACCAAGCGGGTGTGGGTGCACACCTGCAGCCTGGACGGGCCGCACGCGATGGCGAACTACCAGCGGCGCGGCTTCCGGCTGTACGAGACCATCGTCGACGAAGAGCCCGAGAGGGCCGCCCCCGGACCCTGGCCCGGTGCGGGTCCGCTCACGGCCGGTGAGCCCGCCGGGGAGTGACCGACAACACACTGTCTCGCGATGCGGGACAGTGGTGTCCAAATTCTGGATGACGGTGGACTGGCCGGAGAGCGACGTGCCAGGCTTCCGTCATGTCTCGAGCTGGAATTGCCTTGGTGAGTCGGCGGCACGTCGACCTCGGCCGCATGTCCAGCGCCATTTGTCGGGCGGGCTGAGGCTGCCTTCACCAGGGGCTTCGGCTCCTGAGCAGCACCCAGCAGCACCGCATTCTCGCCGTCCCCATCGTCGCGGACGCGCTGACACCCCCTGACCCGCAGACCTCCCCGACGCGTTGCCACGCGCCGCCTTTCGGTGTGTCCGCGCAGGTCATCGTGGTGCCCAGCGACCGGTCCGGATCCCTTGAGCCCGCCCAGAAGGACGTATACACCCATGGCCGCCTCCTCCGAAGTCCCCGCAGCTGCCACGACCCGCCGCAAGGCCGGACGCCACCGCGGTGAGGGCCAGTGGGCCGTTGGCCACTTCACGCCGCTCAACGGCAATGAGCAGTTCAAGAAGGACGACGACGGTCTCAATGTGCGGACACGCATTGAGACGATCTACTCCAAGGCCGGTTTCGACTCGATCGACCCCAACGACCTGCGCGGGCGGATGCGTTGGTGGGGGCTGTACACCCAGCGCAAGCCCGGGATCGACGGCGGCAAGACCGCGATCCTGGAGCCGGAGGAGCTGGACGACAAGCACTTCATGCTGCGGGTCCGGATCGACGGCGGGCGGCTGTCCGTGGCCCAGCTGCGCGCCATCGGCGAGGTCTCCGAGGAGTACGCCCGCGGCACCGCGGACATCACCGACCGGCAGAACATCCAGCTGCACTGGATCCGCATCGAGGACGTCCCCGCCATCTGGGAGAAGCTGGAGGCCGTCGGGCTCTCCACGACCGAGGCGTGCGGTGACTGCCCGCGCGTGATCATCGGTTCCCCGGTGGCCGGTATCGCCGCGGACGAGATCATCGACGGCACCCCGGCCGTGGACGAGATCCACGACCGCTACATCGGCAGCAAGGAATTCTCCAACCTGCCGCGGAAGTTCAAGACGGCGATCTCCGGCTCGCCCGTCCAGGACGTGGTCCACGAGATCAATGACGTGGCCTTCGTCGGCGTCGTCCACCCCGAGCACGGCCCCGGCTTCGACCTCTGGGTCGGCGGCGGGCTGTCCACCAACCCCAAGCTGGCCCAGCGCCTGGGCACCTGGGTGCCGCTGGACGAGGTCGCGGACGTCTGGGCCGGCGTCGTCGGCATCTTCCGTGACTACGGCTACCGCCGGCTGCGCACCCGCGCCCGGTTGAAGTTCCTGATGGCCGACTGGGGCCCGGAGAAGTTCCGCCAGGTGCTGGAGGACGAGTACCTCCAGCGCAAGCTGGCCGACGGTCCCGCGCCCGAGGAGCCGGCGTCCAAGTGGCGCGACCACATCGGGGTGCACCAGCAGCAGGACGGCCGCTTCTACGTGGGCTTCGCCCCGCGCGTCGGCCGGGTCGACGGCACCACCCTCACCAAGATCGCCGAACTGGCCGCCGCGCACGGCTCCGACCGGCTGCGTACCACCGTCGAGCAGAAGATGATCATCCTCGATGTGGCGCGGGACCAGGTCGACTCGCTCGTCGCCGGGCTGGAGGCGCTGGACTTCCAGGTCACCCCCTCGCCGTTCCGGCGCGGCACGATGGCCTGCACCGGCATCGAGTTCTGCAAGCTCGCCATCGTCGAGACCAAGGGCCGCGGCGCCTCGCTCATCGACGAGCTGGAGCGGCGGATGCCGGACTTCCAGGAGCCGGTCACCATCAACCTCAACGGCTGCCCGAACGCCTGCGCCCGTATCCAGGTCGCGGACATCGGTCTCAAGGGCCAGCTGGTCCTGGACGACGAGGGCAACCAGGTCGAGGGCTACCAGGTGCACCTGGGCGGCGCGCTGGGCCTGGAGGCCGGCTTCGGCCGCAAGGTCCGCGGTCTGAAGGTCACCGCCGACGAACTCCCCGACTACGTCGAGCGGGTGCTGCGCAACTTCGAGGCGCAGCGCGAGGAGGGCGAGCGGTTCGCCACCTGGGCGGCCCGTGCGGAAGAGGGTGCTCTCAAGTGAGCGAGCCTCGGCGCGCGGCGCCGACTGGACTGAGGAGCCGCGCAGTGACGAAGGAACGAGCAGTGACGAGGGAAGCCGGCGCATCCGAGCGCGCCGAGGCTGAGCGGGGGACACAGTGAGCGAACGCGCGGCACCGTTCTACTGCCCCTACTGCGGGGACGAGGACCTTCAGCCTTCCGAAGAGGGCCATGGCGCCTGGGAATGCCGGTCCTGCAGCCGTGCGTTCCGGCTGAAGTTCCTGGGCCTGCTGGCCCAGGGGCTGACCGGCAAGTCCCCTTCCGCTCCCGACGGAGGTGAGTCGTGACCACCGCTACCACCGCAGCCGACCTGAAGCAGCTCGCCGAGCAGGCGGGCCGTGACCTGGAGGACGCGCCCGCACTGACGATCCTCACGTGGGCCGCCGAGACCTTCGGTCCGCGCTTCTGCGTGACCTCCTCGATGGAGGACGCGGTCGTCGCGCACCTGGCCTCGCGGGCCTTCCCCGGCGTGGACGTGGTGTTCCTGGACACCGGCTACCACTTCCCCGAGACCCTCGGGACCCGCGACGCGGTGGCCGAGGTGATGGACGTCAACGTGCTCACCCTGACGCCGCGTCAGACGGTGGCCGAACAGGACGCCGAGCACGGCCCGAAGCTGCACGACCGCGACCCCGACCTGTGCTGCGCGCTGCGGAAGGTCAAGCCCCTCGAAGAGGGCCTGGCCCGGTACGACGCCTGGGCGACGGGGCTGCGCCGGGACGAGTCGCCGACCCGGGCGAACACCCCGGTCGTCGGCTGGGACCCGAAGCGGCAGAAGGTGAAGGTGTCGCCGATCGCCCGCTGGACGCAGTCCGACGTGGACGCGTACGTGGCCGAGCACGGGGTGCTCACCAACCCGCTGCTGATGGACGGCTACGCCTCCGTCGGCTGCGCGCCCTGCACCCGCCGGGTGCTGGAGGGCGAGGACGCCAGGGCCGGCCGCTGGGCCGGCAGCAACAAGACCGAGTGCGGGCTGCACGGATGACCGAGCATCAGGAGATATCCATGACGGGCGCCACGATCTGGCTGACCGGTCTGCCGAGCGCGGGCAAGACGACCCTCGCGCACGAGCTGGCCGGCCGGCTGCGCGGCGAGGGCCACCGGGTCGAGGTGCTCGACGGCGACGAGATCCGCGAGTTCCTGTCCGCGGGCCTGGGCTTCAGCCGCGCGGACCGGCACACCAACGTCCAGCGCATCGGCTTCGTGGCCGAACTGCTGGCGAGCAACGGCGTCAAGGCGCTGGTGCCGGTGATCGCGCCGTACGCGGACAGCCGCGAGGCGGTGCGCAAGCGCCACCAGAGCGAGGGCACCGCCTACCTGGAGGTGCATGTGGCCACGCCCGTCGAGGTCTGCTCCGAGCGGGATGTGAAGGGCCTGTACGCCAAGCAGGCGGCGGGCGAGATCTCCGGGCTCACCGGTGTGGACGACCCGTACGAGGCTCCCGAGTCGCCCGATCTGCGCCTGGAGTCGCACACCCAGACCGTGCAGGAGTCCGCGGCGGCGCTGCACACGCTGCTCACCGAAAGGGGACTGGCATGACCGCCACCGCTGCCGTGACCGAAGACCTCGACAACCCCTACGCGCTGTCGCACCTGGACGCGCTGGAGTCCGAGGCGGTGCACATCTTCCGTGAGGTGGCGGGGGAGTTCGAGCGGCCGGTGATCCTGTTCTCCGGCGGCAAGGACTCCATCGTCATGCTGCACCTGGCGCTGAAGGCGTTCGCGCCCGCCGCGGTGCCGTTCTCGCTGCTGCATGTCGACACCGGCCACAACTTCCCCGAGGTCCTCGACTACCGCGACCGCACGGTGGAGCGGCACGGGCTGCGGCTGCACGTCGCCTCCGTACAGGACTTCATCGACCGCGGTGAGCTGCGCGAGCGCCCCGACGGCACCCGTAACCCGCTGCAGACCGTGCCGCTGCTGGACGCCATCGACAAGGGCCGCTTCGACGCGGTCTTCGGCGGCGGCCGCCGGGACGAGGAGAAGGCGCGCGCCAAGGAGCGGGTGTTCTCGCTGCGCGACGAGTTCGGCGGCTGGGACCCGCGCCGGCAGCGCCCCGAGCTGTGGCAGCTCTACAACGGCAAGCACTCCCCCGGTGAGCATGTCCGGGTCTTCCCGCTGTCCAACTGGACCGAGCTGGACGTGTGGCAGTACATAGCCCGCGAGAAGATCGAGCTGCCCGCCATCTACTACGCCCACGAGCGCGAGGTCTTCGCCCGCAACGGCATGTGGCTGGCGCCCGGTGAGTGGGGCGGCCCCAAGGACGGCGAGAGCCTGGAGACCCGGCAGGTGCGCTACCGCACGGTCGGCGACATGTCCTGCACCGGCGCCGTCGACTCCGACGCGGACACCATCGAGGCCGTGATCGCGGAGATCGCCGCGTCCCGGCTGACCGAACGGGGCGCGACGAGGGCCGACGACAAGATGTCCGAGGCCGCCATGGAGGACCGCAAGCGCGAGGGGTACTTCTAACCATGAGTACGAACACGGACGCGATCGACGTCGTGGACGCGGGTGCCACCTCGCTGCTGCGCTTCGCCACCGCCGGATCCGTCGACGACGGCAAGTCCACCCTGGTGGGCCGGCTGCTGCACGACTCCAAGTCGGTGCTCGCCGACCAGCTGGAGGCCGTCGAGCACGCCTCCCGCAACCGCGGGCAGGAGGCGCCCGACCTGGCGCTGCTGACCGACGGGCTGCGCGCCGAGCGCGAGCAGGGCATCACCATCGATGTCGCCTACCGCTACTTCGCCACCCCGCGCCGCCGCTTCATCCTCGCGGACACCCCCGGGCATGTGCAGTACACCCGCAACATGGTCACCGGCGCCTCCACCGCCGAGCTGGCCGTGGTGCTGGTCGACGCCCGCAACGGCGTCGTCGAGCAGACCCGCCGGCATGCCGCGGTCGCCGCCCTGCTGCGGGTCCCGCATGTCGTCCTGGCCGTCAACAAGATGGACCTGGTCGACTACGCCGAGCCGGTCTTCGCCGCCATCGCCGAGGAGTTCACGACCTACGCGGCCTCGCTGGGCGTCCCGGAGATCACCGCGATCCCGATCTCGGCGCTGGCCGGTGACAATGTCGTGACGCCGTCGGCCCACATGGACTGGTACGGCGGCCCGACCGTGCTGGAGCACCTGGAGACCGTGGCCGTCGTCGCCGACCCCTCGGACGACCCCGGCCGCTTCCCGGTCCAGTACGTGATCCGTCCGCAGACCGCCGAACACCCCGACTACCGCGGCTACGCGGGCCAGATCGCCTCCGGTGTGCTGCGCGTCGGCGATGCCGTCACCGTGCTGCCCTCGGGCCGTACGAGCAGCATCGAGGCGATCGACGCGCTCGGCCAGGCCGTGGACGTCGCCTGGGCGCCGCAGTCGGTCACCGTCCGGCTCACCGACGACATCGACGTCTCGCGCGGCGACCTGATCGCCCCGACGGCCACCGCGCCGGGTGTCTCGCAGGACATCGAGGCGACCGTCTGCCATGTGGCGGACCGGCCGCTGACCGTCGGGCAGCGGGTGCTGCTCAAGCACACCACCCGCACGGTCAAGGCGATCGTCAAGGACATCCCGTCCCGGCTGACCCTGGACGACCTCTCGCAGCACCCGGCGCCCGGTGAGCTGGCCGCCAACGACATCGGGCGGATCGTGCTGCGCACGGCGGAGCCGCTGGCGCTGGACGCCTACGCCGACTCCCGCCGCACCGGCTCCTTCCTGCTGATCGACCCGGCGGACGGGACGACGCTGACCGCGGGCATGGCGGGCACCGCCTTCGCGGAGGCGGCGGAAGAGGCCGCACCGGCGGCCGCGGCGGACGACGAGGGATGGGACTTCTGAGCATGCTCCAGGACGTTTTCTCGACCTTCGCGAAGGAGGGCGGCCGCATCGGCAGCGGCGCCCTGGGCAGCGGGCAGGGCGGAGTCGGCCGATGTGTGCGCTGACGATGCCCGGCTCCGTATCCCCCACGCCCCCCTTCCGAAGATCCATAGCTCCGCCGGGCGCGCTCTAGAGGGCGCGCACCGCCCGGCCCTCCGAGAGGAACTCCTCCCGTGTCTGCCGTTCGTCACCGCCTGCTGGCGGCCGCCGCCACCGTCCCGCTCCTGATAGGGGCGCTGGGCGCCTGCGGCTACGGCTCCCAGGCCAAGAAGGACACCGCGGCCGGGGTCGCACCCAAGGGCGCCAAGACCGATGGGCTCGATCAGCTGACGATCGGGTACTTCGGCAACACCACGCACGCCACCCCGCTGGTGGGCCTCCAGAACGGCACGTTCCAGAAGGAACTGGGCGGCACCGAGGTGAAGTCCTCCGTCTTCAACGCGGGCCCCGAGGAGATCGAGGCGCTCAACTCGGGCGCCATCGACATCGGCTGGATCGGCCCCTCCCCCGCGATCAACGGCTACGCCAAGTCGCACGGCAAGAGCCTGAAGATCATCGGGGGTTCGGCCTCCGGCGGGGTCTCGCTGGTGGTCAACCCCAAGAAGATCAAGAGCCTGGGCGACCTCAAGGGCAAGACGATCGCGACCCCGCAGCTGGGCAACACCCAGGACGTCGCCCTGCTCAACTACCTGGCCGGCAAGGGTTACAAGGTCGACCCCACCACCGGCAAGGGCGACGTCACCGTCCAGCGCACCGACAACAAGGTGACGCCCACGGTCTTCCAGCAGGGCGGCATCGACGGCGCCTGGGTGCCCGAGCCCACCGCTTCCAAGCTCGTCGCCGAGGGCGGCAAGACGCTCCTGGACGAGAAGAAGCTGTGGAAGGACGGGAAGTTCGTCATCACGAACATGATCGTCTCGCAGAAGTTCCTCAAGGAGCACCCGAAGGCCGTCGAGGCGGTGCTGCGGGCCTCGGTGAAGACCAACGCCTGGATCCGTTCGCACCCGGCCGAGGCGAAGAAGACCCTCAACGACAAGCTCGCCTCCTCGAACGTGGCCGGCAAGGCACTGCCGCAGAACGTCATCGACCCGGCGTTCAAGAACGTCGACATCACCGATGACCCGCTGGCCGCCACCCTCCAGCAGGAGGCCGACCACGGCGTCAAGGCGGGCCTGCTGAAGAAGCCCGACCTCAAGGGCATCTACGACCTCACGCTGCTGAACAAGGTGCTGAAGTCGCAAGGCAAGCCGCCGGTCGACGACGCCGGACTCGGCAGCAAGTAGCCCCGCCCGCAGCACGCACTCCCCCAGGAGGTGACACCGATGACGACCACCACGCTCACCAAGCAGCAGCCCGCCACGGCGGACACGGGCACCACCGTGCCGTACGCGGCTCGCATCGACCATGTCTCGAAGTCGTTCGGCCGCACCGGCGCACAGCAGCATGTCCTGGACGACATCAGCATCGATGTGGCGCCCGGCGAATTCGTCTGCATCCTGGGGGCCTCGGGCTGCGGCAAGTCCACCCTCCTCAACATCGTCGCCGGGCTCGACGCGCCGTCCGCCGGCGCCATCGAGACGCCGGGCGGCCGGCCGGCCCTGATGTTCCAGGAGCATGCGCTGTTCCCGTGGCTGACCGCGGGCCGGAACATCGAACTGGCGCTGCGGCTGCGCGGGGTGCCGCGCGCGGAGCGCCGCGAGGAAGCCGAGCGGCTGCTCGAACTCGTCCGCCTCAAGGGCGCCCACGGCAAGCGGGTGCACGAGCTGTCGGGCGGGATGCGCCAGCGGGTCGCGATGGCCCGTGCGCTCGCCCAGGACAGCCAACTGCTGCTGATGGACGAGCCGTTCGCGGCGCTCGACGCGATCACCCGCGATGTGCTGCACGACGAGCTGACCCGGATCTGGCGCGAGACGAACCTCTCGGTCCTCTTCGTCACCCACAACGTCCGGGAGGCCGTGCGGCTCGCCGAACGCGTGGTCCTGCTGTCCTCCCGTCCGGGCCGGATCGCGCGTGAATGGCGGGTGGACATCCCGCAGCCGCGCCGCATCGAGGACTCCGCGGTCGCCGACCTTTCCATCGAGATCACCGAACAGCTCCGTGGGGAGATCCGCCGCCATGGCCAGCACTGAGACCAAGGTCCCGTCCACCGCCGCGGAGGGGGACGGCTCCGGCGACATCGCCGGTCTGGAGGCCGGGCTGGACGCCCTGGAATCCAGGGTCGTCGACCGGCAGCCGTGGCTGCGTACCGCCGCCTCGAAGGCGCTTCCTCCGCTGATCGCCATCGCGATCGTGCTCGCCCTGTGGCAGCTCGCCTACCACTTCGCGCTCAAGCCGCACTACCTGCTGCCGAGCCCCGTCGACGTCGGCCGCTCGCTCCAGCAGAAGTGGCTGGAGGGCACCCTGCTGAGCTTCGTGTGGACCAGCGTCTCCCGCGGCGCCCTCGGCTTTCTCGCCTCGGTGGCCATCGGCACGGTGCTCGGGCTGATCGTCGCCCAGGTCAAGGCCGTCCGGGCCGCGATCGGGCCGATCCTGAGCGGGCTCCAGTCGCTGCCCTCGGTCGCCTGGGTCCCGGCCGCGATCATCTGGTTCGGGCTGAGCGACGCCACGATCTACACGGTGGTGCTGCTCGGCGCGGTCCCGTCCATCGCCAACGGACTGGTGGCGGGCGTGGACCAGATCTCCCCGCTCTACCTGCGGGCGGGCCGCACCATCGGTGCCACCGGCCTCGCCGGGGTGCGGCATGTGCTGCTGCCGGCCGCACTGCCGGGCTATATCGCCGGGCTCAAGCAGGGCTGGGCGTTCTCCTGGCGTTCCCTGATGGCCGCCGAGCTCATCGTGAACGCGCCCGATCTGGGCACCGGTCTGGGCCAGCTGCTGGAGCAGGGCCGTGAGCTCCAGGACATGTCCTGGGTGCTGTCCGCGATCCTGCTCATCCTCATCGTCGGTATCGGCATCGAGCTGCTGATCTTCGCCCCGGTCGAACGCCGGGTGCTGCGCAGCCGCGGCCTCCTGGTGAAGAACTGACCCATGCATACCCGCCCCACACTTCTCGTCATCGCCCACGGCAGCCGCGACCCGCGGCACGCGGCGACCGTCACCGCGCTCTGCGCGCGGGTCCGGGCGCTGCGGCCGGGGCTGCGGGTCGAGGTCGGTTATCTCGACTTCAACGCCCCCCGGGTGCCGCGGGTACTGGAGCGCCTGTCGGCCGAGGGGGTCAGGGATGTGGTGGCGCTGCCGCTGCTGCTGACCCGGGCCTTCCACGCGAAGTCCGACATCCCGGCGGTACTGCGGGAGGCGGCCGCCCGGCTGCCCCTGCTGACCATCCGTCAGGCCGACGTGCTGGGCCCGTCGCCCCTCCTGATCGCCGCGCTGGAGCGCAGGCTGGAGGAAGCCGGGCTGCGACCCGGCGACCGTCGCTCGACCGGGGTCGTACTAGCCTCGGCGGGCTCCTCGGACCCGGAGGCGAGCGCAGTGATCGCTGAAATCGCGCGGGAGTGGTGGCGCACCGCTGGTTGGTGTGCCGTGCGGCCTGCGTTCGCCTCCGCATCTCTTCCCGGCACCGCCGACGCGGTGCGGGCCCTGCGTGCCGAGGGCGTCCGGCGGGTGGCCGTCGCCCCGTACGTCATCGCGCCCGGATTCCTCCCGGACCGGATCGCCGCCGGCGCCCGTGAGGCGCACGCCGACCTTCTCGCCCCCGTCCTCGGCCCGGCACCCGAACTGGCCCGGCTGCTGGTGCGGCGCTACGACGGTGCGGTCCTGGCGCACGCCCGAGGGGACCTGACGGCGCTCAGCGCCTGACAGGTCCCCAGGGCACGTCCCCGGTCAGCGCGTGGTGCGCAGCCAGACCGTGGTCCACGGCGGCAGCTGGTCGCCGGTGACCGGCGCGGAGCTCAGCAGCAGCTCGCCGGCCGGCAGCGGCCGGGGCTCGTCCGACAGGTTGGCCACACACTCCCAGCCGCCCGAGCGGCGGAAGTGCAGGGTGCCCGGGTCCGTCGTCTCGCCGGACCATTCCAGCGCCTCGTCGCCCACCATCCGGCGTCGGGTGGCCAGCGCCCTGCGGTAGAGCTCCAGGGGTGCGGACGCCACGCCCTCCTGGGCCTCGACGGACAGCGCGCCCCAGCCCTGGGGCTGCGGCAGCCAGGAGCCGCCGCTGCCGAATCCGTACGAGCTGCCCTCGCGCCGCCACGGCAGCGGCACCCGGCAGCCGTCCCGCCCCTTCAGCGCACCGCCGCTGCGGGTCCACACCGGGTCCTGGAGGCTGTCGCGGGAGAGCTCGGCGACTTCGGGCAGGCCCAGTTCCTCGCCCTGGTAGACGTAGGCCGAGCCGGGCAGCGCCAGCATCAGCAGGGTCGCGGCCAGGGCCCGGCGCAGGCCGAACTCCCGGTCGAGGACGGGTTCCTGTCCGTCGGAGAGCAGCCAGGCCTCTTCGTCGCGGCCCTCCGGGAGGCCGTACCGGGAGGCGTGCCGGATCACATCGTGGTTGGAGAGCACCCAGGTCGCGGTCGCCCCGGCCGCCCGCGCGTCGGCGAGTGCGGTGTCGATGGAGGCACGCAGCTCCGCCGCGTCCAGCGCGGCCTTGAGGAAGTCGAAGTTGAAGGCCTGGCCGAGCTCCTGCGGGGTGGCATAGGCGGTACGGCGGGAGTTGCGCACCCAGGCCTCGGCGACGGCGACCCGGGGCGGGTCGTACTCGTTGAAGACCTTGCGCCAGTCCCGGAAGATCTCATGGACCTCGTCCCGGTCCCAGAAGGGGTGGCTGCCGTCCTCGGGCAGGTCCGCGGGTGTGTAGCCCTCGACGGTGCCGATGTCGCGGAGCGGCGCGGCCAGATCCTTCGCCAGACCGTGGGCCACATCGACGCGGAAGCCGTCGACACCGCGGTCGGACCAGAAGCGCAGGGTCTGCCGGAAGTCCGCGCGGACCTCGGGGTTGTCCCAGTTGAAGTCGGGCTGCTCGGGGGCGAAGAGGTGGAGGTACCACCAGCCGTCCGGCAGCCGGGTCCAGGCCGGGCCGCCGAAGCAGGAGATCCAGTCGGTGGGCGGCAGTTCACCGTGCTCGCCCTTGCCCTCGCGGAAGACATAGCGCTCCCGCGCGGCGGATCCGGGCTCGGCGCGCAGCGCCTCCTGGAACCACTGGTGCTGGTGGGAGGAGTGGTTGGGCACGATGTCCACCATCACCTTGAGGCCCAGGCGGTGCGCCTCGGCCACCATGGCGTCGAAGTCGTCCAAGGTGCCCAGCCGCGGGTCGACATCGCGGTAGTCGGCGACGTCATAGCCGCCGTCGGCCAGCTCCGAGGGGTAGAAGGGGCTCAGCCAGACGGCGTCCACGCCCAGGCCGGCGAGGTAGGGCAGCCGGGAGGTGATGCCGGGGAGGTCGCCGATGCCGTCGCCGTCGGAGTCGGCGAAGCTGCGCGGGTACACCTGATAGACGACGGCCTGCCGCCACCAGTCGGTGGTCTCGCGGGCGGAGTCGAGGTGCTGAGGGGTCACGTGGAGGCCTTTCGGGCGGTAGCGGACGCGTGACGGGAAGAGTGCGGCGCCGCGCGGCGCCGGGTCGGGTGCGGCGGGGTGGCCGGCGCGGGGGCCGGGGTCATCCCTTCACCGCCCCTGAGGTCATGCCCGAGACGATCGAGCGGCGGAAGATCAGGACCAGGACGCCGATCGGGACGGTGGCCGCCACGGCCCCCGCGAACAGCGTCCCGTAGGGGACCGTGTACTGGCTGGTGAACAGGGCGATGCCGACCGGAACGGTGCGGTGGCCGTCCTCGCTGTTGAAGGTCAGCGCCAGCAGGAACTCCGCCCAGGTCGCGGTGAAGGTGAAGATGCCCGCGGTGAACAGCCCCGGCCGGGCCAGCGGCGCGATCACGGTCAGGACGGTGCGCAACGGCCCCGCGCCGTCGACGGTGGCCGCCTCCTCCAGCTCACGGGGGATGCCGACCAGGTAGTTGCGCATGATCCAGATGGCGAACGGCAGATTGAGCGCGACATAGGGCACGATCAGGCCCGGGTAGCTGTTGAGCAGCCCGAGTTGCCGCTCCAGCAGGAACAGCGGAACGACCAGCGCGATCGGCGGGAAGACGGACAGCATCAGCAGCGTCGTCATGATGGCGCCGCGGCCGCGCAGCGGGGTGCGGGCCAGGGCGTACCCCGCGAAGAAGGACAGCCCCAGCACGGCGGCCGTGGAAACCGAGGCCACCAGCACGCTGTTGAGCAGATAGCGGCCGATGCCGTTGCGGACGAACGCCTCCGCGTAGTTGCCGAGCGTCGCCGATTCCGGCACCAGGCCGGGCGGGGCGGCGCTGATCTCGCCCGGTCCCTTGAAGGACGACGCGATCATCCAGTAGAGCGGCAGGGTCGACAGCACGACGATCGCCAGACCGCCGAGGTTGACGGCGTTGAGGTACCGGCGGATACCGGTTGCCGGTGTACGGCGGTTCATGCCCGCCCTCCTTCGTCGGCCTGCGTCCGGAAGACCCGCAGGAAGAGCAGACAGCAGCCGATCACGATGACCGCGGAGGTGGTGGCCACCGCCGCGCCCCGGCCGATGTCGAGGTTCTGGAAGAGCGTTTTGTAGCCGAGGATCGCCAGGGATTCGGTGGCGGTGCCCGGTCCTCCCTGGGTCAGCACGAACGGCAGGTCGAATATGCCGAATGCCTGGAGAATGCGGAAGAGGACCGCGATGGCCATGATCGGCCGCAGCTGCGGCAGGGTCACCTTCCAGAACGTCGTCCAGGCGCCGGCGCCGTCGATCTCCGCCGCCTCGTAGACATCGCCAGGTATCAGCATCAGTCCGGCGAGAACGACAATCGCGACAAAGGGCGTGGTCTTCCATACGTCGACCACCACCATGGCGCCCATGGCGGAGGCGGGCTGCCCGAGGATGTCCGGCTGGTGGCCGAGGATCTGCGCGAAGAGCCAGGTCAGCCCGCCGTAGGTGCCGTTGAAGAGATATCCCCACAACTGGGCGGCGACGACATTGATCAGGGCCCAGGGCAGCAGCAGCACCGCCAGCACCCAGCCGCGGGCGGCTCCCAGCCGTTCCAGTACGAGCGCCGCCGCGGTGCCGAGCACCAGCTCCAGCAGGACGGTCACGGCGGTGAAGCCGAAGGTGAAGAGGAGCGCGTGGCGCCATTCCGGGCTGCTCAGCAAGGCGGCGTAATGGTCGCCCGTAAGGGACTGGATGCTGAACCCGCCGTACTCCAGGCGGACATCGGCGAAGCTGAGCAGCACCGAGAAGAGCACCGGGAAGACCGTCACGGCAGCGATGGTGAGCAGTGCCGGCGAGGCGAAGAACCAGCCGGTGCGCGCCCGTCTGCGCCGGCTCACCCGGGCCGGGCCACCGCCGCGCGGTACGGGTCCGGTGTGCACTCCGGCCGGCTTCCGGGCCGGACTCTCGGGGACGGTCGCGGAGGAAGCCGCGGAGGAGCCCGCGGAGGAGGTAACGGCATTCACAGCGCCCTGCCTTCCAGCGCGGTACGGATGTCGGCGCGGGCCGCGCGCACGGCCTGGGCGGGCGTGGCCCGGCCGCCGATCACGGCGTTGGCCCGGGTGTAGAGCGCCTTGCTGACCTGGGGGTAGTACGGGGTCTGTACCGGCCGGGCGACCAGCCGCAGTTCCTTGGCCCGGGAGAGCGTGGGATCACCGACCCGGCGGGCCTCCGGCCGGGCCAGTACGCCTTCGAGCGCCGGAATCACCCCGGCGTGCTTCAGCAGGATCATCTGCGCCTCTTCTCCGGCGCAGAAGCGGGCGAAGGCGACCGCGGCCCCGAGGTGGTGGGAGTTGGGATTGACGAAATTGCTCCAGCCGCCGGCGCAGCTCACCCCGCGCGGCCCGTCGCCGTCGAAGCCCGGGCGGGGTACGACGCCGACCCGGCCGGCCACCTTGGAGACCGCGCGGTCGGCCGCGTTGCCCCAGGCGTAGGACCAGTTGCGCAGGAAGACGCCGCGGCCGCCGGTGAAGGCGTCCTGGGAGTCCGCTTCCACGTAGGTGGTGACCGTACGGGGCGTGACCCCGGTCTCGGTGAACTCCCGCATCAGCGCGAAGGCCCGCTCGGCGCCCGGCCCGCTCAGCGCCACCCGCCCCGCCGCGTCCAGTACGGGGGCCTGGGCGTCGGCCAGGAACTCGGTGACATTGCAGGTCAGCGACTCCGATACGGAGCCCTGCCAGAGGAAGCCGTAGGCGGCGTCGCCGGCCCGCTGGATCCTGCGCGCCGTGCGCAGCAGCTCCTCCCAGGTGCGGGGCACCGGCAGACCGTGCTTGGCCAGCAGGTCCTTCCGGTAGAAGAGGAAGGAGTTGTCGGTGAAGAAGGGCAGCGCGTACACGGCCCCGCGGTACTCGCTGACCCGGCGCAGGGCCGCCGGATAGTCCGACCAGAAGTCCTTGGGCAGCAGTGTCTGCACGGGCAGGGCAAGGGAGTTGGCGCCGAACTGGGCCGGCCAGGTGGTGTCCCCCAGGTAGACGTCGGGGGTGGGTGAGGCTCCCGCGAGCTGGGTGGTGACCGCGGCGCGATTGCCGTCGGTGGTGCTGAGGGCGTTCGATTTCCGGACACGGAGGTGCGGATGGCGGCGTTCGAAGGCCCGGATGATCAGGTCGGCCACCACCGGGCCGTTCCGGGAAGGGATTTCGGACACCCACCAGACGAGGGTGGCCGGGGTACGCGGGACGTGGGCGGCCTGGGTCAGCAGGGTGTCCAAGGGCTTGCCCGCGCAACCGCTGGTGAGCCCGGCTCCGGCGGCGAGACCGCCCGCGAGCAGGGTTCTGCGGCTCAAGGCCATGAGTGCTCCTCACGTCTTGGCTGCCTTCGATGACAGCGCTTGCAGGCTAGAAGTGGCCTTGTCGCCAGGTCAACGGCTCGTGAACAACAGATTTCTCTTCGGGACCTTCTGGCAACGCTGTCATCGCCTTTTTGTGCTAGCGTCCCGGCATGTCCTCAGCTCAGAGCGAGGCCACGATGGCCGATGTGGCCCAGCGGGCGGGGGTTTCGGTCTCCACCGTCTCGCGCACGCTGCGCGGCCTGTCGACGGTCTCGGACACGACCCGCGCCCGCGTGGAGGCGGCGGCCCGCGAACTCTCCTTCGCGATCACCCGCAGCGCCTCCAGTCTCGTGACCGGCCGCACCGGACGGGTCGCCGTGCTCACCCCACACCTGGAGACGTGGTTCCTGAGCGCGGCACTGGCCGGTATGGCGCCCGCGCTGCGCGAGGCGGGTCTCGACCTGCTGGTCTACAGCGTGGCCGATGTACGCGAACGCGCCGATTTCTTCGACCGGTTGCCCGCCCGCCGCAACGCCGATGCGCTGCTCGTGGTGAGTTTCGCGCTCACCCCCGCCGAGCGGGCCCGGCTGGACGACCTGGGCATGCCGCTCGTGTTCGTCAGCCAGCACGCCGAGGGGCGCCCCAGTGTCTACGTGGACGACGCGGACGCCGCGCTGCGCGGCACCCGCCATCTGATCAACCTCGGCCACCGGCGGATCGCCTTCCTCCAGACGTCCGACGAGACGGGCTTCGCCTGGAGCAGCAAGAACCGGCTCGCCGGGCATCTGCGGGCCCTGGCCGACGCCGGACTGGAGCGGGACGACGCGCTGATCATGAGCGTGCCGGGCTGGAAGGGCAGCGGTATGGGCGCGGCGGTGGGCCGGCTGCTGAGTCTCCAGGACCCGCCGACCGCGCTCTTCGCCGAGACCGACGATTTCGCCTTCCGTCTGCTGGCGGCGCTGCGGGAGGCCAATGTCCCGGTCCCCGGGCGGGTTTCGGTCATGGGGTTCGACGACCACGTCATGGCCGGGGTCCTGGGCCTGACGACGCTGGCCCAGCCCGCCGCCGACATCGGGCGCACCGCCGTTCACCTGGCCCGGTCGGTGATCGAGGACGTCGACGGCGCGCAGGAGCGTCATATCGTGCTGCCGACCGAACTCGTCCCGCGGGGCAGCACCGCGCCGCCGCCCACGGGAAGCTGACCTAACTGACCTTGCTGACCGCCGCTGACTCTTCACCGGCGGCCGCCCCTCGACTGTCATAGGACTGCACCTCTTCGGTGCGTGACCAGAGACGATCCGGGGGGAACTGATGCTGGACAAGAGTTACCTCGTGCCCTGGGGGAAGCGGGGCAGCCTGTCGACCGACACCGAGGCCGCCGTGCTGGCCGAGCTCGTCCACGAGAGCACACCATTACCCGCCGGCGCCCGGCGTGAACGGTTCGAGCGCTCCTTCGCCGCCTCGGTCGGCAGCCGGCACGCGATCTCGGTGAACAACGGAGCGGTCGCCCTCCAGATGGCGGTCAGGATGCTCGATCTGGCCCCCGGCGACGAGGTGATCGCCACCCCGCAGACCCATCGCTCCACCGTCCAGCCGCTGCTGGACTACGACGTACGGGTCCGGTTCTGCGATATCGACCCCACCACCCTCAACCTCGACCCGGCCGCGCTGGAGGCGCTGATCACCCCGCGCACCCGGGCCCTGCTGCTGGTGCACTACGGCGGCTGCCCCGCCGAGATGGACACGGTGATGGCCCTGGCCCGGCGGCACGGCTTCCTGGTGCTGGAGGACTGTGTGCATGCGCTGGGCGCCCGCTACCGCGGCCGCAGCCCCGGGTCCCTGGCGGACCTCGCCACCTTCAGCCTCCGCAATGCCAAGTCCAGCACCGCGCTGGGCGAGGGCGGGCTGATCACCTGCGACCGGGACGACTGGGCGGAGCGGCTGCACCGGCTGCGCGCCCCCGACGGGGACGCCCGGACCGCGCACCCTGCGCCGGAGCCGGCCGGGCTGCCGGGGACCGCGTACGCCACGCCCCTCCAGCGCGACTGCGTACGGCGGCCCGGCAGCGACGCGACGATGCCGGAGGTGGTCGCGGCGCTGGGACAGGCCCAGCTCACGGGGGTCGAGGCGGCCGTGGCGCGGCGGCGCGCGCTCGCCGGGCGGCTGGACGAGGTGCTCTCCCGCTACTCCTTCCTCACCCCGCAGTCGGCGCCCGCGCACAGCGCCCACGCCTACCACCTCTACACCTGCCTCGCCGACCACCAGGAGCTGCGTGACCGGCTCGTCCTGGCCCTGGACCGCAGGGGTGTGGAGATCCAGCTGCGCTACTTCCCCCAGCATCTGCTGCCGCAGTGGCGCCACCGCGGACATCTGCGCGGTGAGTGCCCGGTCGCCGAACGCAGCTGGTTCGAGCAGCATCTCAATCTCCCCTGCCACCCGATGTTGACGCACCATCAACAGGACTATCTGGTCGAGGCGTTGGACGGTGCGCTCGCGGAGCTGAACGGCGGGGCGGCCCCTGCGGGGGTGCCCGCGACGGTCTGCGGGCCCCGGTAGCGAGGGGCGGGTCCGCCCCGCCGGGATGCGCGCGGCCGCCGCCCCTGGTGGGGGCGGCGGCCGGTGTCAGGCCGTCAGTCCTCCGGGTGGTGGACGGCGAAGACCGTGTACGCGTGCGGGTCCGGCTTGGCCAGTTCGGCCGCCTTGTCGCGGTAGACCTGGACATTGGGGTCGGCCATGGTCGCCTTGATGTCGGCCTTGGTGCGCCACTGGGCGTAGTAGACGAGCCGCTTGCCGTCGGTGCTGGGGAGGATGTTCACCGAGACGCACCCCGGCCGGTGCCGGATGAACTTCTCGGCGCCCTCGCTCAGTACGTCGGCCAGCTCCTGCTGGTTCTCGGGGGCGACCTCGAAGACGTTGATCATGGCGATGGTGCCGTCGTCGGTGCGGATGACGGTTTCACTCATGGTGTCGTTCCTTTCCAGGAGGGATGGTGACGCACGCGCCGCGGGCTCAGCCGAGCGCCGAGCCCGCCGCGTATGCCGGGGTGCGCGCGGACGGGTTCGCCCACGCGCGGGCCACCTCGACGGCCTGCGCCGGGTTGAGGCGGGGGTCGCAGTGGGACGCGTGCCGGGCCGGGCCGGCGGCCCGTTCGGCGTCGATGTCCGCGGGGTCGTCTCCCCAGACGCACTCGGTGACGTCATGCGGAGTGGTTTCGAGGTGCAGTCCGGCGGGGGTTCCACCGGCTCCGGTGACCGCGTCCAGGAAGGCCCGGACCTCGGCGACGACCGTCGGCACCGCCCGGACCTTCACACCGCCCGGTGAGGTGACGGTGTTGCCGTGCATCGGGTCGCACAGCCACCCGACGCGGTGGCCGGCGCGGCGCACGGCGGAGACCAGGGGCGGCAGTGCGGTGCCGGCCGCCGGTGCTCCCATCCGGGCGATGAGCGTGAGCCGGCCGGGCTCGCGCCCCGGGTCGAGGCGTGCGCACAGGGCGAGCAGGTCCTCCGGCCGGGTCGCCGGCCCGACCTTGCACGCGACGGGGTTGGCCACCTGCGCCAGCATCATGGTGTGCGGACCGTCCGGCTGCCGGGTCCGCTCCCCGATCCAGGGCAGATGGGTGGAGGCCAGCAGGGTGTGGCCGGTGGCGGTCCGCCGCAGCAGCGGCAGCTCGTAGTCGAAGACCAGCGCCTCATGGCTGGTCCACACCGGGGCGCCGGTGGGCGGCGCCCAGGCGCTGGTGCGCTGCCGCAGACAGGTCACCGCGCACAAGGCGGCGTGGTAGCAGTCCAGCATCCGGCGCGGGTCGGCCCGCCGCGCGGTCCGGGTGGGCTCGGGACTGTTGACCAAGTGCCCCCGGTATACCGGGAGTTCGCGGCCGCCGACGGTTTCGGTGGTGGCGCTGCGCGGCTTGGCGAACTGCCCGGCGATCCGGCCGATACGCACCACCGGCTTGCCCGTCCCCGCCGTCATCACCCCGGCCAGCGCGTCGAGCAGCCCGGCCTTCCTCAGCACCGCCGACGGTTCGCACTCCGCCGGGTCCTCCGCGCAGTCGCCCGCCTGGATCACCAGGTAGTGACCGGTCGCGGCCTCGGCGAGCAGGGTCCGCAGCAGCCGGACCTCCTCCCAGGTGACCAGGCCGGGCAGCTGGGCGAGTTCGGCGCGCATGGCCGCGGCCTGGACGGGGTCGTCCCAGTCCGGCTGCTGCCGGGCCGCGGCGAGGTCCCAGGGGCAGTCCTCGTCGAGTTCCACGAACGGTCCCTCGGCGGTGAGCGAGGGCAGCGGGTAGCCGGACCGGGCCGCCCCCGTCATCCGCGTCGTCCGGCCGGCCGGTGCCGGTGGCGTACTTGCCGTCGCTTGGCTGGTGGGTTCCATCAGACCGGCGACTCACCGGGCGGCAGCCGGCGGGCCATCGTCAGCCCGTCCGCGATCGGCAGCATGACGAGCTGGACGCGGTCGTCCTTGCGGGCGTGCTCGTTGAACGCGCGGATGGCGGCGGGCTTCTCGGCCGGGTCGGCGTCGATCACCTGGCCGCTGAAGAGCGTGTTGTCGGCCAGCAGCAGCGCGCCCGGCCGCAGCCGTGGCACCAGTTCCTCCCAGTAGCCGATGTAGCCGGGCTTGTCGGCGTCGATGAACGCCAGGTCCAGGTGCGGTTCGACAGGCAGGGCGCGGAGGGTGTCCAGGGCCGGGCCGAGCCGCAGCTCGATCCGGTCGGCCACCCCGTCGCGGGCCCAGAAGTCGCGGGCCAGGGCGGTCCATTCGGCGGAGACATCACAGGTGATCAGCGAGCCGTCGGCGGGCAGCCCGCGCGCCAGACAGAGCGAGGAGTAGCCGGTGAAGGTCCCCACCTCGACGATGTGCCGGGCGCCCAGCAGCCGCACCAGGAAGGTCAGCAGGGCGCCTTCCTCGGGCGCGACGGTCATGTGTGCCTGGTCGGGGACGGCGGCTCCGGTGTGCTCGATCAGCTCGGCGAGCACCGGGTCGGGGGTCATCCTGCCCTGTGCGAGGAGATAGCTGTGCAGTTCGGGGGTGAGCGTCAGATTCCTGGGGCCCAGGGTGTCGTTCCGTAACACGGTGTCTCCTGAAGGGTGTGCGGACGGTGCGTCGGTCTCGGGCGGGGCGCGGTGGTCAGCGGGGCCCGTCGTGGGCGGTGCGGCGCCAGTCGGCGTAGGCGCGGTCGACAGCCTCGGTCTCCTCGGCGATCCGGGCGGTGAAGTCCCTGAGGTCGCCGGCGCAGTGCAGTTCGAAGCGACGGCGGGGTGACGGCCAGGCGTGCTCCCGGACGAAGTACATGACGGTGGAGCCCTGGGGGCCGCCCTCGTGGGGGTTGTGACCGCCGCCTTCCCACAGCAGGCCGGCCTCGGTACGCCAGGCGGTGACGAGCCGTTCCAGCAGCGGCGGGCTCGGGCGGGGCACCACGAACGCGGTGTGGTGCTCGAAGCCGTGCGCGGCCTCCGACTCCTCGACCCGGCGGTCGAAGGCGCCGCTGTCGCGGGGGAAGAGGAACACCTCGACCGCGGCCTGCCGACGGCCGTTCGGTAACTCCAGGCGGAGCCGGGTGATGTGGACCTGGCACGCGGCCGGGTCGAGTCCGTGGCGGGTGCTCAGTCTGCGGCGCACCACGGTGCTCGGCACGGTCGGCAGCGGTGCCAGGCCGCGCCGTTCCAGGTCGCGCAGTCCGTCGGTGAGGGTGCGGGGGAACAGCAGCACCGCGCAGTGGTCGAACACGCAGTGCCGTTCGGTCAGCGCTACGGCCTCGCCGCCCGCCGCCACCTGTGCGAGAAGCGTCGACGCGGACGCCGTCGAAGCGAGCCGGGCGTCACGGATCGCGTCGTCCAGCCGCCGCAGATCGGCGCCGGAGAACGCACCGTCCCCGGAGAACCCCGCGCCGGGGCGGAGCCGTTCCTGTGCTGTGCCGGAAGGGTGGGCAACGGACATCGATACCTCCTGTATCGGGGCCGTCGGCATTCTGTGGGGAATTCCGTTCGCCCGGCAAGCGGAAAGTGACCGCGAAACGGAAAAGCATGGATTCCGCATTCCTCGAAACCTGGAAACGTACCGGACGGCCAGCGGAAACAGGGCGCTTCGGCCTTTTCGATGGCAGGCATCGGCGCCGCCGATCGGTGGTGCTCGAACCCCGTGACGACCCCGGCGCGAAGCGGAGTACCGCCCTTCTCTATTGGGATTTCTTTGCGCCGGCCGCGCCGGCGACCGCCTTCGGTACCTCATCTGCCCTGCACTGGCGCTCAGTTGTGCACCGGAGGCGCGCAACTTCGGCCCGTCCGATGGACCGCATCGGCCGGCCCGAACAAGGATGAGCCGACGCCATGGAAAAGAGCAGCCACCGCCGTCAGTTGAGTATTGGATAGATATCCCTTATGACGCCCCACCGGCCGGCCGGCATCAGGAATTCTTATCGGGAATTGTCTGGACGATCCGCTCACCGACTGCCCAGAATCCCTGTCGGCAAGGCAGCGACTGTTTCGTTCTGCCGTAGACGGAGGAGCTTCGTGAACGATCGGCATCCGGAATCGACAACCACGTTTCTGACGTTCACCGAAGCTCTGGAGCGGGCCGCCGCCCGCCGTACGGGCCCCGCCGTATGGGACGGGCTCCGCCACCGGACCTGGCGCGAGTGCCTGCTGGCGGCCGAACGGACCGCCGGCGCCCTGCACCGGCAGGGCCTGCGGGCCGGTGAGGTGCTCGCGGCCCAACTGCCCAACTGCTGGGAGCTGGTGGTGCTGCACGCGGCCACCGCCCGGCTCGGCATGGCGCTGCTGCCCCTGCACTCCGCCTACGGTGCCCACGAGGTGCGGTCGCTGGTCGACCAGGCCGGGGCCGCCGCGCTGGTGGCCAGGGACACCTGCCGCGGCCGGGACCGCGTCGACGAGATCCGCGCCCTGCGCGAGCGTTGCCCCTCGCTGCGCCGGGTCTGGGTCTCCTACGGCGGATCCGCTGACGGCGGGCCCGCCGGCCCCGGTCCGTCCCGCCCCGGGCACGCCGGGCTGCCGGACTCGACGGAGTTGCTCACCGGCCCGCCGGTCCCGGTCGCGGAGCTTCCGGACCGTCCGCGGGACGCGCACACACCCCTGGTGCTGCTCGCCTCATCCGGGACCACCTCCCGGCGTCCGAAGCTGTGTGTGCACAGCCACGGCGGGCTGCTCGGCAACGCCGCCGCCGTCGCGGCGGACGGCGGACTCGGCCCCGCGGACACCCTCGTCTCCGCGAGCCCGCTCAGCCATGCGTTCGGGCTGCTGTCGGTGCATCTGGCCCTGGTCGTCGGCGGGGGTGTCGGCCTGTTCGACGGGTGGGAGCCGCGGCGCTTCCTCGAAGCGCTGCACGCCGCCCCGGCCACCGCGGCCTTCGCGGTGCCGGCCCAACTCCGTGACTTGACCGCCCTGTTGGAGGACAGCCCGGCCGACCGGGCGCCGGCCGGGCTGCGGGAGGTGCGCACCGGCGGCGCCCCGGTGCCGCGCGAGCTGGCCGCGAGCGTACGGCGGACGCTGGGCGCGCGGCTCGTCGTGCAGTGGGGGATGACCGAGATCGGTGCGGGCACCTTCACCCGTCCCGGGGACCCGCCCGAGGCGGCGGACACCATAGGGCGGCCGGTGTCCGGCGGCGAGGTCCGGGTGCGGGGCCGGGACGGCGCGCCCGCCGGGCCGGGCGAGACCGGGGAGCTCCAGTACCGCAGCCCCTACATGTTCCGCGGCTACCTCCACGCGCCGGAGCTGACCCGGGCCGCGCTCACCGCCGACGGGTGGCTGCGCACCGGCGATCTGGGCGTTCTCCACCCGGACGGTTCGGTGAGCTACCGGGGGCGCGCCGATGAGCTGATCAACCGTGGCGGTCTGAAGTTCAGCGCGCTGGAGGTGGAGGAGCTGCTCAACGATCTGCCGCAGCTGGCACAGCACGCGGTGGTGGCACGGCCCGATCCGCGGCTGGGCCAGCGCTCCTGTCTGCTGGCCGCGCTCCACGAGGGGGCGGCCCTGACACTGGACGAGGTGACCGGGCATCTGTCCGGCAAGGGACTGGCCACCTACAAACTGCCCGAACAGCTGGTGATCGTCGACCGGCTGCCGACCACGGTCACCGGCAAGATCGCCCGCGCCCGGCTGAGGGCGATCCCGCTGCCGTCGGCGGCGGTGCGGTCGCCGGATGCGCCATCACCCGCTGCGCAGCCGCGCCCGCCGGCCCCCGTGGCACCGCCCGCGCCCGAACCGCAGGCGGTGGAGCGGTGACCGGGAAACGGAACGGCCCGCTGTCAGCTGCCCAGCTGCTTGCGCAGCACCGACTGGAAACCGGTGAGGTTCGGGTTCGTGGAGTTGCGGTCCAGCCAGGTCATCGTCACCGTCGTCCGCAGATCGGTGTCGCCGACCTCCACGACGGCCACCTCGCCACGGGCGGCCTGGCCGCGTACCGAGATCAGCGGCAGCAGCGCACAGCCCATCCCGGCCGCCACACATGCGCCGAGGGTGCCGATGCCCGAGACCTCCGCGATCGGCTCCTGCGACGGCGCGGCCCCGAACGAGCTGTCGTACATCTCCCGGAAGCCGCAGCCCCGCTCGGTGGCCAGAAAGGCTTCCCTGGAGAGCTCTTCCAGGCCGGCCCGGCCACGGGCGGCCAGATGGTGCGCCGGCGGCACGATGACCACGAGCGGTTCCTCGGCCAGCGTCTCGAAGCACAGGCCGGCGTCGGCGGGCGGGTCGCCGAAGGTCAGACACAGATCCAGGTCACCCCGGCGCACGGCCTTGTACAGCTCGCCGCGGTTGTCCTGCCCCACCCGCACCCGCGCCTGCGGGTACAGCGAGCGGTAGTGCGCGAGCACATCCGGCAGCAGATGCAGGCCCACGGTCTCCAGCGCGCCGACCGCCAGCTCCGAGCCGGGCCGCGAGACCGCCCAGCGCGCCTCCTCCAGCAGTTTGAGGATGCGGTTGGTGTACTCCGAGAGCACCGACCCCTGCGGAGTCAGCCGAATCCGGCGCTGCGACCGGTCCAGCAGCTCGACTCCCAATTCTCGTTCCAGTGCCTGAATTTGGTCACTGACACTGGACTGCGCATAGTGCAGCTCCCGCGCCGCCTGTGTGACGCTCAGTGTCCGGGCAACCGTTTCGAACGTCCGAAGATGCCGTAACTCCACGCGCACGCCCCCCAGTTGAGGACCCATCGGCTGGGCCGATGTTAACCATAGGGCATTCCCTTCGTCACCACCGTCAATTCCCCTTCCGCGTCCGGTTGAATGATTTGGCCCGCCCCGGTGATGCGGCTCAGGCGGCGGAAATGGCGATTCTTGAAACCGAGGAGAAAACACATGGCAACGCAGGCGGAACCACAGGGGGCTTCCGTCGCCGATGCGGCACGGAGCGGTAAGCCCTCGCGCACCTTACTGATCGGACTCTCGCTCGGTTACTTCATGGTCCTGCTGGACATGACGATCGTCTCGGTCGCGCTCCCCGCGATCGCCCGGGACCTGCACGTCGGGCTGAGCGGCCTCCAGTGGGTCACCAACGGCTACACCATCACCTTCGCCGCCCTGCTGCTCACCGCGGGCTGGCTGTCGGACCGCTACGGCGGCCGGCGGATCTTCCTCTGGGGCCTGGTGGCGTTCGGGGTGCTGTCCGGCGTCTCGGCGGCCGCGACGACGCTGGACGCGCTGGTGGTGCTGCGGCTGGCCCTGGGCGTGGCCGGTGCGCTGCTGCTGCCGGCCTCCCTGGCGGTGATCACCAATGCCTACACCGACCCGGCCGAGCGGGCCCGTGCGGTGGGGTCCTGGGCGGCCATCACGGGTGCGGCACTCGCCGCCGGACCGCTGGTGGGCGGCGTGCTCACCGACACCGTCGGCTGGCGCACCATCTTCCTGATCAATGTGCCGCTGGCCCTGGTCAGCCTGGTCATCACGGTGCGACTGGCCCCGGAGACCGCGCGCAAGCAGCGCAGCGGACTCGATCTGACCGGGCAGCTCAGCGGCGTACTGGCGCTGGCCGCGCTGGTGTACGCACTGATCGAGGGCCCGGAGAAGGGCTGGTCGGCCGCCGGGGTGCTGGCCGCCTTCGCGGTGGCGGTGGTCGCGGCGGTGGTCTTCGTCGTCGCGGAGCTGCGGGCCGGTGACGCGGCGATGCTCCCGCTGCGGATGTTCCGCAGCCGCGGTTTCTCGGCCGCGCTGGCCTCCGGTCTGCTCGCCAACTTCGGCCTGTCCGGGCTGCTGTTCGTGCTCTCGCTGTTCTTCCAGGACAGCCGGGGCTACTCCTCGTTCAGCGCCGGTCTCGCCTTCCTTCCGCTGACCCTGCCCACGGCCTTCAACCCGATCTTCACCGGGCGGCTGGTCGGCCGGATCGGGCCGCGCCGTCCGGCCACCATCGGCTTCGTCCTCATGGGCGTCGGCGCGCTGCTCCAGGCGCCGTTCACCGGCAACTCGACCGGTGCGCTGGTGGCCACCGTGGTGGGTCTGCTGGCGTTCGGGTTCGGCGTCTCCTTCGCCCTGCCCGCCCTGGTCGCCGGGATGGCCGGCTCCGTCCCGGCCGAATTCGCCGGTATCGGCGCCGGCGCGCTCAACTCCGCCCGCCAGGTCGGCGCCTCACTGGGCGTCGCCGTCCTCGGCGTGGTCCTCAATCTGACCTCGTCCAACGCCGGCGGCACCCGCTGGGCGCTGGTCGTCGGCGGGCTGGCCCTGCTGCTCGGGGCGGTCATCGCCGGCACCGGGCTGCGGGGGCGCACCCCCTCCCCGGCCCGCTGACGCCGCTCCGGCAGCGCCGGTCCGGGCCGTTCCGCCCCTACTAGGAGGAGCATTGGCAACCCCCTCACCGTCCCCGGTTCCCCGGACCGGCCGGCCGGGCCCGCGCCTGGACGGCGTCGACCATCTGGCCTTCGTCACCTGGCGCCCGCGGGCGACCCACGAGTTCTACACCCAGGCACTGGGGATGCCCCTGGTGCACGCGATCACCGCGACGGGCTGGGTCACCGAGGACTACCCGGACTTCGTGCACTTCTTCTTCGACATGGGCAGGGGGAACCGGATCGCGTTCTTCTACTACTTCGGCCTGCCGGAGGAGGAGGCGCCGAGCGACCTCATGCACCGCTCCCGTCACGTCGCCTTCCACGTCGACACCGAGGAGGAGCTGCTGGCCTGGCGGGACCGGCTGAAGGCCCACGGGGTGCGGGTCACCCGGCCACTGGGGCACGAGCTGATCGAGTCGATCTACTTCGACGACCCCAACGGCATCCAGCTGGAGATCACCAGACCCCTCCGCGAGATGTCCGCGATCGATGCCCGGGACGCGGAGCTGACGCTGGCCGCGCTCACCGACATCGCCGGCTCCCCGCGCCCCTCGGCGCAGGCGCTGTGGCAGCGGAAGGCGGAGCTCATACGGAAGAACGCGGAGGTGGCAGGCCCGTGACGCTCGCGGTGTACGTACTCGACGTGCCGGAGTTCGAACCCGTGGTCCACACCGCCGAGGCCGCCGGGATGGCGGTCCGGAGGACCGGCGACTACCTGGAGTTGTCCACTACGGAGCGGGAGATCGTGCTGCGCCGCGAGGAGACCGGAATGCGCACCGCGCTGTGGCACGCCCTGCTCACCGGCGGTCTCGACGGCCGCATCGTCTCCTTCACCCCCGACACCCTCCATCTCGTCCAGGAGGCGGCATGAGCATCCCCGACGCCGCGGCAACCCGTCAGCCGGTGCTGGTGGTCGGCGCCGGTCCGGCCGGACTGAGCGCCGCGCTGGCACTGCGCGCCGCCGGCCTGCCCGCGGTGGTCCTGGAGAAGCGCACCCGGGACACGGTCCGGCCGGGCAGCCGCGCCGCGTATCTGCACGGAGCGTCACTGCGCGCACTGGAGCGGGTCAGCCCGGGGCTCGGCCACGAGATCGCCGGACGTGGCCTGATGTGGGCCACCAAGCGGTCGTTCTGGGCCGGGCAGGAGATCTACACCCGGACCTACCCACCGCTGCGCCGCGACGGGCTGCCCCCGTTCACCAGTCTTCCGCAGGTGCACACCGAGGACCTGATGGCCGCCGCGTGCCGGGAACACGGGGTGGAGTTCCACTGGGGTGTGGAGGTGACCTCGGCCGAGAGCTCCCCGGACGGGGTGCGGCTGGTGGACTCCACGGGCGTCACGTGGGAGGCGGACTATGTGATCGCGGCGGACGGGTCACGGTCCGCGCTGCGGTCCGCCATCGGCAGCCCCCTGGAGGGGCCGCGCTCCCGGAACACCTTCGTGGTCGTCGACCTCGATGACGACCCCGCCCACCCGGTGCCGCTCGAACGGGTCTTCCACTACCACCACCCGGGGGTCGGCGGCCGGAACGTCCTGATCGTGCCGTTCGCCGGCGGCTGGCGGGTCGACCTCAACCTCCTGGTGAACGACGCCCCGGAGCGGTTCATCTCCCCGGAGGGGCTGCGCCGCTGGATCCCCAGGGTGCTGCCCGCTTCGTACGGCGAGCGGGTGCGCTGGGTGTCGACCTACCGGTTCGCCCAGCAGGTGGCCGCCACGTTCACCGACGCGCACCGCCGGGTGCTGCTGACGGGTGAGGCGGCGCATCTGTTCGCCCCGTTCGGCGCCCGGGGCATGAACTCCAGCATCCCGGACGCGATCCGGGCGGTGCGCGCCACCCGGGAGGCGCTGTCGGCCGGGAATCCCGGCGCGGCCGAGGCGGAGATCGTCCGGTTCGGCGAGGAGCGCAAGGAGGCGGCCGGCTACAACCGTGCCTGCGCGAGCGCGGCCCTGGAGCACATGCTGGCGCAGCGCCCCTCGGTCTGGCTGCGGCGGCGGGCCGCGGCGGCCGTGGCCACGGCCGGGCTCAAGGCGGGCGCGTGGCTGGACTCCGCTCCGTACGGCCCGAAGCTGGCAGCCCGCGGAGCCGCCCGGACCGCCTATTGACCGGGCCGCCCCCCGGCGCATGGCCGGCCGGTCCGGCCGGCCATGCGGGCCCTCGCACCAGGGACGACGGTCACGGAGGGGACAGCGGCAGGCCCTTGAGCGTCGCGCGGGCCACCGCCCGCGCCGCGTCGACGACGGGCTCGGGCACCGAGGTCGAGAAGGCCAGATAGACGGGCAGCGGTTCCGGTGCGGGCCCCAGGGCCCCGAGCGGGGCGGGGCGCAGGGCGGGGTGGTTGTGGTGGGTGTCGGCGGGCAGGGCCGTGTAGGCCAGCCCGGCCTGCACGGAGGCGCGGACCGACAGCGGGTCGGAGCACCACGGCACCGAACGCCAGGGGACGTTGCGCTCGGCCAGGGTGTCGACGATCCGGATGCTCAGTGCGGAGCGCTCGCTGACCAGCGCCACCGGGAACCGGTCCCCGGCGACCAGGGGCACCTCGCCGAACCACGCCAGCCGCAGTCTGCCGAGCGTCTCGCAGCGCGGGGTTTCCGTCCCCAGCAGCAGCGCCGCCTCCAACTCCCCCTGGGCCAGCTGATCGGCGAGCACGGCGCTGAGTCCGGTGGCCATCGCACAGCGCAAATGCGGCCGCTCCACCGCCAGTTGGCTGAGCATGCTCCGCAGTCCGTCGGCGAAGTGGACCGAGCAGCCCATGCTGAACGATTTCTGGCTGTGCAGGGTTGACAGCTTGCTGAGGACTTCATTGTTCAGCAGGATGACGCGACGGGCGTGGGCCACCACCTCCCGCCCGGCCGGGGTGAGCCGTAACGGCCGTTTGGCGCGCTGGAACAACGGCGCCTGAATAATGGATTCCAGACGCTGGATCTGCTGGCTCACGGTCGGCTGTGTCACGTGCAGAGTCTGTGCGGCGCGAGCAAATCCATTCTCATCGACGACCGCCATGAGGGTGCGCAGGAGTTTCACTTCGATGTCACGCTGCAACACGGTCTACCACCTGATCCCGGAGGTATGGCCAAAGCCAGGGCACGCGTACGGTCCAAACACCTTGCGGCATGCGTCATTCACCGCGGAGGCGGCGCCGATTCCGGCAAGGTCCCGCCTGTTCCCGCCTTTTCGGCGGTGCGGCGATTAAATGTGGGGCGGCGCAGAAATGTGGGGGATACGCCCTCCGGAAAGCGGGCTGCCCGTTACCGACGCGCTCCCGGGAGTCTCCCCGGACGGACTTGCGTGACGACAGAACACAGCCCAGCCCCCGTGTGTCTCCATCTCCGATGCGACGAACAAGCCAATCTTTACATGATCGCTCAGATGTACGACGGAAAAATGCTCCATCGCGCGAGCCCAATGCCCCTTTTGTCCGGCGAACTTGACCATTCCGCTACACAAGGGCGCGGACCTGACGCCAGGGGTGCCGGTGGCGGAGGAGCGCCACCCGGCCGGTGTCATCATGAACGCCTAAGGCATCCCGGCGCCGAGCAGCTGCCCCGCTGACCGCTGTCCGCCGGCGTGGGCATCGCCGACGACGTCGCCCACCCGAGGAACGACATGACCGACGGCACTCAGCAGCTGCACGCCTCGACCCGCGCCCAGGACGGCACCGTGCTGGCCTATCAACGGCACGGCTCCGGACGCCCGTTGGTACTCCTCGCGGGACAGGCCAACAACCACCACTGGTGGGACGGTGTGCGCGAGGACTTCCACACCACCCACAGCACGGTCACCATGGACTACCGCGGCACCGGCGCCAGCGGAAAACCCGGCGGGCATTACTCCACCCAGCTGTTCGCCGACGACCTGATCGCGGTCCTGGACGACCTGAGCATCGGGCAGGCCGATGTGTACGGGACCTCCATGGGCGGCCGCGTCGCCCAGTGGCTCGCCGCCCGCCACCCGGACCGGGTCCGCCGCCTCGTCCTCGGCTGCACCTCGCCCGGCGGCCCCCGGGCGCAGGAGCGCGATGCCGCGGTACGGCGCGCCCTGGCCCAGGCCGATCCGACGGCGGCGCGGCAGGCCCTCCTCGACCTGATGTACTCCCCCGCCTGGCTGGCGGACCATCCCGGCCCGTACACGACGCTCGGCGACCCCGGGATGCCCCCGCACGCCCGCCGGGGGCACCTGGTGGCGAGCAACGAGCACGACGCCTGGGAGGCCCTCCCCCGGATCACGGCCCCCACTCTCGTACTGCACGGCGATCAGGACCGGCTCACGCCCGCGGCCAACGCACCCCTGCTCGCCGCCCGTATCCCCAGGGCCCGGACGCACCTCTTCACCGGCGCCCGCCACGCCTACTTCCAGGAGTGCCGCGCCCAGGCCGGCCCGCTGGTCGCGGCCTTCCTCGCCGACCCGCAGGGCCTTCCGCTCCCGGAGGCCGGAACCGGCTGAGGCCCCGGGCCGGCGGGTCCCTTCGCGGTACCGCGACGTCCCTCAGGGGAGCGACGGCCCGCCGAGACCGCTCAGCGCTCACCCTCCGCCTCGACGGCCGGCGTCTCCACCGCCGGACCGTGCTGCTGCCCCAGCAACCGCGTACGGAAGAGGTCGAGCACCTCGTCCAGCGCCGCGCGGGTCGGCTGGCCGGGTTCGTCGATGAGGTGCTCGGTCAGGACGGAGTGCGGCGACGGCACGGCGCGGGGATTCGCGGCGGAGTCGTCCAGTTCGACGGCGGTGAACGCCTCGCCGAGTTCGCGGCGCAGAAAATCGAACCGGTCGCCCGGCACCAGCCGGTCCCCGCGGAACCGGAGCCCGACGACCCGCAGGCCCTCGCGCTCACAGCGCCCCCGGACGGTGGCGAGGTCCTCGGCGGAGATATCGATACCACCGGCCCGGCTCTTGGTGAGGGCCAGCGGCAGCGACGGCTGGGACAGGACCGGGGCGAGAAGGCGCTCATCGGCGGCCATGGCCAGCGCGAAGCCACCGGTGAGACACATCCCGACGGCCCCGACACCGGGGCCGCCGCACCGCTCGTGCTCCTGCGCGGCCAGGGCCCGCAGCCAGGTCACCACACGGGAGGATTTCCCGGTGGCCAGCACGGTGAACTCCCGGCTGACGCACACCTTCCCGATGGACGAGGCCATATAGCCTGCGGCCTTCACCCGACCGATGTGCGCGGGATTCGCATCGCGGCCGGGTCTGCCGAAGAGCACCGGGAGCACGGCGGTACAGCCGATCGCGGCCACGCGATCGGCGAACTCCAGAACCTTGGGCGTGATTCCCGGTATCTCCGCCAGCACGATCACGGCGGGCCCCGTGCCCCGCCGCAGAATCCGGTGCGTGGTGCCGTCATGGGTGAAGGTGCCGCGCTCGAAACCGGTCAGGTCATGATCTGCCATGGTTACCACCGCTTCGGTCAGTCGCTGCTCGGAGGCTGTTCGATGCCGCTTCCCGGCCGGGGCACCTCGCCCACGCCCGGCGCCGCACCAGCGCGAGACTACCCGCGCACGCCGTACGCAGCGCCCCCTCGGCTCCGCACCCGCGATCAACTGGCCTGCGGGCAGGGCGGGGTGGCCGAACAGCCGCCACCAGCACGACCGGCGGGCTCGCCATCAATACGGAACGCGACGGCGAACCGGGCCGCTGCGGCGGGAGGGGGTTGACCTTGACCGTGCGTCAGGGTTGGAGCCTTTGGCGCATGACGACGGGGCCACTACGGCCGCCGCGAAAGGACATCCCATGAGTGAAACGGTTGCCATCCCGCACGGCCTCCCCATGGAGCGCGATGCGGGCCCCTTCGACCCGCCCAGCCAGATCAGCCGGCTGCGCGAGGTGCGCCCGGTCAGCCCCCTGGTCTTCCCCGACGGTCACGAGGGCTGGCTCGTCACCGGCTACGAGGCGGTCCGCCAACTCCTGGCCGACACCCGGTTCAGCTCCCGCCAGGACCTCGGCATCCTCCACCTGCCGTACGAGACCCCCGGTATGCCCGCCGCCACCGAGCCGTCCCCGCAGGTACCGGGCCTGTTCGTCGCCATGGACCCGCCGGACCACACCCGGCTGCGACGCAAGCTGACCGGTGCCTTCACCGTCAGACGCATGAAACAGCTCGAAGAGCACATCGTCGAGATCACTGAACGGCAACTGGCGGAGATGGCGCGCCTCACCCCGCCGGTCGACCTGGTCAAGGAGTTCGCGCTGCCGGTGCCCTCGCTGGTCATCTGCGAACTGCTCGGTGTCCCTTACGAGGACCGGGAGAACTTCCAGGTCAACTCCGCCACCTTCCTGGTCAAGGACCAGGAGCTCGACGAGAAGATGGCCGCGTACGGCGCGATGACCACCTACCTCGCCGAACTGGTCACGCGCAAACGCGCCGAACCCGGCGAGGACATCCTGTCCGACCTGGCCCGCCATGACGACCTCAGCATCGAGGAACTGACCGGCATCGCCTTCCTGCTGCTGCTCGCCGGCCACGAGACCACCGCCAACATGCTGGCCCTGGGCACCTTCGCGCTCCTGGAGCACCCCGAGCAGCTGGCCGAACTGCGCGCCGCCCCGGAGCTGATCCCCGACGCCGTCGAGGAACTCATGCGCTATCTGTCCGTCGCCGATGTCTTCTATCGCTACGCCACGGAGGACATCGAACTCGGCGGGGAAACCATCGGCAAGGGATCGACCGTGGTCGTCTCGCTGCTGGCCGCCAACCGCGATCCCCGGCGCTTCGACCACCCCGACACCCTGGACATCCACCGCAGGGCCCGCGGTCACCTCTCCTTCGGCCACGGCATCCATCAGTGCCTCGGCCAGCAACTGGCCCGCATCGAGATGCGCGCCGGTTTCGACGGACTGCTGCGCCGCTTCCCGGCCCTCCGGCTCGCGGTCCCCGCCGGCGAGGTGAACCTCAGGACCGACATGAACATCTACGGCGTCCATGAACTGCCGGTCACCTGGACGGAAATGGCCCGGTAGCGGCGTCGGCGGAGCGCGTCCCGTGGGTGCGAACGCGCCCCGGCGCGGCCCCACAGGACAGGTCTTAGACTCGGCCCGCCAGGGTTCCCGAAGACCGGAGGTGAACGGTGCTCACGATCGGCCAGCTCGCGGCGACCGCCGGCGTGACCGTGCGCGCCGTTCGTCACTACCACCACGTCGGCCTGCTGCCGGAACCCGAACGCGATCGCTCCGGCTACCGCCGCTACAGCGCGCAAGCGGCGGTGGATCTCATCCGGATCAAGACCCTCGCCGATGCCGGGGTGCCGCTGGCCCGTATCGACGCGCTGCTGCACGCACAGCCGGCTGAATTCGCCGCGGCCGTCGACGACATCGACGCGGAATTGCAGCGCAAGATCGACCAACTCACCGAGCACCGCCGCCGGATCACCGAATTGGCCGGCGGCGAAGGGCTCGTCCTGCCTGCCGGGGTGGTCGCCAACCTGAACCGGATGCGCGGTCTCGGGGTCAGCGAACGGACCGTACGGCTCGAACGGGATGTGTGGATCCTGCTCCAGGCACTGGACCCGGAGTCCATGCCGCAGGCGATCAAGGACAAGGCCGCCAGCTTCGACGACCCCCAGACGACCCGCCTGTATCTCGCCTGCGATCAGTCACTCGACTGGGATCCGCACGATCCCCGCGTGGACCAGCTCATCGATGAACTGGACAACTGGGAGATCGACCACGCACGGGACAGCAGCGAGCAAGGGAACATGGCGCTGGCATTCTCCCGGGTCGTCGAGGCATCCCCGGCGTGGCAACGGATCCTCGATGTGCTCGCCCACCGCGCCAAGCAGCGCCGGACCGCCGGACAGGCCGGGTCCGAACCCTAGGCACCGGCCCGGCTCCCCCTCCGGCACCGTCCCCACGGACCGGGGCGGGCGCACCTGTGCGGCCGCCGCGCCCGTTCCGGATCTGTAACGGTCCTGCCTCAAAGAGTGACTCCGACATTTTCTCAGATTCCTCTTGTGGTGCACTCGTGGGACGTGAGCCGGGCTCATGTGTGGGGGGAAGCAATGACGCATACGACGACATGCCCCGGGTGTGGCCGGGGCACCGCTCCGGGAGCCGCGTTCTGCAGCACCTGCGGTGCGGCCCTGGAGGCCGGCGAGGCGACCGTGACGCTGCCGCAGCAGCCTGCCGGTGCTCCGCCGCCCGCCGCGGCCACGGTGCCGCTCGCGGAGCGGCCCGCCGACCGCCGCGCCACCGTCCCGCGGTGGGGCAGCGGCCGGGACCTGACCAGATATCTGTGTGCGGCCGCCTACCTGGACCGCGCCTACGCCGGATCGCTCATCAAACAGGTCGCCGCCGAACCCCGTCTCGGGGTGGCGCCGGCCCCGGCGTGCGACATTCCCGTGGTGCTGCGGCACGCCTATCTGGCCAACGCACGCCGGCACAGCCGGGATCTCGTGCTCGCCGTCCTGTTCCTGCTGGCCTTCTTCTTCGCGTTCGTGGCCGCCGAAGCCTGGATCACCCTGCTGGTGCTCTTCCTGTCCTGGGTGACGGTGCTCTCCTTCGAGCTCTCCACGAAGTACGGACGCCATCTCCAGAGCCTTCGCCCGGACCGTTTCGACCCGGCGGCCGCGCCGCCGCCGCTCAACAACGACATCGCGATGCGCCTGCGCCAGATCGGCGATTACGCCGACGGAAACGTCACCACATACAGCGGCTATTCGCCGTTCATCGGCTACGGGACCGAACTCGATTCATGGTCCCTGACATTCGACGTCACCACATCGAGCCGGCCGGAGGGCGAGCCGGAGGAATTCGATGTGACGGAGCTCTATGCACATATCGCCGAGCGGGTCGGCACCCTGGCGCTGCCCTGCCTGGAGATCGAGGAGCGGCTCTTCGCCGAGGGTTCGACCCTGCTGGGAGACGCCCGCTTTCTGCCGGATCCTCTCGGCCGGCCGGTGTCCCGGATTCCGTTCGACCAGATGGACGCACTGAAGCGGACGCCCGAGGAAGGTGCCCGTCCCTATCTGGCGGTGCACTCCACCGGCTGGGGCGGCGAGTTGGTCACCTCGCTCTTTCTGCGCTTTGTGCGGTCGGACTCCAATCTCTTCGTGGAAGCCGTGCCGACGGTGCTGTTCCCGCTGCTGGACCGCTACCGGATCATCGACACCCTCATGCCCCGGCCGTCCGTCGGCGAACTCGCCAAGCTGGTCTCGGAGACCGCGGTCAGCACCTTCTTCATTCTGCTGGCCTCCCCCGCACGCGCGATCGCGGGATTCGCCCCCGACTCCTGGATGTCCCGGCGGCTGCGCCGTCAGCACAAGCTGATCACCAGGCTGCGCCGATTCGACTACGGGGCACGGCAGAGCGTCCGCCGGGAAGCCGCGGCCACCCATCACCAGCGGCATTTCCAGAAGGCCGACAGCGGGATGGTCCTGAAGACGGTGGAAAAGCGGGTCCTGGACGCACTCGTCGAATTCGCCGAAGCGCGTGGTATCGACGCGGGAGAGCTGATCCAGCGTCAGCAGACGATCATCAACAACGGCATCATCGCGTCCCACGGATCGCGGGTGGATTCCAGCGCGGTCGCCTCCGGCGACCGGTCCCGGACCGCGATGAACATCATCCACAAGATCCCGCTGCTCAAGCTGGACTGAAAAGCCAGGAAGAAATGAGGAGTACACATGCGCAGGAACGACGGGATCATCGCCACCGGCGGCTCGAATGTCGTCGGCAACGCCGTGGCCAGCGGCAAGAACGCCAAGGCGGAGGTCCGGGACAGCGGGCTGACCCAGTACGGCGACGGGCCGCGGTCGCAGCCCCAGGACCTCGACACCCTGCTCACCCGGCTGATCGACGAGCTCGGCCGGTCCGCGCACCCGGAACGGGACGACCTGATCGAGGCCGCCGAGGACGCCCGCGAGGAGGCCACGTCGGAGGCACCGCGCAAGGGCAAGCTGAAGGTCTTCGCCAGGGCGCTGGTGGGCGCCGTGCCGGGTTTCACCGCCCTGGCCACGCTGGCGGTGGCGATCGAAGAGGCGATCCACGGGCTGTAGCCGGTCCGGCGCGACGGCCGGATCCGGGAACACCAGGGACAACGGGGGGAGATGACCATGCCGTCCTGCACGCACTGCGGCGCGCTCCATGAGGATGCCGCCGCGACGTTCTGTCCGCGCTGCGGTACGCCACGCGAGTCCGCGGCGTCCGCCGGCACCCACCGGCTCGTCGGAGGCACCGGGCACGGCTACGTCCGCGTGGGGCCCACCATCCTCCCGCAGTGGCTGCTGTGGGTGCTCGCGGCCCTGATCGTGGCGGGCGGCGCGACTGCCGTCGTGCTCTCCTCGTCCGACGGCTCCTCGGACGAGGACACGGTCGGCGCCCTCTCCTCGACCAGCCCCACCCCGGGCCCGGCCCTCGGTTCCCCGCCTCCGACCGACAGCTATTCCACGCCGCCGACCTACACCGAGACCCTGCCGCCGACCGACTCCCCCTCCCCCACCCCGTCGGACCTCTCACCGTCCCCCGACAACGCGAGCGCGGTCGTGGAGGAGTACTACCGGGACATCAACGCCGGCGACTTCTCCGCGGCCTGGGACCTCGGCGGCAAGAACATCGGGGGCTCCTCGTACTCGGAGTGGAAGTCGGGCTTCGGCACCACGGTGCACATCGAACTCAGCGCGGTGAACGACGGCAGCTCCGGCCAGGTCGGCGCCGTCCTCCGCGCGACCCAGACCGACGGCTCGGTACGGGTGTACCAAGGCACCTACACGGTGTCCGACGGCGAGATCGTCAGCGCCGACATCTCCCAGAGGTGACCACCCGCGGCCCGCCCTTCCCTGCCTCCCGATGTACGGAGAGACGGGGAGGGGCGGGCCGGAGCGCCGCGCGGCCAGGGCCCTCACAGGGCGACATCGGGATGAAGACGCCCGACGGTCCACACCCGTTGGCGCCGTACGGCGAGGGCCGTCAGGGCGAGAGAGCCGGCGGTGAAGCCGAAGAGGACGACGAAGTCCCGTACGAGGTGCGCGGTGAGCCCGCCCGACACGGTGACCCGCAGTCCGTCGACGAGGTACGTCATCGGGAGCAGCGGGTTCAGCAGCTGGAAGAACGCCGGCTCGGTGGGCAGCGGATAGAGCCCGCCGGAGGCCGTGAGCTGAAGGATGAGCAGGACCAGTGACAGGACGTCGCCCGGCACCCCGAACAGGGTGCGCAGACAGTGGTCGACGGCGACGAACGCCGCTGCCGCGGTGACCAGGAGCGCGACCATCCAGAAGCGGTGGACCGGACTGAGCCCGAGGGCGAGATCGACGACGCCGTAGAGCACCAGGGCGCCCACCGCGCCGAGCAACGCGGCCGGGAGCCAGCCCGCGACGGCGGTGGTGAACGCGCCGACCCGCCCGACGAGCGCCCGGGTGTTGAGCGGCCGCAGCAGCAGATAGGCGAAGAGGCCGAACACCCACAGGGCGATCCCGAAGAAGAACGGCGCGAGACCGCGTCCGTAGACACCGGCCGGATGCAGATTGCCCCGGTCGATGTGGACCGGCGTGCCCAGCACCTCGGCGGCGTGCGCGACCTGGTCGGGGCTGGTCCGGGGGATCTTGTGCAGCCCGTCGTCGACGGTGCGGGAGACATCCGCGGCACCGTCGTGGGCCTGGTCGGCGGCTGCCCGCAGCGCTCCCGAGCCCTTCTCCAGGGTGCCCAGCCCCGCCACGAGACCCTGCGCCCCGTCGGCGGCGCGATGGGAGCCGGTGTCGACGAGGCGGACCGGGGTGTGCAGGGCCAGCACCTCGCGCTGGAGCGAACCGATGCCGCTCTGGAGGCGTTCGGCGGCACGCAGCGAGCGCCGGGCGTTGTTCTCCGCGGCGGCGGCCCGGCCGTCGAGGGAGGTGGCGGTCGCGTCCAGGTCATGTGCGTGCCGCAGGGCCGTTCGGTATACGGGGTCGCTGCGCAACGCGGGGTGGGAGTCGGCGAGTTCGTCGAGGTCCGCCACGGCACGCGCGGTGCCCTTACGGGTGGCGCCGGTCGCGGTGTGCACCGCGTCCAGGCCGTCGGTGGTCAGCCGGGCGGTGGTCACCAGGGCGGCGGCCGCTCCGGGCAGGCGGTCGGCGGCGGCCCGGTCGAGGCGGCCGGTGAGACCGTCGATCTGCCCCGCGGCACGGGCGATCTGACGCGCCCCGGCGGAAACCCCGTCGGCACCGTCGCGCAGCGTGGAGGTCGCCGACGCGACCGTGGAAGTGCCCTGCTGGGCCACGCGGGTGGCGCCCACCAGCCGGTGCGCGCCATCGGCCGCGGTGGACAGTTTGTCGCGCACGTCCGACAGCTCGCCGTAGACGCTGCGTACATAGGCGGCATGGGTGGCGGAGTTGACCTGCTCCTGGAGCTTGTTCTGCACCACCTCGGTCATGATGCCGGCGATGTAGTTGTTGGCGTCGTTGAGTTCGATCCGGATGCCGGCCTGCTGCGGGCGGGCGTCGGCGCCGGTGGCGAGCTTGCTGCTGAAGTCGGACGGGACGGTGATGGTGAAGAAGTAGCGGCCGTGCTCCAGCCCGTCCCGCGCCTCGTCCGCACCGACGAACCGCCAGTCGAAGGTGCCGGACGCCTTGAGCTGCCGCACCAGCTGGTCACCTGCGTCCACCCGGCGGCCCTGCGGGGCATGCGCCAGCTGGTCCTGGTTGACGACGGCGACCGGCAGCCGGTCGGTCTTGCCGTACGGGTCCCAGTTCGCCCAGAGGTACATGGCGCCGTACAGCAGCGGCACCAGACAGAGCAGTACGGGCACCAACCTGCGCATCGGCCCGCGGAAGCGCCGGAGTTCCAGTATCGCCAGCTTGACGGCCCTCATATGCCGCCGTCCCCTCGGCCCACGGCCGACCCGGCCGGCAGCCGGTCCCGGCTGCGCTGCGGCAATAACAACGTGACCAGGCCGGGGCCGGACGGGGGCGGACACAGACAGCCGGCGAGCACCGTCGGACCCTCGTCCCGGACCCGGTCCAGGGCCTGCCATACCCGCCCCTGCACCTCGGGCGGCAGCCCGTCATCCACATCGTCCACCACCAGCGCGCCCGGCCGCTCGGCGAGCGCCAGCGCGGTCGCCAGCAACACCCCCTCCACCGGCCCCAGTTCCTCGACCAGCGCAGCCTCCCGCGGAGCGATCTCCAGCCGCTCAAAGGCCGCACGGATACCCCGCTCACTCACCCCCGGGCTGGTCAGACACCGTTCGGCCATCACCTCACGCACCCGCAGCCGCCCTTCGAGAGCCACCGCCGGCGCCGCCCGCGCGACGGCGACCACCCGGCGCACCCGCCGTCCCTCGGCCGGCAACTCATCCCCCCCGACCCGAACGGCCCCACCGGACAGCCGCATCCGCCCGGCGAGCGCCAGCAGAAGCGACGTACGCCCGGACCCGGCCGCCCCGTGAGCAGCCAGCAGCCCGCCCGCCGGCACCTCCACATCCACCCCCTCACACACCGGCCCCCGTGCCCCCCGCACGCTCACCCCACGCGCGACCACCTCAACCCCATTCGCAGCCATGCCCCCACGCCTAGCCAGCGCCGCCCAACTCACCCATGCCGGTGGACAGTTGTGACGCTCTTCACGTGGGGGGGCGGGGCTGCGGGGGCGCTGCTCGTGGATGCCGCGGGGGGGCTTCCCTTGAGCTGCGGCGTCGCCCGTGGGTGCGCCGGGTGGAGGGCCGGCCGTGCCGCCGGTCTACCGACGTTCCGGCGGTCTACCGATGCTCCGCCGGGCCTACCGATGTTCCGGGTTCTCGTAATCGTCCCGGCAGCCCGCGTCCCAGGCGGTGCGCTGGTTGCCGTAGGCGGGGATGCCGCCGGCGTCCTTCAGGGTGCGGGCCAGGTGCAGCAGGTTCCAGGTCATGAAGCTGGTGTTGCGGTTGGTGAAGTCGTTCTCCGGGCCGCCCGAGCCGGGGTCGAGGTACGAGGGACCGGGGCCGGCCTCGCCCATCCAGCCGGCGTCGGCCTGCGGGGGGATGGTGTAGCCGAGGTGCTGGAGGCTGTAGAGCACGTTCATGGCGCAGTGCTTGACGCCGTCCTCGTTGCCGGTGATCAGACAGCCGCCGACCCGCCCGTAATAGGCATACTGTCCGGACTCGTTGAGCAGGCTGGAGCAGGCATAGAGGCGCTCGATCACCTGCTTGGTCACGGAGCTGTTGTCCCCCAGCCAGATCGGCCCGGCCAGTACGAGGATGTCGGCCGCCATGACCTGTTCGTAGAGGGCCGGCCAGGCGTCGGTCCGCCAGCCGTGTTCGGTCATGTCCGGCCAGACGCCGGTGGCGATGTCATGGTCGATGGCCCGTACGACATCGACATGGACGCCCTGCCGCTCCATGATGCCCACGCTGCGGTCGATGAGCCCCTGGGTGTTGCTCCGCTCCGGCGACCGCTTGAGGGTGCAGTTGAACACGAGGGCGCGCAGGTCGTCGTAGCGGGCGGGCGGTGCGTCGGTGCGAGGCGGCTGGGCGGTCACGGAGCGCTCCCGGGGTTTCCTGCCACCGTGCCGGTCACGGCGGCGCAGCGCTGCCCATCGTGCTGCTCCCCCACCCCCTCCGCCCGCAGCGGCACGACCCGCCACCGACGACCACCCCGACAGCGGAACGGGCGAGGGGCGGGGCGATCCGGGGGACGGGCGGGAGGGGTGGGGTGTGGTCTCGCGCGGTCATCGGTCCCCCGGGAGGAGGTGGAGTACTGGTGGCACCCCGCCGCCCGCGCCCCCTGAGGTGAGGGAGATGATGGGGTCATGGCAAATACCGCTGGGGCGAAGGCTGTTGTCATCGGGATCGGTGTTCTCGGCGCGGTCGCCGGGCTCGCCGTGCTGTGGGTTTTCGGTCTCTTCGCGAGTTTGGTGTTCGGCTGGCCCTCCCTCTGAGCGTGATACCGGCCCCGGCGGCGGGGGATCATCGCTGTCATCAACATCGACGACGACCGCATGGGGGTGCAGACAAGCATGTCCGTCCAGGATCAGCCGGTGACCTGCTCGTCCTCGTGTCTTTCCCGGGCGCAGCGGGCCGTTGCCGCTGCGCTCCGGCACTACACGGATGTGCCGTTGGCCAAGCCGTATTACGTGCGGGGGTGCGTCCCGGACGGGGACGAGGCGGCGGTGATCGTCGCGCTGTGGGCCGGGCCTGCCGCGCGGGAGAAGCTGAACTTGTTCGTGCTCGTGCGTCTCGTGGCCGGTGGCCTGCCCGTGCCGGCGGCGCAGGTCACCGCGGGGATGGTGCGGCTGGGGCGGGGGACGCATATCTTCGGCTTCGCCGGGCGCCGCCTTGACGGCAAGCCTGTGGTCAACGGCAGCAAGCTGGTCGAGGGACGGCCCGCGCCGTGCCTTTGCGGGGGCGCCGGTGAACCGGAGGGGCCGCGGGGCTTCTACTTCGTGCGGCCGGGAGAGCTGAGGGAGTATCACTGAGGCGGTACGGGAGCTGAGCGGTGGGACGGGCGAGCGGTGGGACGGGTGAGGGGAACGATCCGGCCATCCGCCTAGAAGTGAATCAGCGGCTTGATGATGCCCCCTTCCTTCGAGGCCATCATCCGGAAGGCTTCTTCGATGTCGCCGAAGCTGAATTCGTGGGTGGTCATCGGTGTGGGGTCGACCTTGCCCGTCTCCATCAGGCGGAAGATGCGTCGCAGCCAGCCGCGGCCGCCGCGGTTGAAGCCGCCGTAGACCTGCTTGTCGGACATGCCGTATCCGAAGGGCTCCAGGGGGATTTTCAGTGGCTCTCGTACCTCCCCGTGGTAGCCGACGTTGGAAATGCGCCCTCCTGGCTTGGTGACCCGGAAGGCTGCCTCCCAGGTGTGGGGGGCGCCGAGCGCCTCGATGGCCGCGTCGACTCCCTGGCCGTCCGTCAGCTCCAGGATGCGCTCGACCGGGTCGCACCGTGAGTGGTCGACGATGATGTCGGCGCCGAAGTGGCGGGCCAGTTCCTGACGGGCGGGGACCGACTCGACGGCGATGATCAGGCCGGCGCCGAGCAGGCGGCAGCCGATCGTCGCCGAGAGTCCCACCGCACCCTGCGCGAAGACGGCGACCGTCTCGCCGAGTTGGAGTTCCGCGTGTTCGGCGGCGACGAATCCGGTGGAGAGCATGTCGGTGGCGTACAGCGCCTGGTGGTCGGAGAGCTCGTCGGGGATCGGTGCGAGGTTGGCCTCCGCGTTGTTGACGAGGAAATACTGAGCCAGCGTTCCGTCGCGCTGGTTGGTGAATCTGGCGCCGCCCAGCATCCGTCCCCGGCATTGCGAGGAGAAGCCGCGCTGGCAGGAATCGCACTGGAAGCAGGGCGTGATCCCGGCGGCCGCGACGCGCTGCCCTTCGGTCAGTCCCTCGACGGCCGAGCCGAGCGCATGGACGACACCGACTGCCTCGTGCCCCAGTGTCACGTCCGGAGCGACCGGAATCACCCCCCTCATGACGTGTACGTCGGTGGTGCACACCAGGGCCGCGGTGGTGCGCACGACCACGTCGTTGGGGCCGGGTTCGGGGATCGGCTTTTCGATGACGCCGACCTCGCCTACTTTCCGGAGGACAAAAGCTCTCACGTCGGAGTACCTGTCGTTCGTTGCGGGTGGCTCATACCCATGCCATCGCCCTTCCCGTGGACCGGGCCCGGCGATGGCCACTCGCGGCATCTTCGCCCGTTCGGCCGACACGGCACGCCCGGGGTGCGGTGCGCGGGCCGGGGCCCCGCCCCGGCGCTCAGTGCGGCTGGATCGCGCGCAGCATGTTCAGGCCGGCCGCGCGGCGGGCCGGCCAGATCGCGGCGAGGACGCCGATGGCCAGGGCCAGTGCGAGGAAGAGCGCCAGCCTTCCCCAGGGGAGGACCATTTCGTACTCCTGCATCGAGGAGGTGGTGAGGCCGCCTCCGGCCCAGGCCAGGAAGGTGCCGGTGGCGATGCCGAGCGCGGCTCCGAACAGCGAGATCACGACCGACTCCAGCCGGACCATCCGCCTGACGCCGGAGCGGTCGAGGCCGATGGCGCGCAGCATCCCGAGCTCGCGGGTGCGCTCGAAGACCGACATGGCCAGGGTGTTGACGACGCCGAGCACCGCGATGACGACGGCCATGCCGAGGAGCCCGTACATCATGTTGAGGACCGTGGTGACGGGGCCGTTGTTCTCCTGGATGAGCTGCTCCTGGCTGCGGACCTTCAGCAGGGGGTTGTCGCCGAGTGCGGCGCGGATGGTGCGTTCGAGGCCGGCGGCCCGGCCGGGTTCGGCCTTGACCAGCACGCTTTCCAGCTCCTGGGAGTCCGCGTACGGGAGCACATCGGTCAGGGTGCCCAGTGCGTCGTCGACGGCGCGGGTCTTGGCGTAGACGGCAACGACCGCCAGTGTCTTCCGCTGCGTCGCGCCGCTCGCCGCGCCGGAGCCCAGCTGGGCGTCGAGGGGGTCGCCCACGCCGAGGCCGGTCCGCCGGGCGAACGCGTCGGAGACGGCGATCCTTCCGTTGCCGAGGTCACGCAGCGAACCGGCCCGGACGTCGAGCCGCGCGGTCTTGCCGAACGCCTTCGGGTCGGTGCCGGTCAGCACGGCGTACGTGCCCTGGGTGTCGAGCCCCGCCGAGGTGACGGGGGCGGCCGCGGCGACTCCGGGTACCCGGGCGACCTTGGCGGCGGTGTCCGGGGCGAGACCGCGTGCGGTGCTGTTGGTGACCTTGTAGTCGGCGGTCAGGCCCTGGGTGGCCTCCTTGGCCATGGCGCGCTGGGCGGAGTGGCCGCCGACGGTCAGTCCGGTGATCAGGGCGAGCCCGATCATCAGGGCCGAGGCGGTGGCGGCCGTACGGCGCGGGTTGCGCAGCGCGTTCTCCTTGGCGAGCTTGCCGCTGACGCCGCAGAGGCGGGTGGTGACCTTGCCGGCCAGGGTGATCAGCGGCCGGGAGAGCAGTGGGGCCAGCACGATCACGCCGCCGAGGGTGAGGGCGGAGCCGAGCATGGCGAGCATCAGGTGTGATTCCTTGCTCGTCCGGAGCGTGGAGACGTACAGCATCACCAGCGTCCCGGCCCCGGTGAGCAGGGTGCCGAGCACATTGCGGATCCGCAGGGCGCGGGCGGGCGGCGCCTGGTCGACGCTGCTGAGCGCCGTCACGGGGGCGATCTTCGCGGCCTTGCGGGACGGCAGCCAGGCGGCCAGCACGGTGACGGCGACACCGACCGCGAGCGAGGCGAGCGGGGCCGCGGGCGTGATGACCAGCGGTCCGTCGGGCAGTCCGGCACCCGTGGTGTTGAGCAGCGGCCGCAGGGCGGTGGCGATGCCGAGGCCGAGTGCGAATCCGGCGGCGGAGGCCACCAGGCCGAGGAGCGCGGCCTCGATGAGGACGGCGCGTACGACCTGGCGGCGCGAGGCGCCCACGGCCCGCATCAGCGCGAGGTCGCGGCTGCGCTGGGCGATGAGCATGGTGAAGGTGTTGGCGATGAGGAACGCGCCCACGAACAGCGCGATGCCGGCGAAGACCAGCAGCGTCTTGGTGAGGGACCGGGTGTTCCGGGCGATCTCGGCGGACTGTTCTTCGGCCAGGTCGGCGCCGCTGAGGGCCTGGACGCCCTTCGCGGGGAGCAGCGCCCGTACCCGGTCGGTCAGTGCGCGCTCATCGGTGCCGTCCTGGGCCGCGACCGCGAACTCGTCGAACTCGCCCGGGCGGAGGAACAGTTGCTGTGCCGTCCGGGTGTCGAAGAGTGTGAGGGTGCCGCCGGCGGCGATCCGCGGATCGTCGGTGGAGACGACGCCGACCAGCTTCTTGGTCAGGACGGGCCCGTCGAGGGCGAAACGGATGGTGTCACCGATGCGGTAGCCGGCCTTCTCGGCGGTCCTGGCGTCGAGGGCGAGCTCGTTCGCGGCGGCGGGGCCGCGGCCCGCCTTCAGCGGATAGTGGCTGTCCTTGCCGTCCTTGCCCGGCACGTAGTTGGTGGCGAGGTGCGCCCGGGTGCTGTCGGCGCTGACCGGGCGGCCGTCCTTTCCGGCCACGGTGGCCTCGCCGTGGACGGTGGGGCGTACCGAGGCGACGCCCGGCAGTCGGCCGATCTTCCGGGCCAGCGCGGTGTCGAGGGCGGTGGTTCGCTCGGGGGCCCCGTTGCCTGCCGGGTCGGGGGCCGGGGCTTCCTCGCCGCCGGCCGTCTCGGCGGCGGTGGTGGGCGCCGCCGCCCGTACGGAGACGGCCACGCCCTGGAGGCCGGCCAGGGAGGCGCTGCGGTAGGCGTGGGCGACGGTGTCGCCGAAGACGAGGGTGCCGGAGACGAACGCGACACCGAGCAGGACCGCGAGCGCGGTCATGAACAAGCGGGCTTTGTGCGCAAGGACGTTGCGCAGGGCGGTACGCAGCATGGTCGGTTCCAGAGGAGTGCGAGGGGGGCGGAGGCGGAATACGGGCGCTGAGGGGCGGACGCGTCAGGTCTGCCGGCCCTGGGCGTCGAAGTGCCGCATCCGGTCGAGGACGGCCTCGGGGGTGGGGGCGGGCAGATCGTCGGTGAGCCGCCCGTCGGCGAGGAAGACCACCCGGTCCGCATAGGAGGCGGCCACCGGGTCGTGCGTGACCATCACGACCGTCTGTCCCAGCTCGCGTACCGAATCCCGCAGGAAGCCCAGGAGCTCCGCGCCGGACCGGGAGTCGAGGTTGCCGGTCGGCTCGTCCGCGAAGATGATCTCGGGTCGCCCGGCCAGCGCGCGGGCCACCGCGACGCGTTGCTGCTGGCCGCCGGAGAGCTGCGAGGGGCGGTGCCGCAGCCGCCCGGACAGGCCGAGGGTCCCCACGATCAGCTCCAGCCACTCCTGGTCGGGCCGGCGGCCGGCGATATCCATCGGCAGCGTGATGTTCTCAAGGGCGTTGAGCGTGGGCAGCAGGTTGAACGACTGGAAGACGAAGCCGACCTTCTCCCTGCGGAGTACGGTGAGCTGACGGTCGCTCAGGCGGGACAGTTCGGTGTCGGCGATCCGGGCCGAGCCCCCGGAGAAGGAGTCGAGCCCTGCCATGCAGTGCATCAGGGTCGACTTTCCCGAGCCGGAGGGCCCCATGATCGCGGTGAACCGGCCGCGCCCGAACTCCACGGACACCGAGTCGAGGGCCACGACGCGGGTTTCGCCCGTGCCGTAGACCTTGGTCAGCTCGGTCGCGCGGGCGGCGACGGCGGTCGCCTGAGGGCCGGTGGCCGGGGGTGCGGGCTGTGACATGGGGGCTCCTGGGAGGGGTGCGGGACTCCCGACCATCGTGGCCGCGACACACCCCCGGATCCGTCGCCCTCAGGTCGGGAATGCGCCGCCTGTCCAAGGGCGGAGCCACCGCGGCTCCCTCGCCCGCACGGACCACGGCCCCTCTCCCCTAAGGGAGAGCCGGCGGGGCTCCTAAGGGAGAGCCGGAGGGGCCCAGCGGGCCGTACGGGAGCCCGAGCCCGGGCCTCAGCCCATGAGTCCGGCCTGGTGCGCCAGCAGCGCCGCCTGCACCCGGCTGCCGCACCCCGTCTTCCCCAGGATCGAGCCGACGTGGGTCTTGACCGTCCCCACCCCGATGCCGAGCCGGCCGCCGATCTCCAGGTTCGACAGCCCCTCGCCCAGCATCACCAGCACCTCCCGCTCCCGGTCCGTCAGTCCGGCCACTCTGCGGTCCGGGACGCGGGGCCCGCCGCCGCTGAGCATCCGCCGGACGACGGTCCCGGTGACACCGGGCGAGAGCACCGCATCCCCCGCGGCCGCCGCCCGTACCGCGCGGATCAGCTCCTGCGGTCCCTCGTCCTTGAGCAGGAAGCCGGTGGCGCCCGCCCGCAGGGCCCGCAGGACGTTCTCCTCGTCGCCGAAGGTGGTGAGCATGACCACCTGCGGCGCGGGGTTGAGGGCGGTGAGCGGTTCGACGGCGGCGAGCCCGTCGAGTACGGGCATGCGGACGTCCAGGAGCACCACATCGGGCCGGTCCTCGGCGGCGCGCCGGACGGCCTCGGCGCCGTTGGCCGCCTCCGCCACCACCTCGATGCCCTCGGCGTGCCGGAGGATCAGCCGGACGCCGTGCCGGACCATCTCCTCGTCGTCGGCGAGCAGCACCCGGATCGCGGAACCCGGCCCGGAGAGCGCGGAGTTGGGCTGGTCAGTCATGCGTCCTGCTCCCATGCGGTTCGGTCACCATCGGAACGGTAAAGCGGTCGATCGCGATCAAGGTGTCGGACCGGAAGCAGTAGCGGACGATCGGCAGCCGGCCGCCCTCGGGACGCTCGCTCGCGTACGGATACAGGCATTCGGTGGCGGCTCGCGGACGCGGCGGTTCCTGCCCCGCGGCGGCCGCGCGCGAGGCCTCGTCGTCCGCCGGCACGGCCTGCTTCACCTGCTCCTTCGTCATCCCCAACCGGGGCCGTTCGGGGCGCTCGTACGCGAGGTCATACCGTGACCGGTCCACCAGCAGGACCCCGAACAGCAGCATCACGCCCACCCCGGTCAGGCCCAGCAGCCCGATGACGGCGCCGGCGGCACGCCGCTGGAGGACGGAGAGCCGGCCGGCGGGCTCGTCGGCCGCGACCGGGCCACCGGCCTCCGGTCGGGTGTCCGTCGTCTCGGCGCCGGGCCCGGGGTCGGCGGGGAGGTCGGCCGCGACCGCGAAGCCGCCACCGGGTGTGCGCGCGGCCTCCAGTTCTCCGCCGAGCAGCGCCACCCGTTCCCGCAGTCCGGCCAGCCCGCGCCCGGAGCCGAGCCCCGTCGTGGCGGCGGGCCGGGTGGGCGGAACGCCGTTGCGTACCCGCACGACCACCCGCTCGCCGGTGTGGCGGACGGCGACGGTCACATGCGCCCCGGCCGCGTACCGGTGCACATTGGTGAGCGACTCGCGCACCACGCGGTGCACCGCCCGCCGCACCCGGGCCGGCCGGGCGTCCAGATCCGGCCCCTCCCAGCACAGCTCGACGGGGATGCCGCCCCCGCGTGACTCCTCGGCCAGCGCCTCGATGTCCGCGCGGGTGCCTGTCGCGTCGGTCAGCGCGCCGGTGCCGGTGTCGCTCTCCAGCGGGCCGAGGACCCCCAGCGCCTCCCGCAGTTCCTGCATCGCGTCCCGGGTGGCGCGGCGCACCACCGCGGCCTCGTCCCGCAGTTCGGGCGCCGCCTTCTCCAGTGCCATCTCCAGCCCGCCCGCGTGCAGGGAGACCAGGCTCAGCCGGTGCCCGACCAGATCGTGCATCTCCGCGGCGATCCGCGACCGCTCGCGCATACGGGACTCGCTCTCGGCCAGCCGCCGCGCCTCCTCGGCGGCGGCCGCCCGCTCCCGCAGCGCCCGCAGCAGCCGGCCCTGCTGCCCGGCAGCGGTACCGACCAGCCCCGGCACCACGACCGTGGTGACGGCGAGCACCGCACCCAGCGCCAGGCCGAACAGGCTGCTGCCCACCTCCAGCACCGGAGCGCACACCGCGCCGATCAGCATCGTCAGCGCGGCCGCCCCGAGCAGCACCCCGATCCGCTGCCGGGGCGTCCGCAGCTGCCGGGTCGCGGTGTAGGCGGCCACCGCGGTCAGCAGCGCCACCGACGGCACCGCCCCCATCAGCGCCGCCAGCCCGACCACACAGGCCGCCGGAAACCGGCGCCGCATCAGCACCAGCACGACCCCGAGAACCGCCAGGCCCGCCGCCTCGCCCACCAGCCTGGCCTCGACGTCCGACTCCGCCACATGCACGAGCAGCACCAGCACCGCGGCCGTGACCGCCTCGCCCACCGCCCGCCACACCAGCCACCGCCCCTGCTCCCCCGGCCCCGCGAAGAGGCTTCGGGAAACGGGGGGCGCGGTCTCGGCCGGGGCGCTGGAGGACATGACGACGATTATCGAGGGCTCCGCGCCGGGCTTCCCTGCTTCTTGAGGGTGAGCCGCCTCTGCCCAAAGACAGAGGTGGCGGGGCCGCTGCCCAAAGACGGAGGTGCCGGGCCGCCGCCCAAAGGCGGAGGCCCGGGTGAGGCGGCCATGGGTGCGGGCCCGAGCCTGAGCCTGAGCCTGAGGCGTCCCGGCGCGGCAGGAGGGTGCAGCCGGTGACCCCTGCGTCTCGCTGCGTGGCCGCTCTGTGCCGCCGGGCCGACCCATGCGCACACTGGAGGTATGCGCGGGATGACCGTCGGCGAGACGGCGGAGCGCGCGGATCTGCTCGCCGCGGCCGCCGTCGAAGCCGTCGAGGGAACCGGCGCGTACGCGGGCAGCGTCTTTCTCCGCTCCCGCGACCGCCGGTCGATCGTGCTCGCCGCGACATACGGGGTACCGCCCTCCCTGCTGGGTGGCTGGCACCTGATCCCGGTGAGCAGCCCCATCCCGCTCGCCACGGCGTACCGCTCCGGGCGCACCGTCCACCTGGCCAACGCCGAGGAGACCATGCGCCGCTATCCGCAGCTCGCGGTGGCGCTGCCGTACGCCTTCGGTTCCTGCTCCGTGCCGGTGTGCGCGGGCGGCGAAACCTTCGGGGCGCTGGCGATCGTCTGGGCGGCGTCACCCGGCAGCGAAGGGCTGTCCCGGGCCCGGCGCCGCCACGTACGGACCGTCGCCGGCCGGCTCGGGAGCTCCCTCGCCGCGCTCCGCACCCGTACCGGCGATCCGGTGGACTGCGCCCCGGAGACGGTGCCGGTCGAGATCCCGGCGCCCTCCGCCACGGCCGTACGGGTCGGCCTGTTCGGCTGGGATCTCGGCTCCGGCGCCTTCCGCGGGGACGACGAGCTCTGCACGATCTTCGGTCTCGACCCCCGGGCCTTCGACGGTCAGGCCACCTCGCTGGCCGCCTGCCTGCACCCCGGCGATCTCGCCGCGTTCCTGTCCGCGGCCCGGGAGGCGGCCGCCAGGGGCCACCGGATCACCGCGCGGCGCCTGCGCGTACGGGATCGCGGGGGCGGCGGCGAGGGCTACCGCACGGTCGAGCTGTGGGCCCGGGTCCTGGAGACGGGCGAGGCGCCGGCCCGCCGCCAGCTGGTGGGCGCGGTCGTCGACAGCCGGGCCGGCAGCGCGGCCGTCGCCGCGGTCGAACGGCTGCGGGACGGGCTGTTCTCCCTCGCCCCCGACGGGCGGGTCACCTACGCCAACCACACCGCCCTGCGGCAGCTGGACGTGTCCGGCGACGAGCTGCTGGGGCGGGTTCTGTGGGACGCGCTGCCCTGGCTGTCCGATCCCGATGTCGAGTCCCGGCACCGGTCCGCGATGATCTCGCAGGCGCCGGCCTCGTTCCTCGCCTGCCAGGCGCCCGACCGCTGGCTCGCCTTCTCCCTCCATCCGGAAGCGGACGGGGTGACCGGCCGGGTGGTGCCCCTGGGCCATCCCCCGTCGGCCTCGGCGCCGCCCGCCTCCGCGGCCGAGCCGGCCACCGCCGCCACCCCGACGCGGCTGGGCGTCATGCACCACGTCCTCCAGCTCGGCAGCGCGCTGACCGAGGCGGTCACCACCCGCCAGGTCTGCGAAGTCGTCTCCGACCAGCTCCTGCCCGCCTTCGGAGGCCAGCAGCTGGCCATCTATGTGGTCCGCCAGGGAACGATGCACCGCCTCTTCCACACCGGGCGCCACGAAGACTTCCTCGACGGGCTGGAGGGCGCGCCGCTGCACGCCCGGCTGCCCGGAACGGAGGCCCTGACCGCCGGCGCTCCGCTCTTCATCGAATCGCGGCAGGACCTCACCCGGAACTATCCGGGCGCCGCCACCGGCGAGGTGAACTCCTGGGCGTATCTGCCGCTGATCGCCTCCAACCACCCGGTCGGCACCTGCGTCCTGGGCTTCGACAAGAACCACCGGTTCACCGAGAAGGACCGCGGGGTGCTCACCGCCCTCGCCGGGCTGATCGCCCAGGCCCTGGAACGCGCGAAGCTCTACGACTCGGAGTTCGCCATCGCACGCGGCCTCCAGCAGGCGCTGCTGCCGCACCGGCTGCCCGTGATCCCCGGCATCCGCACCGTCGCGCGCTATCTGCCCGGCACCAGCGGCATGGACATCGGCGGCGACTGGTACGACGCCGTCCCCACCGGTCAGGGGGTCTCGCTCATCATCGGCGACGTCCAGGGCCACAGCATCGCCGCCGCGGCCACCATGGCCCAACTCCGCAGCGCGGTACGGGCGTTCACCGCAGTGAGCCATACCCCCGGCGAGGTGATGGCGGGCGTCAACCGCACCCTCATCGACCTCGACCCCGGGCTGCTGGCCAGCTGTTGCTACCTCCACGTGGCCGCCGACACCCACCACGCCCAAGCCGTCACCGCCGGCCACCCCCCGCCGCTGCTCCGCCGCCCCGACGGGACGACCGAGGTCCTCGACCTCGACATCGGCCCCCTCCTCGGAGTGGAGCACACGAGCACCTACCCCACCACCCCGGTCGGCCTCCCGCCGGGATCCGTCCTCGCCCTCTACACGGACGGTCTGGTCGAGGAGCCCGGCGCCGACATCGACGTGGGGATCGACCGCCTCCGCTCCTCCCTGGCACACGCCCGCGCGGACTCCCTGGACGAACTCGCCGACCGGCTGCTGCACAACGCCCGGGGCTCCTCCTACCGGGCCGACGACATCGCCCTGCTGCTCACCGAGTACGGTCCCGGACCACCGCACCGGGACGGCGCCCCGGGGGCATCCCCCACAGGCACGCCCTAAAGCTGCCGGAGGTGGTCGCGGAGGGTGCGCGCGACATGCGCCATGACGGCATCGGCATCGGGCTGGGTGCCGGCCGGGACGAGTGACTCGGTGAGGGCGGCGACGGCGAAGGTCTGGCCGTCGGAGTGCTCGACGACACCGACTTCGTGCCGGAGGTTGAGCAGGGTGCCGGTCTTGGAGGACCAGATGGACGCGTCCGAGCTGAAGTCCGGGGCGATGCGCTGCCGCAGCAGATTGTCCGCCATGAGGCCGCGGACGCGCTCGGCCACCTCCGGGGGGATCGCCGACGGTGTCCACAGCGCCTGGAGGAGTTCGACGTACGAGCGCGCGCTGCCGGAGTTCGCGCGGGTCACATCGAGCTGCGGCACCCGGTGGCCGCGGCCGCTGGTGCCGGCCTCGATGGCGAGCGCGTAGGCGAGATGGGCCTCCGCGGCATCGAAGCGTTCCACGGGGGTCTCGGTCAGCTCGCGCGTGGTGTGCCGGACGGAGACGCCCTGAAGCCCGAACTCCCGCATGATTCCGGCAACTTGAGCGGGCGGGGTGAGGGCGAACAACGCGTCGGCGGCCGTCCCGTCGCTCACGCAGGTGCTGAGGTAGAGCAGATCATCGATCGCGATCCGGACCGGATGACGGAATCGGCTCAGCCCGGTCGGACCGGGCGAGGTGATCCGCCCGGGTTCCACCGTCAGCATCGTCGATCCGTCGAGCTCGCCCCGCCGGATGCGTTCCAGTGTGGCCAGCGCCAGCGGGATCTTCACCAGGGAAGCGGCGGGCAGCTGGGTGTCCGGCTCGATGCCCAGCTCCTGTCCCGTATGCAGGTCCCGGACGAGGAAACAGCCGTGCAGACCGCCGTCGCGCAGCTGCTGACGCATCTCGCGAAGCAGTGCCTCGGTGCTCATGTCACCACCGCGCCCGGCGTCCCGGCGCCCTCGTCGGCGCCGAGGCAGCGGGCGATCTCGTCGCCCAGACGCGCCCGGATATGGTCCGGGTGGCCGGCGACGGCAGTGGCGAGGGCGAACCCCCGGGTGAGGGTGATCTCGCCGAGGGGCCGCCAGTGCAGGGCGAGTTCCCGAGCCTGCGCGGGGGAGCAGAGCAGCACATCGCGCGAGCACAGCACCTCCGCCGCGGCGGCCGTGTGGTCCGCCGCGACGACGAGCTGGGCGGGCCGCAGCCCGACGGCATCGCGCAGTCGCGTCAACGGGTCACGGATGTGCGGCACATCGTCCTCCGGCTGGATCCAGATACGGCGGGGCTCGCCGAGCGCGGCGCGCCCCATGCGCAGCGTCTCGGCATAGAGGCGCTTGCCTCCCGGATCCTGCGCACCGGCGAGCCCGAGCGGCACGGACCAGGTCGCCTCGTCCCGCGGGACGGCGAGCAAGGCGGCGCGCACCTGCTGGGAGTGCAGCAGCTCGGCCCGCTCCGCCGGTGCCGCGGCACGGAGATCGAGGGTGACTCCGTGGCCTCGGGCGTCGGCGATGAGGCGGGCGAGACCGGCGGTGGAGCAGATGTCGGGCACCGCGAGCCGCCACGGCTTGAGCTTGGCGGTCTCCGCCTCGTGTTGCAGCACATCGGCCGCGAGCACCAGCTGTCTGGCGGCCGGCAGCAGGTCCCGGCCGAAGGGCGTGAGCACGGCCCGCCGCGCCGTCCGCTCGAAAAGCCGCTCACCGAAGCGTTCCTCCAGGGCGGCGACACGACGGCTGGCCACCGACTGCGACATCCGCGCGGCGGCCGCTCCGACGGTGAAACTGCCGCGCTCGCTCACGCTGACGAACGCACGACACGCTCCCACCAGATCCACGGCGCCACCCTATGCGATTTCGGCATGGAAACCCTCATGAGCGCATTGGACTGCATAGATGCCGGAACGCGAGGGTGGTCGCGGCAACGGCGGCCACCCGGAGCAGGGCCGGCCGCCCCCGTTCCCCGTACGCCTCGCGCGCCCGGGATTCCCAAAGGATCTGACATGCACCACACCCGAGCCCGGCGCCTGGTGATCGGCGCGCTCGCCGCCCTCAGTCTCGTCCCGCTCACCGCCTGCGGCTCCCCGGCCGCCTCCTCCCCCACCACGAAAGCAGCGCACACGGACGCGACGCCGAAGTCATCCGCCCGGGCATTCAAGGACCTTGAGCGAAAATTCGACGCCCGGCTCGGCGTCTACGCGCTCAACACCGGCACGGGCCGCGAGATCGCCTACCACCAGGACGAACGCTTCGCCCACGCCTCCACCTTCAAGGCGCTGGCCGCCGGCGCCGTGCTGCAAAAGTACTCACTGTCCGGCATGGACAAGGTGATCACCTACTCCCGCGACGATCTGGTCCCCAACTCCCCCGTCTCCGAAGAGCACGTCGACACCGGGATGACCCTGCGCGCCCTGTGTGACGCCGCCGTCCGCTACAGCGACAACACCGCCGCCAACCTGCTGCTCGACTCGATCGGCGGCCCCAAGGGCCTGGACGCCGTACTGGAGAAGCTGGGTGACCACACCACCCGGATGGTCCGCCACGAACCGGAACTCAACGACTGGGCCCCGAACGACACCCGGGACACGACCACACCCCGCGCCTTCGCCAAGGACCTGCGCACCTTCGTCCTCGGCGACACCCTGCCCGGGCGTGAACGCGCCCAGCTCGCCAAGTGGCTCCAGACCAACACCACCGGAGCGAAACTCATCAAGGCCGGCATGCCCAAAACCTGGCTCGTAGGCGACAAGACCGGCGCCGGCAGCACCTACGGCACCCGCAACGACATCGCCGTGGTCTGGCCGCCCCACGCCGCCCCCATCGTCGTAGCGATCATGTCGAACCGCACCCAGAAGGACGCGAAGTATGACGACGCGCTGGTCGCGCAGGCGGCGTCGGTGGTGGCGGAGGGGATGTCGTAGGAGAGGACGTCGTAGGGGGGCGGCGTACCCGCGGCCGAGGAGTGGAGCCAGGTGAGGGCGGGCGGCTGGCAGGCCGGCTCCGCTGTCGGCTGCCCTCCTGCCCCCTGCCTGCTGGTGCTGCCTGCCTCGGGGCGGGCCAGCCGCCGTCATGGGCGGCTGGCCTGCGCCGAGCAATCCGGCACCGTCTCAGCCTCTTTGAACACAACGGCGGCACTGGCGCCCAAATCCCTTGGCACTTAGGGGTATTGAGACCTCGCGTGCTCAAGTCTGAAATTGCGCGTCCCGGCCGGCTTCCTGCGCTGCCCGCTCCACTCGGCCTCGATAATTCTCCCACCAGGCCGCGTCGCCCGGCGCCATGCTGTCGTTGCGCTCGTTCATCCCCACGGCGCCATCCATGAGTTCCCGGAGGATGTCGGCATGGCCGGCGTGCCGGTGAGTATCGGCAATCACCCGCACCACAGCATGATGCAACGTCACCTCGTCCTTGCCACTGGGCCACCACGGCACCTTGCCGATCGTGTCCAGTGCCAGCGCGCTGATCGTCGCGTCCGCGTGCACCCACGCCCGGCGGTAGAGCCCGACGATGTACTCACGTGACTCGTCGGCGGTGGCCCACATATCAGCGTTGGTCTCGGCACCGTCTTCGAGCCAGGGCAGCGGCTCGCCGGACGGCCGCCCGAAGGTGTCGCCGAGATAACCCAGCTCCACACTGGCCACGTGCTTCACCATGCCCAGGAGATTGGTGCCGGTCGGCGTCAGCGGGCGACGAATGTCGTACTCCGAGAGCCCGTCGAGCTTCCACAGCAGGGCATCGCGGGCGGATTGCAGGTAGAAGTGAAGGTCAGCCTTGGGGTCTTGTGGGGTCATGGGGTTCAGTCTGCCGCTCGCGCCGTCTCCGTCCACCTCTCGCGGCGGAATCAGCTCGCCTGACGCGCTCGACGAACCAGGGAGACGAACCAGGGAGGTGCCGCCCTTCCTCCCCAACATTCACCAACCGATTGGTCATTGACTGGACTGCCCGCGGCCCAAGGACGGACGCTGTTCCCAGAGATGCGGGAGGCGGGCCGGAGAAACGCCCCGGCCCCGCCCGCCGGCCGGCGTCAGCTGCGTTCCGCCCGCCCGTAGACCTGCTTCGCGACGTCCCCCAGCACTGGGCCGAACATGCGCGCGCTGTCCGTCATCGCATCGCCGTGGCTGTTGACGGAGACCAGCACGCCCCGCCCGGTCGCCTCGTCGAAGTCGGTCAGCCAGGGGCCGCCGCTGGAGCCGCCACCCATGTCACACGGGACGGATTGCTCGTCGCTGGGTGCCCGCGTGGCCGTACCGGTGCAGTGCAGCAGTTCCTCGCCACGTTGCGGGCGGGTGGCGGGGTAGCCGAGGGCGATGGTCCGCCCGCCGACCCGGTGGTGGAAGCCGACGCTCTGACCGCCCACCACGTCGGTGAGCCGGCGGCCCTTGGCGTCGGGGTCGACGGCCAGCGCCGCCACGTCGTTGACGGCGTCCTCCGCCCAGGTGCGCGGAGTCAGGGCGGCGCGCACCGGGAAGGCACCATACGGCTGTGCGCCCTTGTGGTAGCCGGGGACAAAGACCAGGTCCAGGTAGGTGTTGACGGGTGAGGCGGCGAGGCGCACGCAGTGTCCGGCGGTCATCACCACGGAACGGTTGGCACTCCGGACCGCGGTGGCCGTGCACCAGGAGTCGGCGCCGTCGGCGTTGACGAAGAACAGCCGTCCAACGGTCTTCATGGTGGCACCCCGCCACGGCCGGGACTTCGGACCGGTCGGGCCGAGGTCCACGGACTTCCCCACGGCTTTGATACGGGCCGGGGTCCAGTAGGCGAGGGCCTCACGGCGCTCGTCGGCGGTGTACTTGACGGTGGACACCGTGTCGGCCGGGGCCTTGGGCGCGGCCGACACGGGCGTCGGCCCGACGGCCGCGAGCAGCGTGCCCGCGGCGAGGGCCACCGCGATCCGGTGACGGCGGCGGGGCGCGGAGGCTAAGTCCGCGGGCGGGGCGGACGGGGCGGCCGGAAGGGGCCTCGCGGCGGGGGCCGGGGAGGCAGGGGCGGCGAACATGCGGACTCCTGAAGGCAGTGGCCGGTGGCGAACACGAAACGCCGCCGGTCTCAAAGGACATGACGGCCTTTCACCTCGCCGGGTTTCACCGGACACGTGCACTGCCCCGTTCCCGCCGACACTCCCTCCCTCCGACACTCCCTCCCTCCGACACTCCCTCCCTCCGACAACTCCCTCCCGCCGGCGCCCCGCCCCTTGCGCGAGTTATCCACAGGAGGAACCCTCCGGAACCACGCCGGGCGCCACTTCCCCTACCGTCGGTGACATGCACGGAGGACTGCCGTTCATCGGCATCAGCACCATCGTCTACGGCGTGATCGGACTGCTCACCGTCGTAGTTGGCGCGATCCGCAAGACAGGGGGAGAACGACTTGCACACCATCACCGTCATCGTGCCCGCACACAACGAGGAGGAAGGACTGCCGGCCACGCTGGAGTCCCTCGCCTCTCAAACGGTCCCGCCTGACCGGGTCCTGGTAGTGGACGACGCGTCCACGGACCGCACGGGCGAGGTGGCCGCCTCACACGGAGTGACCGTACTGCGGCCGCCACGCAATCTCGGCAGCAAGGCCAAGGCGCAGAACTATGCCCTGCCGCAGTGCACCACCGACCTCGTACTGGCCGTGGACGCGGACACCGTCCTCGCGCCGGACTACATCGAGACCGTCCTGCCCGTCTTCGACGACCCCGGCGTCTCGGTCGCCGCGGGCACGGTCCGCACCCGCCACACCCGCACACTCTGGGAACGCGGACGCTCCACCGAATATCTCTTTGGCTTCCATTGGCACCGCCCCATCCAGGCCCGCGCCAACAGCCCCATGGTGTGCTCGGGTTGCTGCTCCGTCTTCCGGCGCGACGACCTGATGGCTTTCGGCGGCTTCCCGGAACGAACCATCGTCGAGGACATGGATTACACATGGTCCCAGCAGATCGCGGGCAGACGCGCGGTCTACGTCTCCGATGCCGTCGCCCTGGCCGCCGACCCGGAAGATCTCACCTACCTCCGCAAACAGGTCTGGCGCTGGATGGCGGGCTTCTGTCAGAACGTCCGACTCCACCTCGGACGGCTGATCCTGCACAAACCCCTGCTAGCGGTCTGGGTGCTGCTCGCCCTCCTGGAGATCCTCACCGCACCCCTGTGGTGGGCAACCCCCTTCCTTCTCACCGCAACGACCGACCAGCCACCCGCCCTGGCCTTCGTCTGGTGGGCCGGCGCCGAACTCCTCCTGACAACACCCCCACTCCTCTACGCCGCCCATCGCCGCAAACTCGCCCTCTCCACCGTCCTGTTGAACATCCCCTGCGTCTACGCAACCAAGGCCGTCAACCTCGTCTACGCCTGGAAGGCCCTCATCGTGGAACTGCTGCTGGTACCTCTCCATCTGACACGGGGCCTCACGGTCTACGAGAAGGGCCGGGCCGATACTGCGCCGGTACGGGCTGCGCTCGCGGGCGGCTGACACACGGCTGACACGCGCCGCGACGTTGAAGGGCGGCGCGGAGCGGCCCACCGGGCATCCCGTGGTGCGGGAAGGGGCGGCTCTCGGTAGAGCCGCGCGGCCGGATCGATAGACGGAACCTGAGCACCTGAGTGGAAGGTATCGCGCCGCAGGGCAGGATCGGTGCTCAGCGGAGGCAGTCGGAGGGGAGGTGACACGTCCTGGTCCAAGGTCCGAGGTCCGGGCCCGCTCGAAATCCCTTGCTGCTGAGCGGCGTCGGCTGCCTGCACCTGGAGCCGCACGCCACTCAGGGGAGAGCGGGCGTGCGGCCCCATGGGACAGGGGGTTGGTCGTCGACGGGTCAGTCATCGGAGGCCACGGCGCTTACTTCGGATGCTTCGGACGGGTCACGCTCACGCCCGCCGGCCACTGCGGGCGGCTGCCGGGAATCGCCGTGGACGGTGGTGCTGCGCGGGAGCTTGGCGGCGGCCAGGGCGCCGGTTGCTGCGACGGCCGCCAGGGTCAGGAGGGTAGGGCTCATTGCGGAGAGGAAGGCTTCGGCGGCCCAGTGTGGTCTACCGGGTGAGTGTTCGCCCGTGGTGATGGGGATCGTGAGGGTCACCAGCATGGTGGCGGTGGCGACGCCCAGTGTGGGGCCGATGTTCATCGCGGTTTGTTGGAGGCCGCCCGCTACTCCGGCGTGGGCCGTGGGCACATGGCGCACGATGACGGCCGTCGCCGTGACCATTACCGTGCCGAAGCCGGCGCCCAGCAGGAGGAATCCCGCGCCGATGGCCGGTGCCGTTGAGTTCCGGTCGAGTTGGGACAGTACGAGGATGCCGAGCGTGAGGAGTGTCATCGCCGCCATGGTCGTTCGGCGTGGGCCGTACCGGCGCTGTAGTACGGCCGAGGCCGGGGCGCTCAGCACCATGAGCACAGCCAGGGGCAGCACCCGCAGACCGCTCTCCAGTGGGTCCATCGCGAGGACGTCCTGAAGGAAGTAGGTGCTGACGAACAGCGTGCCGAACAGGGCCGCTGCCGCGGAGAGGAGGACGACAAGGGCCGAGGCAATGGTGGTCGAACCGACCACGGAGAGGGGGATCAGCGGGCTCGCGGTGCGGCGCTCGTGCCGGATGAAGGCACCGCAGGCGAACGCGGCCGCGGCCCCGCCCAGTGCGGTGACCACCGTCCAACCGGTTTCCGGAAGGGCGACGAGGGTGTGCACGAAGCTCACCAGCGCCAGTGCGAGGAGACAGGCACCCGGCAGGTCGAGGCCGGCTGCGGCGCGGGCGCCTGGGATGGCGGTGGCTCCGTGCGCGGCGGCAGCCCCGGCGGTGGTGCGGGCCCCGGCCGTGCTCGACGAGGTCACGGCGGTAGTGGCGGCAGGGGCAGCACCGCCGGTGGATGCCGTCCGGGGCTCGAAGGCCGGGGCGGAATCAGGGACATGGGCGGCGGCGGAGGCGGTGGGAGGGGTGGGGTGGGGGGAGGGCGGGGTGGGGGCGGGGGCAAGAGAAGGGACGCGAACAACCCACGCCAGCCCCCCGATCAAACAAGCCGGCACCACATTGAGGAAGAAGACCGCTCGCCACCCCCAGTGCGCGACCAGCGCGCCGCCGAGTACCGGTCCGGCGGCGGCTGCCAGGCCGATGGCGCTGGTGCGTAGGGCGAGGGGCATGCCGAGTTGGTCGGGTGGATAGGTGGCGCGGAGCATTCCCAGGGTGGCGGGTTGCAGCAGTGCGCCGAAGATGCCCTGGGCCACCCGTAGGCCGATCACCCAGCCGGCGCCGGGTGCCAGGCCGATGGCCGCCGAGGTGGCGCCGAAGCCCAGGATCCCGAGGGCGAAGAGCTGTTGGTGGCCGTAGCGGTCGCCGAGTCGGCCGGCGAAGACCAGCAGGCTCGCCACGGCGATGAGGTAGCCGGTGCTGGTCCACTGGACCTGCGCGAACGAGGCATGCAGTTCCCGTTGGAGGGCGGGCTGCGCCACGGTCAGTACGGTGCCGTCCAGGGCGACGATGACGGCCCCGGTGACACTGCCGGTGAGGACGAGGCGTTGGAGGCGTCGGGTGGTCATCGGCCCGCCGGCCCGAGGTGCGCGTCCAGGGCGGCCCGGAGCAGCGGCTCCACATCGTCGGTCCCCGTGGCGAGTTGCAGACTGCCCCACCTCCACAGCTGGGCGATGCCGTGCAGATTGCTCCACAGGGCGCCCGCGACGACCGGTGGTGGCACGTCCGACTGTGGCCGCACCCGGGAGACGAGGTCGACGAGGGTCCGGAAGGGCGGCAGGCTGGTTTCCCGGAGGCCGAGTTGGTTGCTCTCCAGCAGGTCGTGACGGAACATCAGCTCGAACATGCCGCGGTGGGCAAGCGCGAAGTCGAGGTAACTGCGGCCCAGGGCCATGAGCTGGGCGCGGGGGTCCGTCCGGTGACTGTCGATGTCCGCCGCGACCTTGTCGGCCAGATCGGCGAACCCCTGGCGGGCGATGGCGGACAGCAGGGACAGATGGGTCGGGAAGTGGCGCCGCGGAGCCCCGTGGGAGACCCCGGCCCGGCGGGCGATTTCCCGCAACGACAGGGCCTGCACGCCCTCTTCGGCCAGCAGGTCGATGCCGGCCTGCACCAAACGGGCGCGCAGGCCCGCCGCGTCTTGATCACTCATAGACACTGTCTACCGCAGCGGGGTAGACAGTGCCTACGCGAAGTGCTTCATTCCGGCGGCCAGGGAGGAGCCTCGGAGCCGTCCGGGCGCCGGAGCCGTCCGGGCGTCATCGGCGAGGACACAGCAACGCCGGCCGCCGCGCCCCGTGGGGGCGAGCGCGACGGCCGGCGGGTGGAGCTGAGGGCGTCAGATGATTACTCGACGACCTTCAGCAGCTTGTTGGGCGTACCCTCGCTCGGGTTCGTGATCTTGTCGGGCGTGGCGCCGTCGGTCAGGGCCTTCGCCACGTCGGCCGGCTTGGCGTCCTTGTGACCGGCCAGGTAGACCGCGGCGGCACCGACGACATGCGGGGTCGCCATGGACGTACCCGAGATGGTCTTGGTGGCGCCGTCGTTCCAGTCCGAGGTGATGTCGGAGCCGGGGGCGTAAAGGTCGACCACCTTGCCGAAGTTGGAGAAGTCGGACTGCTCGTCCTCCTTGGTGCTGGAGGCCACGGTGATGGCTTCCTTCACCCGCGACGGGGAACCCTGGCCCGCGTCGGAGGACTCGTTGCCCGCCGCGACGGCGAAGGTGACACCGGCGTCGATGGCCTTCTTCACGGCCGCGTCGAGGGCCTCGTCCGCGCCGCCGCCGAGCGACATGTTGGCGACCGAGGGGCCCTTGTGGTTCTTGGTGACCCAGTCGATGCCCGCGACGACCTGCTCGGTGGTGCCGGAGCCCTGACCGTCCAGGACCTTGACGCCGACGATCTTGGCCTTCTTGGCGACACCGTGCTCGGTACCGCCGATGGTGCCCGCGACGTGGGTGCCGTGGCCGTTGTCGTCCTCGGCCTTGTCGCTGCCGTCGATGGCGTTGAAGCCGTACGACGCCCGGCCGCCGAAGTCCTTGTGCTTGATGTGGACGCCGGTGTCGATGACGTAGGCGGTGACACCCTCACCCGCGCTGTCGGGGTAGTTGTACTTCTTGTCGCCCTTGGTGTCTTCCTGGTCGATGCGGTCCAGGCCCCACGACGGCGGGTTGGCCTGGGCTTCGTTGATGTGGAACTTCTTGTTCTGGACGACCTTGTCGACGGCCGGGTCGGCGGCGAGCTGCTTGGCCTCTTCGGTGCTCAGACCGGTCGCCGAGAAGCCGTCGATGGCGGAGGAGTAGTTCCGCTTGACCTTGCCGCCGTACTTGTCGGCCAGGTCGCCGCTCTGCGTAGTGCGGATCGACTTCTTCATCATGACGATGTAGCTGCCGTCCACGGCACCCTTGGCCTCGGCTCCGTAGATCTTGCCTTCGGCGGCCGGGGACGCGCCCGCGGTGACCGCGGTGACGGCGGCGATACCAGTGGCGGCAACTGCGGCGGATATCGCCGTGATGAGCCGCTTCTTGCTGGAACGCTTGTGAGCCATTGCGAGGATTCTCCTCGTTCGTGGTGTGGGGGGAAAGCGTTGCGCAATAGCCCGAACAGACCGGAAGATCTGCGTCGGACTGGCTCGAAACCCTGTCTGATTGATGAGTTCAATTCAAGGCCAGCCGGGGCGTGTGAGATAAGCAACAAGGGCGCTGAAATGGGAAATGTTTCAGAAGTGGTCAAAGTGGCCCAGGAGTTGAACCGGAGGGACTCAACTCCGTTTACTTTCACGCAATAGAGGGTGGCGCGGCCGTGAACGGTACGCCGGGCGGCGGGCGGTACCCGTTGCCGCGCGCACGGTGGATGTGGGGTGAACGTCACGCCCAATTTCGAGTGGAGCGCGTCCAGTTGGGGTGCACGCGGGGAACTGCAGCAGGCCGCCCCAGCGGACTCAGGACCGTGCGCCGATAAAGGGCCCGCGCACGCTTCGGCACCAACGAGGACTTCGCGCGCACTTCAGCGCCGACAGGACTGTGCGCACGCTTCAGCGCTGATAGCGGGCCAGCACCAGATTGCCGTCCTCGACCAGGCGCTTGCGCAGGGCGTCCAGGCTGATGGCGCCGCTGTAGTACTCCTGGAGTCCCGGGGTGGCGATCTTGTCCTTCCACTCCGGATAGCCGCGGACTGACTGGGCCGGGGCGGAACGCAACGAGTCCGCCAGGGCGGTGCCGGTCGCCCAGTCGTATCGGGCGACCCGCAGGGCGGGGTCCTTCAGGGCCTCCTGACCCGTCGGCAGCAGCCAGTCGCCCAGGGCGAGCCGGACCATGTTCGGCGGGCTGAGGAAGAAGTCGATGAAGGCCATCGCCTCCTCCTTGTACGGGCAGTCCTCGGCGATCGACAGGGTCTGCGGGCTCACGCCCTGGTCCAGGGCGGTGCCCTTCGGAGCGGGCAGTACCGTCCAGTCGAAGCCCTTGGGGGCCTGCTGGGCGATCTGCTGACGGTAGGAGAAGCCGAGCGGCACCATCGCGTAGCGCCCGGCGAAGAAGCCCGGAAGGGTGTCGGAGCCGCCCATGCCCAGCGTCGTACGGGAGGCGCTGCGGTCGGCGTTGACCTGGTCGTGGATCGTGCGCGGCACCCTTTGGTCGACGGCGTCGAAGCGCACCTCCACCTTGCCGTCGCGGTGGCGGTGGAAGATCCGGCCGCCCGTGGACAGGGCGAGATTGAGGGTGGCGGAGACGGGTTCCTTCAGCGGCCAGGCGACGCCGTAGGTGGTGCCGCGGGTCAGCCGCCGGGCCGCCTCCTCGAACTCCTCCCAGGTCCAGGGGTGTTCGGGGGTGGGGATGCGGACGCCGGACCGGTGCAGCTCGGCGCGGTTGGCGATCAGCACCCGGGGTTCCTGGAGGAACGGGACCCCGTGGATGCGGCCGTCGAAGGTGCCGGTCTCCCAGGTCCGCTGCGGGATGTCGCGCTTGAGGCGCGGCGGGAGGAGGGCGGTGAGGTCGGCGAGGTCGCCGCCGTAGGCGAAGTCCGCGAGGTCGTCGGAGGCGTCGTGGATGATGTCCGGCGCCTCGCCGCCCTCGAAGGAGGTCAGCAGCTGGTCGTGGACGGTGGGCCAGGCGCCCTGGACGTACTGCACCCGGGTGTCGGGGTGTTGCCGGTTCCATTCGGCGACCAGCTGTTTGTTGGCCTTGAGTGAGTCCTGCTGCCAGGCCAGCGACTGGAAGCGCAGGGTGATCGGGCCGCCGGCCGGCCGCCGGCGGCCGTCGGAACAGCCCGGGAGCAGGGCCGCGGCCGGGAGCGCGGCGGCCGCGGCGAGCAGGCCCCGCCGGGTGACGCGGCGTCCGGGCGCAGGGTCGTGACGCATCAGCTCTTCACCGCCCCGGCGAGCATCCCGCCGGTGATCCGCCGCTGGATGACGGCGAAGAGCAGCAGGCTCGGGAGGGTGGCGAGGAGCGCGGCGGCGGCGAGCGGGCCGAGGTCGGCGACGCCCTCGGCCCCGAGGAAGTGGGTCAGCACCACCGGCAGCGTCTGTTTCTCCGGGGACTTGAGCAGAACCAGGGCGAAGAAGAACTCGTTCCAGGCGGTGATGAAGGCGAACAGCGCGGTGGCGACGATGCCGGGCGCGAGCAGCGGAGCGGTGACCGAGACGAGCGTACGGAGCCGGCCCGCGCCGTCCATCGCCGCCGCCTCCTCCAACTCCCGTGGTACGGCGCGGACGTAGCCCGTCAGCATCCAGAGGGCGAACGGCAGCGACCACACGACATAGACCATGATCAAACCGATCCGGGAGTCCACCAGGTGGAGCCCCTTCAGGATCAGGAACAGCGGGATGATCACCAGCACCAGCGGGAAGGCCTGGCTGATCACGACCCAGCCGGTGGCCGCCCGCGAGAGGCGATTGCGGACGCGGGCCAGGACATACGCCATCGGGGTCGCCAGCAGGATGGCCAGCAGCGCGGAGACCGCCGCGGCCAGCAGGCTGTTGCCCGCGGCCGCCGACAGCGGCTGCTGTGCGAACGCCTGCCGGAAGTTGTCCAGGGTCGGCGCGTCGGGGATCCAGGTGGGGTGCGGGCTGACCAGTTCCCGCGGTGGCTTGAAGGCGGTGGAGAGCAGCCAGAGGAAGGGGAAGGCCAGGAAGGCGAGGTAGCCGAGGAGGGCGGCGTACTGGCCGGTGCGGGTGGCGGTGCGGCGTGGAGTGCGGCGCCGCCGCGGGTGACCGTTGTGTCGTGGGGTACGGACGTTTTCCGCGTCGTGCGGGACGCTCCTGCCGTGGCTGCCGCCGGCCCGTTCGGTGGCGCTCACCGGTCGTCGTCCCCCTTCAGCCGGCCGGCCAGGTAGAAGGCCAGCAGTACCGAGATCACCGCGACCATCGCCAGGCCCATCGTGGCGGCGTAGCCGAACTGCCCGTAACGGAAGGCCTCTTCGTAGGCGAACAGCATCGGGAGTCGGGTCCGGCCGCCGGGGCCGCCGTCGGTCAGGACGAAGACCAGGGCGAAGGAATGGAAGTTCCAGATGAAGTTGAGTGCGGTGACGGCCAGGGCGATGGGCCGGAGGGCGGGCCAGGTGACGGTGCGGAAGCGGCGCCAGGCGCCCGCGCCGTCCATGGACGCGGCCTCGTGCAGTTCGCGGGGGACGTTCTGGAGACCGGCCAGCAGCGTGACGGTGGTCTGTGGCATTCCGGCCCAGATGCCGACGACGATGACCGCGGGCAGCGCGGTGGCCAGTCCGCTCAGCCAGTCCCGGCCGTCGCCGGCGCCGGACAGGCCCAGGCCCAGGCCGCGCAGGGTCTCGTTCAGGATGCCGGCGTCCGGGTGGTAGACCAGCCGCCACATGATGCCGACGACGACCTCGGGCATCGCCCACGGGATGATCGCGAGCGCCCGGGCCAGCCAGCGCAGCCGCAGATCGAGATGGAGCAGCAGGGCCAGGCCGAGGGCGAGGAGGAACTGCGGGACGGTGACGCCGAAGGCCCATATCAGGCCGATCCGGAACGAGTCCCAGAACAGCGAGTCCTGGAACAGATCGGAGAAGTTCAGCAGCCCCACGAAGCGGGTGGCCTGGGTCCGGCCCGACTGGGCGTCGGTGAACGCCAGCCCGATGCCGTACAGCAGCGGCCCCACGCTCAGCACCAGGATCGGGAGCAGCGCGGGCAGCACGAGGAACCAGGCTCCCAGGTCGCGCCGGGGCCGGGCGGCGCGGTCCGCGGCCGGTGCGGTGGACCGCCGGGGTGCGGTCGCCAGGGTCATGGGAGCGGCTCCGCACGGCGCGGCGCGGACGGTCCGGTGCCGGATGCCCCCGCCGTTGGCACTGCTGCCATCGCTCCCCCTCTTCCCCGTCGGCCGTTCCCGGCCGCCGACATCGTCGTGACGGCCGGCACCCCCGTCAAGGTCCCCGGCCGATTCGGCCCGGAACCCCTGCCGATGCCTTCCGGCCAGGACCGCGGCTCCTACCTGCGACACTGGTCGCGTCCATGCACCAGGAGGCATCCCGATGACCGAACCGAGCCCCGCCGCCTTCACGGAGGCGCGCGCCCGGGACGTGCTGGCCGCGGCCGGGCACCCCGAGGCCGCCGCCGACGCCGCACTTCTCTCGCTCGGCGAGAACGCCGTCTTCGCCCTCGGCGACCACGGACCGGTCGTACGGGTGGGCCGCAGCGCCGAACTCCTGGAGCGCGCCGAGCGGGAACTGGGCGTGGCGCAGTGGCTGGCCGCCGAGGGCGTGCCGGCCGTACGGGCCGCGGAGCCCGTGGCGACCTTGGCGGACGGACATCCCGTGACCTACTGGCAGCGGCTGCCGGAGGCCGTCCGCCCCGCCGGTCCGGACGATCTCGCCGCGCTGCTGAAGCTGGTGCACGCGCTGCCGGAGCCGCCGTTCGCACTCCCCCGCCGCGAACTTCTCGGCGGTGTCGAGCGCTGGCTGCGGCTGGCCGGCGACGCCGTGTCGGCATCGGACGCGGAGTATCTGCGCGGGCGGCGGGATGCCTTCGCGGCCGCCGCCACGGCCCTGGAACCGCATCTGTCCCCCGGCCCCATCCACGGCGACGCGCTGGCCCGCAATATTCATGTCGGGCCCGACGGCCCCGTGCTGGTCGACCTGGAAACCTTCTCCTCCGATCTGCGGGAGCACGACTTGGTCGTGATGGCGCTCAGCCGGGACCGCTACGGCCTGTCCGCCGACGCCTACGACACCTTTGTGTCCGTCTACGGCTGGGATGTACGGGACTGGGAGGGCTGCGCCGTGCTGCGCGGTTCGCGGGAGACGGCGAGCTGTGCCTGGGTGTCCCAGCACGCGCCCGGAAACCCGGCGGCACGCAAGGAGTTCCGGCGCCGGATCGCCTCTCTGCGCGACAAGGACGCGACGGTGCGGTGGTATCCCTTCTGAGCGGGGCGGTCCGACGGACCCGGCCCTGCGGCCCGGCCGGCCGCTGTCGCTCAGACCTCGGCCTGGTACGGGATCAGCGGCCAGGCCGGCTCGACTATCGCCCGGGGGTCACCGGAGCGCCGCAAATACGCCTGGAACGAGGCGGCTTGTTCGGCGGCCGCCTGCTCCTGGAGGGTGTGCAGCGCACGGGGTGACGGGAGGGCGACGGCCGGATACTTCTCCCCGATGCGCCGGGCGACGCCGGCCGCGGCTGCCGCGTCGGCGCCCGCTTCGTGTGCGCCGTCCAGCCGGACGCCGTAATGACCGCAGAGTGCCTGGAGGGCGCGCTTCCCCTTGCGGTAGCGGTCCACATGCTTGTCCAGAACGAGGGGGTCGATGACCGGTGCGGGCGCGTGACCGAGGCGTTCGGTCAGGGTGCGCAGGCCGTGGCGGCGGCACTCGCGGTCCAGCAGCGAGAGGTCATAGCGCGCGTTCATCACCACCAACGGGATCTCCGCGCGCAGGGCATCAGCCAGCGCCTCGGTGATTTCCGCTATGGCGGTAGCCGGCGGACGCCCGTGCTCTTGGACATATGCGGTGGAAATGCCGTGAATGGCCGCTGCCTCGTCGGGAATCGGCACACCTGGATCCAGCAGCCAGGTCAGCTTGGCGGCCGGCCGGCCGTCCCCCTCCAAGCGGAGCAGGGCCGCGGTGACGATGCGGTCCTGCTCGACGTCGGTGCCTGTGGTCTCCAGATCGAAGCTGACCAGCAGCCCCTGATGCCAACTCATGCCGAAACCTCGCTTCGCCCGGCCTCGCACTCGCGCGGCGCGCACCCCTCCATGACGAACCCCCGGCCCTCGGCCGGGGGAATCCCCGTGCTGCACTCGCTCATGCGGCCTCCTTCGGTGGTACTTCCCCCGTTGCTCGCCCACTCTCGCACGCACCACTGACAATCGACCGCCGGCCTGTCGCGGCACAGGCCCCACCCGTCCCCCGCACCCCTAGGCTGACGGCCATGGACCTACGGCTGGCAGGACAGGGCGCGCTGGTGACGGGCAGCAGTTCGGGTATCGGGGCCACGATCGCCGAGACGCTGGCGGACGAGGGGTGTGACGTCCTCGTCCACGGGCGGAACGCGGGGGCCGCGGCGGCCGTCGCCGAGCAGGTCGCGGCCCGTGGGGTGCGGGCCGAAGTGGTGCTCGGTGATCTGACGGAACCGGGCATCGCCGAGCAGGTCGCCCTCACCGCTCGGGACTTCGGGGCCCATATCCTCGTCAACAACGCCGGCCCGTTCGCCGAGCACGACTGGGACAGCTCCCGGCCGTCCGACTGGCGGGCCGCCTTCGAGGGGAATGTGCTGCCGACGGTGCGGGTCAGCCAGACGCTGCTGCCGTCGCTGCGCGCCCACGGCTGGGGCCGGGTGATCACCATCGGCAGCCGGGCGGTACGGACACCGCTGCCCCACATGGTGACGTACTCCGCCGCCAAGGCCGCCGTGGTGAACATGACCACCAGCCTGGCCCGGCACCTCGCCGGCACCGGGGTCACCGCGAACTGTGTGAGCCCGGGGGTGATCGTCACCCCGTCCATGTACCGGATGTTCGAGGAGCGGTCGGCCGGGGACGACGGCAGCCAGGGTGAGCCGGAGGGCGGACCGGACGAGGCGGACCTCGTCGCGGAGTATGCGCCGAACCCGAGCGGGCGGCTGGGTCGCCCGTCGGACATCGCGGCCGCGGTCGCCTATCTGGCGAGCCCGCTCGCGGACTATGTCAACGGGATCGAGCTGCGGGTCGACGGGGGGGGTCACGGGGACGCCGTAGGGGACGTCCTAGGGGACGCCGTAGGGCTCGCCCGGCCGGCTTGTCACATTCCGCCCTCCGTTGCCCCGTTCCCCCCTCCCTTGGGGGCCGGCCCGCGGTGCCGGGGCCCGTGGTACGGCGGTTGCCGCCCCCGCGGGTGACGGGGGCGGCGTCCGGTTCAGGAAACCGGCCGCGAATCCGCCCACATGCTCTCGAATTCCTCCCGGTAGGTCTCGAAGAGGCCGTGGTCGCCGTCGCGGGTGTGCGGGGCGTCCTGGCGGACGACCTCCCGGCCGCCGCCACGCAGGACGAGAACGGGGGATTCCATTCCGCGGCTCTTGCGGAGGTAGGGCTGGACGACGGCCACGCCGTCGGGACCGTCGCCGTCGACGAGGTAGGCGGTGAAGCGCGGGGTCTCGTCGAAGACCTGGATCTCGAAGGCGCCGGGGTCGCGCAGCCGGGCCCGGACCCGCCGCATATGGAGGATGTTCATCTCGATGGAGCGGCTCATCTCGCCCTTCTTCAGGCCGATTTCGCGCTCCCGGCGGCGGACCGCGCTGCTGGCCGGGTTGAGGAAGAGCAGCCGGACACGGCAGCCGGATTCGGCGAGCCGGACCAGGCGGCGGCCGGAGTAGTTCTGGACCAGGAGGTTGAGCCCTATGCCCACGGCGTCGAGGCGGCGGGCGTCGCCGAAGAGGTCCTCGGCGGGGAGCTGGCGCTGCAGGCGCACCCGGTCGGAGTGCACCCCGATGACATCGGCGTAGCGGTCGCCGACCAGGTCCTCCACCGCGTCGATCGGCAGCCGTCCGGAGATGCGGGTGCCGACACCGGAGCCGAGTATGTCCAGGAGGCGGGCGGAGGCGCGCTCGGCCTGGGCGAGCACCGTCTCGGACAGGGCGCGGTTGCGGGAGACGATGTTGCGGGCGACCTCCAGTTCGTCGAGGGCCAGCTCGACCTCGCGGCGGTCGTCGAAGTAGGGCTCGAAGCAGGGCCAGTGCTGGACCATCAGTTCGCGGAGTTGCGGCAGCGTCAGAAAGCTGACGATGTTGTCGTCGGCGGGGTCGAGGAGGTAGCCCTTGCGGCGGCTGACCTCGCGGACGGCGACCGCGCGCTGCACCCACTCCTGACCGGCGGGGCCGGCCGCGGCGATGACCCATTCGTCGCCGTGCACCGGTTCGTAGATGGGCCGCAGGACGGCGGCGACGACGGCCCGCAGCCGTTGCTCGACGAGATTCAGCCAGATGTAGGCGCGGCCGGCCCGGCGGGCGCGGGTGCGCACCTCGCTCCAGGCGTCGGCGCCCCAGTCCAGCTCAGCGCCGATCTCCAGCGGTCGTGCCAGGGACACCGCGCCGGGCGGTGCGTCGACGGAGCCGCCCTCATGGCCCTCATGACTCTCGTCACCAGGGGGCAACTCCAGCCCGCCGCTCACCTGCCACCGCCTTCCGAACCCCCGTGCCAACGATCAAGGCAGACTACTGCGGTGCGGGAGGCGGTGCAGCAGGATGGATGGAGTCGGTCAGCAACTCCCCTTATCCATAGTGCCCGTTGTGCCCGGACAGCGGGGGCGGAGTGAGCGGATTCATAGCGGTGACATCGCGGGGGACCAGCTGGAAGCCCTGCCAGTGCACGGGCATCGGCTCCTGGTCCTCGTCCCTGGCGATGTGGTGGAACCCGATGTTGACCCACGCGATGGGGTGTTTCAGCGGCTGGCCGTTGACCCAGGTGTCGACGCTCTTGCCGGCCCGGGGTCCGCAGTTGGCCAGGTTGTTGCTGGCGAACTGCTCACATTTGTTGTACTCGGTGAAATAGACGTCATGTGTGGTGTAACTGCGCCCGCTGTATTTGGTGGTCGGTCCGGGGACGATCTCGTACGAGCGCGGGTGGCCGTCCTTGTTGCGGCCCGCGCCCACCACCCGCCACCAGCGCAGCGGGCCGGCGTCCCCGGCCAGCTCCTTGGTGACCGGTCTGCGGGTGGTGCGGATGGTGGGGGTGCGGCCGTCGGGACGGACGGTGGTGGCGGAGTCGAACTGCTCGACCGTGTTGGCGGCGGAGCCGCCCAGGCCGAAGTTGAGCCGCCAGAAGACATTGTGGCTGTGGCTGGTGGCGTAGTCCTTGGCGCCCTTGCCGAGCGGCGCGCCCCGGCCGTCCCCGGCGTCGTAGTCGCCCGGCGAGACGGTGCCGGTGGCGCCGACCTGCACGGTCATGGTGCCGTCGCCGGAGAACCGCCATTCGCTGATGTACTCGTACCAGCCGACCTTGTTGACGGTGTAGAGCAGCAGGTCCTTGCCCTGGAGCTGGTAGATCTTGGCCCGCTCCCCGGGGTAGGGGCCCATGCGGTAGGCGTGGCCGCGGGCGCGGGTGGTGGCGCACAGGCCGCTGACGTCGGGGTGGGCGGGGTCATAGGCGCCGGGGACCCTGACGGTCTTGATGGTGCCGCCGGGGCATTCGGCGGGGTCGAGCTTCTGCAGGCCCTGGGCGAAGCCCTGGCCGGTGAGGTCGTCGTATTCGTTGCGGCCGTCGTCGTAGGGGACGTGGATCTGGGCGAGCTTGGCGGTGGTGAGGACCTTGACCGGGGTGCGTTCGCCCTTGGGCTGGTAGGAGACCTCGTCCAGGACGAGCCCGGCGTTGCCCTCGTAGTGCCAGCACATGCGCCAGACGGTGCCGCCGTCCAGCGTCTGGGTAATGCGGTGGGCGGCGCCGCAAGAGGGGGTGGGCGCGGGTGCGGCGGGGGCCTCGGGGGCGGCCTGGGCGGCCGGGCCGGTCGTCAGGGCGGCCGTGGCGAGCGTGAGGGAGACGGCGGCGAGGACCGCGGCGCGTCGGTGCGGGCGGCGGAGGGCAGGGGTGGGTCTTCCGGGCAAGGCGGGCTCCGGTGGGGTGGGATGCGGTCGGTGGCGGCGGTCAGCCCAGGCGGGCGACGGTGCGGGCACTGAGGTCGATCACGAAGCGGCGGGTGTCGATCCACTGGCCGTTCTTCACCTTGGTGAAGAGGCGGATGCAGCGGTGTGCCCCGCAGTCGCCGAGGGCGCCCGGGGCGTCGCCCTCGGCGCGGCCGCGGTAGACGAAGCCGGTGACGGCGAGCGGGTCGGGCCCGGTGAGGTCGCGGCCGGTGGCGGCGCGGTAGTCCTGACGCAGCCCGGAGCCCAGCGGGGCGGCGATCAGCAGCCGGGCCGCCTCGACGGCCTCGGCACGGCTGGGCGGCGGCTGGACGCCGTGCCGGGTGTCCGTCGACTCGACCTTCGAGGTGGTGAGGTTGACGGTCTTGGTGAGGTAGCTGTCGCTCGTGTAGTCGTAGAACGAGACCAGCGCCCGGCGCGGCGGGTCGGCGAGCCCGGTCTCCGCGGGGGTGAGTTCGGCCAGGTCGGTGGTGAGGCGTTCGGGCCCGGGCCGTCCGGTGACGTCGGCGGCGGCGCCGCGCCGGGTGGGCGGCAGCGCCAGCTCCTGGGCGCGCCGCAGTTCGTCGTCGGTGAGCGGGTCCCGTCCCCGGCCGCGCTCCCCCTCCGCGGGGGCTTTCTCCACGACGCCGGGTGGCGGCGGCCCCTGGTCGCGTCCCGGGACGGCCGCGGCGGGCCGGCTGCGGGGGTCCCTACCGCCGGTGGCGCCGGCGTCGGACGGCAAGGTGACCGCGACCATGGCGGCGGTGCCGGTCAGGGCGACGGCGGCGCCCGCGACGGCTTTGCCCAGGTGGCGGTGCATCAGATGGCGCACGGTTCCCCCCTGCTGTCACGTCCTCGTGACACGCATGTCGGCTCCCCCGGCCGGTCCTCCGGTAGGACGACCTGTAGGGCGACCAGTAGGACGATGCGACATCGCGACAGGTTGCCACCATTCAGCGGAGATCTCGGGAAAAAGCCTTTGGGTACGAAAAGTTGCGACAGATGGGGGGAAGGATTTCGCACCGTTCCGCGGAGGTGTGTCGTGGAGTCGCCGCAGCGCCCGGGAAGAAAGTGGAAGAGTCTACGCATGCAGGTCTGGCCGGGACAGATGTATCCGCTGGGTGCCACCTATGACGGGGCGGGCACCAACTTCGCGGTGTTCTCCGAAGCCGCGAAGCGCATCGAACTGTGTCTGCTGCACGACGACGGTTCGGAGACCGCCGTCGAGCTGCGCGAGAGCGACGCCTTTGTGCGGCACGCGTATCTTCCGGGGGTGATGCCGGGGCAGCGTTACGGCTTCCGGGCGCACGGTCCGTACGAGCCGGAGCGGGGGCAGCGCTGCAATTCGGCGAAGCTGCTGCTCGACCCGTACGCCCGCGCCATGAGCGGCCGGATCGACTGGAACGAGGCCGTCTACGGCTATCACTTCGGGCGGCCCGAAGTCCGCAACGACCTGGACTCGGCGCCGCACACCATGGCGTCGGTGGTGGTCAATCCGTACTTCGACTGGGGTGACGACCGCCCGCCGCGCACCGCGTATCACGAGACGGTGCTCTACGAGGCCCATGTGAAGGGCCTGACGATGCGCCATCCGGAGCTCCCCGAGGAGCTGCGCGGCACCTATGCCGCGCTGGCGCATCCGGCGATCATCGACCATCTGACGAAGCTCGGGGTGACCGCGCTGGAGCTGATGCCGGTGCATCAGTTCGTCCAGGACCACCGGCTGGTGGACGCGGGGCTGACGAACTACTGGGGCTACAACACCATCGGCTTCTTCGCCCCGCACAACGCCTATGCGTCCTGGGGCGACCGCGGGCAGCAGGTGCTGGAGTTCAAGACGGCGGTGCGGGCGCTGCACCAGGCCGGTATCGAGGTGATCCTCGATGTGGTCTACAACCACACCGCCGAGGGCAGCCACCTGGGCCCGACGCTGTCGTTCCGGGGGCTGGACAACGCCTCCTACTACCGGCTCTGCGACGACCGGCAGTACTACATGGACACCACGGGTACCGGGAATTCGCTGTTGATGCGCAGCCCGCATGTGCTCCAGCTGGTGATGGACTCGCTGCGCTACTGGGTGCAGGAGATGCGGGTGGACGGCTTCCGCTTCGATCTGGCGGCGACGCTGGCCCGGCAGTTCCATGAGGTGGACCGGCTGTCGTCGTTCTTCGATCTGGTCCACCAGGACCCGGTGGTCAGCCAGGTGAAGCTGATCGCCGAGCCGTGGGACGTCGGTGAGGGCGGCTATCAGGTGGGCAACTTCCCGCCGCTGTGGACCGAGTGGAACGGGAAGTACCGGGACACCGTGCGGGACCTGTGGCGGGGCGAGCCGCGCACCCTGGCGGAGTTCGGATCCCGGCTGACGGGTTCCTCGGACCTCTACCAGGAGGACGGGCGGCGGCCGCTGGCCTCGGTGAACTTCGTGACCTGCCATGACGGCTTCACGCTGCACGATCTGGTGGCGTACAACGACAAACACAACGAGGCCAACGGCGAGGACAACCGGGACGGTGAGCGCTTCAACCGGTCCTGGAACTGCGGTGCCGAGGGACCGACCGACGATCCCGGGGTGCGGCGGCTGCGGGCGCGGCAGATGCGCAACTTCCTGGCCACGCTGATGCTCTCGCAGGGCGTGCCGATGCTCAGCCACGGGGACGAGTTCGGGCGCAGCCAGGGCGGCAACAACAACGCGTACTGCCAGGACAACGAGCTGTCGTGGGTGCGCTGGCCGGAGCGGGCGCGGGGCGCGGGCGCCGGGGAGCCGGACGACCCGGACGCGGACGGGGCGGATGGAGCGGAGGGGCCGGACGAGGCGGCGGACGCGGACGCGGAGCAGCTGGCGCTGGTGGCGTTCGTGCGGCAGATGGTGTGGCTGCGGCGGGACCATCCGGTGTTCCGTCGCCGGCGGTTCTTCCAGGGCCACCCGGCGGACGGCGCCCATGACGAGCTGTCCGACATCGCCTGGTTCACGGCGGGCGGCGAGGAGATGGGGCCGCGCGACTGGCAGTCGGTGCATGCCAAGGCGCTGACGGTGTTCCTCAACGGCAGTTCGATCTCCGAGCCGGGCCCCCGGGGCGAGCCGGTCACCGATGACTCGTTCCTGCTGATGTTCAACGCCCACGACCAGGAGAAGGAGTTCAGGGTTCCCGAGCACCTCGGGCGGCAGTGGCAGGTCGTGGTGGACACCGACCGGCCGCGGGCGGTGGCGGACGGCGGCGGTGCCAAGGTGAAGGCCGGTGACCGGCTGACGCTCATCGGGCGGAGCCTGCTGGTGCTCCAGCGGCCGGCCTGACCGCGGCGGCCGGCCGGCCCGTGGCCCGGGTGGTCAGGGCCAGGGCCAGGATCAGTACGGCGGCGCCCACGGCCACCGCGAAGGCGGCGGACGGGCCGTGGGCCTCGGCGAGCCGGCCGGAGACGGCCAGTGACAGGGCCTGGCCGCCCACGATCGCGCTGGTCAGGAAGGCCATCGACTCGGCCAGCCGGCCGGCCGGCACCAGCCGTTCGGTGAGGCCGAACAGCGTGATCAGATGCGGGGCGAAGGCCGCGCCGAGGACCACGACGGCCAGATAGAGCGCCCCCAGGGACCGGACGAACAACAGCGGCACGGACAGCGCGATGAGTGCCACGGCGGCCGCCCGCCAGCGGACCGGCAGCCCGATCCGGGCGGGCACCAGCGCCAGCGCCAGCCCGGCCACCGCGCTCATCACCCCCATCGCGGCATAGACCAGCCCGGCCTGGGCGGGCCGGTGCAGGTCCGCGGTGAGCGCGGTGATGCCGGACTGGCAGGCACCGAAGAGGGCGCCCTGCAACGCCATCGAGGCGCGCATGGCGTGCACCGCGCGGGGCATCCGGGCGCGGGCCGGCCGGGCGGGGCGCCGGCCTCGGGGGCCGTCCGGAGCCGGCCCGCCCCCGGCGCCCGTGGGCCGCGGCGCAGCGGTCGTGGGATGCAGCACCGCGGCCGTGGGATGCAGCACCGCGGCCGTCGGATGCAGCGCGAACGCCGAGCCGCAGACCGCGAGCAGCAGCGCGGCCAGGGCGAGCGCCACGGCCGGGTGGGCCACCGTGGCGGACAGCCCCACCAGCGCCGGGCCGAGCACGAACGACACCTCGTCCAGGGTGCCTTCGAAGGACAGCGCGGTGTGGACCAGACGGTCGTCGGGGGCGCGGCGGGCGAGCGCGACGAGCCGGGTGCGGGCCAGCGGCCCGATCTGCGGCACTCCGGCCCCGGCGAGCAGCGCGATCAGGGCGAGCGGCAGCGCCCCATTCCGGGCGAGCGCGGCCACCACCAGCGCGGTCACGGCCAGGGCGTCGAACCAGCAGGCGGCGAGCACCACCGGCCGCTGCCCGTGCCGGTCGGCGAGCCGGCCGAGCAGTGGGCCGCCCGCCGTCTGGCCGGCCGCCAGCGCACCGCCCACCAGGCCCGCGGTGGCCAGCGAGCCGCTGGTCTCCGCCACCAGCAGCAGACTGCCGAACTGGCACATGGCGGTCGGGAGCCGGCCGAGGAAGGAGACGACGGGCAGCAGCGGCCCGCCCAGCGCGAGCACCCGGCGGAAGGCGGCGGTGGCAGCGGTCATCGCCCGACGCTAACCGGCGGGCCGCCGCGCGCCCACGGACCGGACCTACGAAGGTCCCCGCCCCCGGCGCCCACTCCGTCGGAGGAAACAACGACACCCATGCGGCAGGGAGATGACACAACGGGCCGTCAGCGGGGTACGGGTGTTCCCATGACGCAGCCCTCCAGTCCGTCGCCGACCGCCACCTACCGGCTGCAACTCCAGCCGGACTTCCCGTTCGCCGCCGCCGAGCGGGCCGTCCCGCATCTGGCCGCGCTGGGCATCTCCCATCTGCACCTCTCTCCGGTGCTGGAGGCGGTGCCGGGCTCCACACACGGCTACGACGTGGTCGACCACACGGCCGTACGGGCCGAGCTGGGCGGTGAGACGGGGCTGCGGGCGCTGGCGGCGACGGCCCGCGCACACGGCCTCGGGCTCGTCGTCGACCTGGTGCCGAACCATATGGCGGTGCCGGAGCCGATGTCGCTGAACGGGCCGCTGTGGCAGGTGCTGCGGGACGGCCCGGCGTCCCCGTACGCGCGCTGGTTCGACATCGACTGGGGTGCCGGGCACGGCGGGCGGCTGCTGCTGCCGGTGCTCGGCGGCCGGATCGGCGAGGAGCGGCGGCACTTCCGCGTCGAGGGCGAGGTGCTGCGCTATCACGGGCATGCCTTCCCGTTGCGCCCCGGGACCGAGAAGCTGCCGCCGGACCGTCTCTTGGAGGCCCAGTGGTACCGCCTCGCCTGGTGGCGGCTGGCCCGCAGCGAGCTGAACTACCGCCGCTTCTTCACCATTTCGGAGCTGATCGGGGTGCGCGTCGAGGACCCCGAGGTGTTCGAGGCGACGCACGGCACGGTGCTGCGGCTGATGGATGAGGGCGTCATCGACGGGCTGCGCATCGACCACCCGGACGGTCTGGCGGACCCCGGCGGCTATCTGACCCGGCTGCACGAGCGGACCGGCGGCCGCTGGACGGTGGTGGAGAAGATCCTCACCGGGGACGAGCGGCTCCCGGACAGCTGGGCCTGTGCGGGCACCACCGGCTATGACGCCCTGCGGCACATCGACGGGCTGTTCGTCTGCCCCCAGGGGGCCGGACGGCTGTTCTCCCACTACCGGGACTTCGTCACCCCGCTGGCCGACGAGGGCGGCGACTGGGAGGAGACGGTGCGCCGGGCCGCGTACGAGGTCGTCACCCACGATCTGGCCACCGAGATCGAGCGGCTGGTGCGGACCGCGGCGCGGATCAGCGCCCGCGCCCCCGGGCCGGGCGACCATGCGACCTGGGCGCTGCGGCACGCCCTCCGTGAGCTGCTGGTGCGGCTGCCGGTCTACCGTCCCTATGCCGCGGATCCGGCCCGGGCCGGGCAGGACGCGGCCATGCTGGACGCGGCGGCGGCGCAGGCGCGTACCGCCTTCCGGGTGCCCGAGGAGGCGCGGGCGGTCGATCTGCTCCGTGATCTGGCGCTCGGCCGGCTGACCGACCCACCGGAGCAGGACTCCACGGACTGCGCCGACTTCACCGCGCGGTTCGCGCAGACCGCGTCCGCGCTGCACGCCAAATCCGTGGAGGACACCGCCTTCTACCGCTATCCGGTGCTGCTGTCGGCCTGCGAGGTCGGCGGCGATCCGGGGGAGCCGGCGCTCGCCCCGGAGGTGTTCCATACGTACTGCGCCCGGCTTCAGCGGGACCGGCCGGCGGCCGGCACGGTGCTCTCCACCCACGACACCAAGCGCAGCGCCGATGTACGGGCGCGGATCGCGGTGCTGTCGGAGTGCCCGGACCGGTGGCGGGATGTGCTCGGCGCGATGGGCGACGACGCGGTGTGCGGTCGCACGGCGAGTGCGCTGGACGGGATCGGCCCAGCGGACCCGATGGTGTCGTGGCTGGCCTGGCAGACCGCGTTCGGCCTGGGTGCGGCCGGGGACGGCGGGGCGGCGGAGCGGGTGGCGCCCGCGGTGCTCAAGGCGGCCCGGGAGGCCGGGCTGCGGACCTCGTGGACGGAGCGGAACGCGGGCTACGAGGACGCCGTCGAGGAGTTCGTCCGCAACGGGCCCTGCGGTCCCACGGCCGCCCCGCTCGCCGCGCTGGACGGGGAGCTCGCCCCGTTCGTCCGCGCGAATGTGCTGGGCGCGACGCTGCTCCAGCTCACCATGCCGGGCGTCCCCGACCTCTATCAGGGCACCGAGCTGGGCTATGCCGCGCTGGTCGACCCGGACAACCGGCGGCCGGCCCGCTTCCGCCCCGAGCTGCTCACCGCGCTGGACGGCGGGAGCCCGCCGGGCGATCTGTCCGGCGAGAAGCTCCGGCTGACCGCCGCGGCACTGCGGCTGCGGCGTGACCATCCGCAGTGGTTCGGCGCCGCGGCCTCGTACGAGCCGGTGTACGGGGAGGGCCCGGCGGCCGAGCACTGTGTGGCGTTCTGCCGCAGCGGGCGGGTGCTCACGGTGGTGACCCGGCTGTCGCTGCGGCTGGTGGAGACCGGCGGCTGGTGGGACACCCTGCTGCGGCTGCCGTCCGAGGGCCCCTGGCGCGAGCTGCTGACCGGGCGTGAGCTGCCGGGCGGCACGGTGGTGGGGCTGAGCGACCTGCTGGCGGAGTCGCCGGTGGCGCTCTTCGCCCGCGAGTGACGTGACGTGGCGTCAGTTTCTGCCGTCCCGCTGTTCATTCGCGCGTGGTGTAGCAGTCAGTCCGCGGTGTCCGGGTGCCCCTCCGTGCCGCCCACCGTGCGCAGCAGCTCCGTGAACTCCGCGGCCGCGCCGGTCGGTTCGACCCGGGAGAAGACGGTGATGTCGCGGTGCCAGGGTGGGTCGGTGGGCACGACCGCACAGTCGAGGCCGCGGAGTTCATGGGCCGCGGTCAGCAGGACACCGACGCCCGCCGACGCCATCCGGACGGCCGTGGAACTGTGCTGGGTGCGGACCGCGGTCCGCGGGGTGAAGCCGGCCCGTTCGCACTCCCGGTCCAGCCAGCGCCGCCCGTCCACGACCGGCTCCAGGCTGCACCGCACCCAGGGGCGGTCCGCCAGCTCGGCGAGGCGGACCGATTGCCGGGCGGCGAGCGGATCACCGTGCGGGACGACCAGCACCATCCGCTCCCGTCCCACGACGGTGACCGGGCCCGGCCAGTCCTTGGGGCGCGGCCCGAGCGCCAGATCGGCGACCCCGCGGGCCATCTGCTCGTCCAACTCCTCGGTGGTGGCGTACTCATGGAGCACCAGACGGACGCCCGGACGCGCGCGGGCCCACCGGGCGCAGACCTCCGGGAGCACCCCGACCGCCTGGGCGTGCACCGTCGCGATATGCAGTTCGCCGCTCTCCGCGCCGCCCGCCGCGAGCGCGGCGCGGCGGGCCTGCCGGGCGCTGCGGACGGCGAGCTGGGCGTGCGGGAAGTAGGCGCGGCCCATCGCGGTCAGCCGTACCCCGCGCGTCATCCGCTCCAGCAGCGGGCCGCCGACCGTCCGCTCCAGCGCCTTGATCTGGTGCGAGAGCGCGGACTGGGTGACATGCAGCGCCTCGGCGGCACGGGTGAAGGACTCCTGCTCCACGACCGCGACGAGGTACTCCATCTGCCGCAGACTCATGCCCGCCCCTCCCGGTGCCCTCGGCCCTCATGACGCACCACACGGGAAGCCCCGGCGCATGAAGGTTCTTCATCGCCTCCATGGAAACATTGCCTTGGACTCATCACCGCAGGTGGGCGGAGTCTGAGTGCATGAGTGAGACAGCGCCGAACACGGCGGACGTGATCGTCATCGGCGGCGGCACCGGCGGCTACAGCACCGCCCTGCGCGCCGCGTCCCTGGGCCTGCGGGTGGTGCTGGCCGAACGCGATCTGATCGGCGGCACCTGTCTGCACCGCGGCTGCATTCCCAGCAAGGCCATGCTGCACGCGGCCGAGTTGGTGGACGGCATCGCGGAGGCCCGCGAACGGTGGGGCGTCAAGGCCACCGTCGACTCCCTGGACTGGCCGGCCCTGGTGGCCACCCGTGACACCATCGTCGCCCGCAACCACCAGGGCGTGGCCGGGCACTTGCGGACGGCGGGGGTGCGGGTCCTCCAGGGCACCGCGCGGCTGACCGGGCCCCGTACGGTCCATGTCGAGGGCGCCGGGGAGTTCACCGCGCGGCGCGGCATCGTGCTGGCCACCGGCTCCCGGCCGAGGATGCTGCCGGGCCTGGCCGCGGACGGCCGACGGGTGGTGACCAGCGACGACGCACTGTTCGCGGCCGGGCTTCCGGCGTCCGTCCTCGTCCTGGGCGGCGGGGCGATCGGCGTCGAGTACGCGTCCTTCCACCGCTCCATGGGGGCCGGGGTCACCCTCGTCGAGGCGGCCGGGCGGCTGCTTCCGATGGAGGACGAGGATGTCGGCCGCCATCTGGCGCGCGGGCTGAAGAAGCGCGGTATCGCGGTCCGTACGGGCTCCACGCTCACCGACACCGAGCTGCTGCCGGACGGGGTGCGGGCCACCGTGCGCACCCCGAAGGGCGAGGAGCTGGTGATCGAGGCCGAGCGGCTGCTGGTCGCGGTGGGGCGGGCCCCGGTGACGGACGGGCTGGATCTGGCGGCGGCCGGGCTGGCGGCGGACGAGCGGGGGTTCGTCGCACCGGCGGACTGGTCTCGGCTGGAGACCGCCCTCCCGGGCATCCATGTGGTCGGCGATCTGCTGCCGCCGCCGTCCCCGGGGCTGGCCCACGCCTCCTTCGCGGAGGGCCTGTTGGTGGCCGAGACCCTGGCGGGGCTGCCGTCGCGGCCGGTGGACTACGCGGCCGTGCCGCGGGTGACGTACTCCGCACCGCAGACCGCGTCGGTCGGCCGGACCGAGGCCGAGGCGCGCGCCGGCGGCCTGGACATCAAGGTGAACACCATGCCGCTGGCCGCCACCGCCAAGGGCATGGTGCACGGCCAGGGCGGCATGGTGAAGGTGATCGCGACGGCGGACGGTGCGGGCGGTGCGGGCGGTGCGGCAACGGGCACGGTGCTCGGGGTCCATCTCGTCGGCCCGCATGTCTCGGAGATGATCGCGGAGAGCCAGCTGATCGTGGGCTGGGACGCCGAACCGGCCGATGTCGCCCAGCACATCCACGCCCATCCGACGCTGTCGGAGGCGGTCGGCGAGGCGTTTCTGACGCTGGCGGGGCGGGGGCTGCACCAGCACTGAGCGGGGCCGGGGCACCCGCGGCCCCGTCCTCCGGCGCGCGCCGCCCCGCTCAGCGCTCCGTCAGGACGTAATCCACCTGGCCGAACCTGATGTGGTCCCCGGGGCCGACCGGCACCTCGCCCACCACCCGGCGGCCGTTGACGCAGGTGCCGTTGGTGGAACCGAGGTCGCGCAGCAGCCAGCCCTGGCCGGCGCTGCGGAGTTCGGCGTGGGTGCGGGAGACCGTCTCGTGGTTGAGGCGCAGACCGGAACCGGGGGCTCGTCCTATGGCCAGCGGGAGTGGGCCCGGCTCGGGCAGCAGCAGCTTCGGCAGCCGCTCCGTACGCCAGGCGCGGCGCACCCGGAGGTGGAAGGCGGACACCCGGCCCACCATCCGCAGTACCACGCCCTGGACCTTGCCGCGGGTCGCCAAGTCGGCGGTGACCAGGTCGAGTTCGGACTGCTGTTGGGCGGTCAGAACGAGTTCCAGGCGTCGCAGGAAGGTGTCCTGGGACAGCCGTCCCTGCGCCGCGCCGTCACGCAGCAGGTCGAGGGCGCGTTCCCGGTCGGCGTCCGACGGCCGCGCCGGACGCGCAGGGAACTCGAGCGAAGTCATACCGGGATTCTCCGGCGACCGCGAGCCGCTGTCCAGGCGATGTGGCTGCGCAGAGCGCTGCGGACGGGTCCGCGGCCTCGCCGGAACGGCCCAGCGGATGGCGCGATGTGGCTGCGCGTCGCCACGTCGGACTGTCGGGCGGCGCGGCGGCGTGCTTTCGTCGGGGCCGGGACCGAACGAAGGAGGACGGCCGTGCTGTTCGAGGTGTGGGCGCCACAGGCCGGGCGGGTCGCTCTCCAGTGGGCGGGGGACCGGGCGGGCGAGCCGCCGGTCCCGATGGAGCGCGATGCCGCCCGCGCGGGCTGGTGGCGGGCCGAGGCACCGGCCCGGGACGGGGACCGGTACGCCTTCCGGCTGGACGGCGGGCCACCGCTGCCCGATCCGCGGGCCGCCCGGCTCCCGGAGGGCCCGGGCGGGCCCGCCGCGGTCGTCGCACACGACCGGTTCGGCTGGCGGCATCCGTGGCCGGGCCGCCCGCTGCCCGGTGCGGTCCTCTACGAACTGCACATCGGGACCTACACCCCCGAGGGCACCTTCGACGCCGCAGCCGCGCGGCTGCGGCACCTCGCCGACCTGGGCATCACCCATGTCTCCCTGATGCCGGTCTGCCCGTTCCCCGGCACCCATGGGTGGGGGTACGACGGGGTCGCGCCCTGGGCGGTGCACGAACCGTACGGCGGGCCGGACGGGCTCAAGCGGTTCGTGGACGCGGCGCACGGGCTCGGACTGGGGGTCGTGCTCGATGTGGTGCACAACCACCTCGGCCCGTCCGGCAACCCTCTCCCGGCGTTCGGGCCGTACTTCACCGACACCCATCAGACCCCGTGGGGCGCGGCGGTCAATCTCGACGCCCCCGGTTCCGATGAGGTGCGCGCCTACTTCCTCTCCAGTGCGCTCTCCTGGCTGCGCGACTACCGGCTCGACGGACTGCGGCTGGACGCCGTGCACGCACTGCACGACGACCGCTCCCCGCACTTCCTGGCCGCCCTGTCCGCCGCCGTCGACGCACTGGCCCGGCGGCTGGGGCGCCCGCTGTTCCTGGTCGCCGAGTCCGATCTCAACGATCCGCGCACCACCGCGCCCCGGGCGGACGGCGGGCAGGGGCTGCACGCCCAGTGGAACGACGACTTTCATCACGCCCTGCACACCGCGCTCACCGGCGAATCCCAGGGCTATTACGCCGACTTCGCGCGGGCCCCGCTCGCCGCCCTCGCCAAGACGCTGACCGGCGGCTTCTTCCACGACGGTACGCACTCCGCCTTCCGCGGCCGGCGGCACGGCGCACCGCTCGACCTGCGGGTCACCCCCGCCTACCGGCTGCTGGCCTACGCCCAGACGCACGACCAGATCGGCAACCGCGCGCTCGGCGACCGGCTCGCCGCCGGGCTCTCCCCCGGCCTGCTGGCCTGCGCCGCCACGCTGGTGCTGTGCGCGCCGTTCACCCCGATGCTGTTCATGGGCGAGGAATGGGGCGCGACCACCCCGTGGCAGTACTTCACCGATCACCAGGATCCGGAGCTGGCGGAGGCCGTACGGGAAGGGCGGCGGCGCGAGTTCACCGCGCACGAGTGGGCCGGTGACGCCGCGGACTGGCCCGACCCGCAGGACCCGGCGACCCGCGACCGCTGCGTCCTGGACTGGACCGAACCGGCCCGGGAGCCGCACACCGCGCTGCTGGCCTGGCACCGCACGCTGCTGGCGCTCCGTCATGAGCTGCCCCCGCTGACCGACCCGGACCCGCGGCACACCGCCGTCCACTACGACGAGGCGGCCCGCTGGCTCCTGCTGCGGCGCGGTCCCCTACGGGTGGCGGTCAATCTCGCGCCGGACACCACGGCCGCCGTCCCGCTGGGCGACGACGGCGGGGCCGCCGGGCTCCAGGCCCTGGCCGGCTGGCCCGGTGCCCGGCTCCCCGACGCGGACGGGGTGCTGCGGCTCCCGCCGGAATCGGCGGTGGTGCTGGGCCCGTAGGGGCCCGTCAGTGCGAGAACTCCGAGACGAACGCCGCGCAGAAGGCCTCCAGATCGGCCGGCTTCCGGCTGGTGATCAGGGTGTTCGGTCCGGCGGTGCAGATCTTGACCTGCTCGTCGACCCAGGTGCCGCCCGCGTTGCGGATGTCGGTCCGCAGGCTCGGCCAGGAGGTCAGGGTGCGGCCACGCACCACATCGGCCTCGATCAGCGTCCACGGCGCATGGCAGATCGCGGCCACCGGCCGTCCGGCGTCGAAGAAGGACTTGATGAACGCCACGGCCCGCCGGTCCAGCCGCAGGGCGTCCGGGTTGGCGACCCCGCCGGGCAGCACCAGTCCGTCGAAGTCCGCCGCGGTCGCCTCGTCCACCGTCAGATCGACGGGGAAGGTGTCCGCCTTGTCCAGGTGGTGGTACGCCTGGACCTTGCCCGCGCGGGTGGAGACCAGCGTCGGACCGCCGCCCGCGTCGGTCACCGCCTGCCACGGCCGGGTCAGCTCGACCTCTTCGGTGCCCTCGGGGGCCACCAGAAACGCCGCCTGCATACCGAGCTCACGTCCCTTCGTCGGGTCGCGAAGCGGGGAGGGTTCCCCGCTCCCACACCTCTCGACCATAACGGCCCGCCGGGCCCGCGCTCATCCGCGGGACGGGGCGGTGTTCCCGGCCCCGCACCGCGCACCGCACAGCTGCCGCCAGCGGCCGGCCGCGCCGCCCTCCGGCCGCCCGAACCCGCAGGCCACACCGCCCGGCCGGTCGCCCGGGTGTCCACCGCGGGGCCCTCTGCTGGACACTGTGTCTATGCCCCTGCACCTCTCCGACCTGCTGGCCCGGCCCGATCTCCGGCTGTCGGTCACCTACGACGTGCCGCAGCGGCTGCTGGCCCGCACGATCGAAGCGGCGACGGTCTCGGATCTGCCGGCGCCGGGAAAGTGGCTCCAGGGCGGCGAACTCCTCATGACCATCGGCCTGTTGCTGCCGCAGGAACCGGCCGCGTGCCGGGCGTACGTACGGGACGTGGCCGAGGGCGGGGCGGCCTGTCTGGCGCTCGGCCTGGGGCAGGGGCTGCCGTACCAGGAGGCTCCGGAGCCGCTGGTGACCGCGGCCGGGGAGGCCGGGCTGCCGCTGCTGACGGTGCCGGACGGGGTGCCGTTCATCGCGGTCACCAAGGCGGTCTTCGAGGCCCGGGCCGAGGAGCAGCGCGAGCGGCTCCAGCGGGCATTCGCCACCCAGCGGCGGCTGACGGCCGCGGCGACCGGCGGCGGACTGCGGCCGATGCTCGCGGAGTGGACGGCCGCCACCGGGGTCGGCGCGGCGGTGTTCGACCCGCTGGGGCGGCTGCTCGCGGCGGGTGAGCGGGCGCAGCGGACACCGCCGGCAGCGGCCCGGGACCTGATCGGGCGGGTCGCCGCGCGCGGACTGCGCGGCAGCGCGTCCAGCACGGCCGCCGGGGAGCAGCTGGAGGTGCAGCCGCTGGGGGCGCGCCGGCTGCGGGGCCTGCTGCTGCTCACCGGCCGCCCCGACGACGCCGCCCGTTCGGTCGTCCCCGGCCTGGTCTCGCTGCTCTCCCTGGAGCTGGAGCGGCGGCACCTGCGCGATGAGCCGGAGCGCCGCCGCAGGTCGGCGCTGCTGTCGGAGCTGCTGGCGGAGGAGGATCCGGCCGCCGGTCGGGCCCGGGACATCCTGCGGTCGGTGGGGCTGACGGCCGAGCGGGTGCGGGGAGTCGTGGTGGCGGCCGGGGGCGGTGCGGGCGAGGGCGGGGCCCTGACCGCGCCGGGGGCCGGGGCCGGGGCTCCGGACGGCGCCGCGCAGGAGATGGCCGCCGATCTGGCGCTGGCGATGCCCGGTGGCCTGGTCAGGGTGGTGGACGAGGCGCCGGGCGCGGTCATCGAGGCAGTGATCGGCGAGGATCTGGACATCCGCGATGTGCTCGCCCGTTTCGCCCCGGGCCGCCCGGCCGGCATCGGCCCGGCCAGCGCCCCCGAAGCGGTACGGGTGTCCGTGCGCCAGGCCACGGGGCTGCTCGCCGTCAGCCGGGCGAGCGGCGAACCCGCGGAGGCCCGGCAGAGCCAGGCCAGCCGGCTGCTGCTCGACCTGGGCGACCGCCGGACGCTGCACGGCTACGCCGACACCGTGCTCGGCCCGCTCGATCTCGCGGACCACGGCGAGGAGTTGACCGCCACCCTCGCCGCCTGGCTGGAGACCGGCGGCGCCTGGGACGCCACCAGCCGGCGCCTCGGCGTCCACCGGCACACCGTCCGCAACCGCCTCGACAAGGTCATGGACCTCACCGGCCGCCGCCTCGACGACCCCGACGACCGCTTCGACCTCTGGCTGGCCACCCGTATCCGCCGCGGCGACGCCGCCTCCGACACCGGCGGCCGGCCGGCCGCACCACCCCCAGAGCGGTGACGCAGGGCAGTTCCCCCCAGGTCCGCGCTTCACTCTCGCGCCCGCACCGTCTTTACTTCGATGATGACCTACGAGATCCGCACCCCCACACCCGGCGCCGCCGGGCCCGCCGCCGGCTCCTCGCACGGCGGCGGCCGCGGCAGATTGGTGGCCGTCAGCGATCTGCACGTCCGCTACAAGGAGAACCGCGACATCGTCGAGGGGTTAAGACCGGAGTCCGAGGACGACTGGCTGCTGGTCGCCGGCGATGTCGGGGAGTTCGTCTCCGACATCCGCTGGGCGCTGTCGCTGCTCAGCAGCCGGTTCGCCCAGGTGGTGTGGGTGCCCGGCAATCACGAGCTGTGGACCCCGGCCCAGGACCCGGTGCAGCTGCGCGGCGTGGAACGCTACGAGCATCTGGTGGACATCTGCCGGGAGTTGGGCGTGCTCACCCCCGAGGACCCGTATCCGGTGTGGGAGGGCGACGGCGGACCCGTCGTCATCGCACCGCTGTTCCTCCTCTACGACTACACCTTCCGGCAGCCGGGGACGAGGTCCAAGAAGGAGGCGCTCGCCCGCGCCGAGAAGGCCGGGGTGGTCTGCACCGACGAGCACTTCCTGCATCCGGACCCGTATCCGAGCCGGGAGGCGTGGTGCCGGGCGCGGGTGGCCGAAACCGAGGCCCGGCTCGCCGCCGTGCCGGAGGAGTTGCCCACCGTGCTCGTCAACCACTGGCCGGTGGTACGCGAGCCCACCCGGCCCCTGTGGTACCCGGATTTCGCACTGTGGTGCGGTACGGAGTCGACCGCGGACTGGCCGCACCGGTTCCGTGCCGCCGCGGTCGTGTACGGCCATCTCCACATCCCGCGGCTGCTGACCCTGGACGGCGTACCGCACCAGGAGGTCTCGCTCGGCTATCCGCGGGAGTGGCAGCGCCGGGCCGCCGCGCCGGGCCGCCCGGTCCAGATCCTGCCCACGCCGGCCACGGTCGCCTCCGGCACCCCCGGGAGCCCCGCATGATCGAGAAGCTGCTGCCGGCCCCGGTCAGCACCGCCGAGGCCTTCGATGACGCACCGCTGTCCGAGATGTTCCCCGAGGAGTGGGCGCAGGTGGCCAACGCCGTGCCCAAGCGGCAGCGGGAGTTCGGCACCGTACGCGGCTGCGCCCGCCGGGCCCTGGCCGAGCTGGGCTTCGCCCCCGCGCCGCTGCTCCCCGGCCCCAACCGGGAGCCGCAGTGGCCGGACGGCGTCGTCGGCGCCATGACGCACTGCGCCGGCTACCGCGCCGTGGCGGTGGCCCGCGCGGGAGAGGTACGGACGATCGGCCTGGACGCGGAGCCCAATCTGCCGCTGAACGACCCCGGGGTGGTCGACCTCGTCACCCTCCCCGAGGAGCGCGCGCAGATCCGCCGGCTGGCCGCGCTCCAGCCCGAAGTCTGCTGGGAGCGCCTGGTGTTCAGCGCGAAGGAGAGCGTCTACAAGGCGTGGTTCCCCCTCACCCGCCGCTGGCTCGACTTCGAGGAGGCGCTGCTCACCCTCGACCCGACGAACGCCACCTTCACCGCGCGCCTGCTCGTCCCCGGGCCCGTGGTCGACGGCAGCGAACTCACCGCATTCAGCGGCCGGTGGCTCGTCGGTTCGGGGCTGGTGGTGACGGCGATCGTGGAACCGGTGTGACGGGGCGGCCGCGGGTGGCGGGGAGGCCCCCGCGGCCCATCCGGTGTCAAATGACGCACCGGCAGCGGGGTACCGGTAGACCTTGGGGTATTTTTCATGGCCCGTCAGGACGTTGAAGGGTCATCAGCCCACTCATGCAAGAGCACAGCGACACCACCGGTGGGACCGCGCCCTCCGACACCGAGCTGGTCCGGCGTATCCGTGCGGCGGCCGGGCCCGGCGGCCGGCTGTCGGCCGGCCCGTATGGCGCCCCGGTCCCGGACGGCGCGGCCGGGGCGGGCGAGGAGGCCCTCAACGAGTTCCACCGCCGGCACTACGCCGCGGTACTGGCCTACGCCCGGGGCTGCTGCCGGTCCTCCCAGGCGGCGGCCGATCTGACGAAGGAAGCCATCAACGGCGTCCTGCACTCCCCCGGCCCGGACGAGGCTTCCGATGCGGCCTGGCGGGACAGCCTGCTGGCGGCGGTACGCCACACCGCCGCCGCCTGGCACCAGCACTCCCGGAACACCGAGCTGCGCGACGACTTCGCGTCCTGGCTGGCCGCCCAGCCGGAAGGCGCCGGTACCGCGGACGGCGAGCGGCCGGCCCCGGCCGGGGGCGGCCGGCCGTCCGGCGGCGGCGTGCCCACGGCCGGTATGAGCTTCTCGGGGACGGTCCCGTCCGCCGCGCCGGACCAGCCCCGGCGGACGTGGTTCTCTCCGGCGCGGATCACCGTGCTCGCGGTCGCGGTGGCCGTCCTGGCCGGTGTCGCGATATCCGCCGGCTCGCTGTTCGGCCCGTCGCGGCACGAGGCCGAGGCCGACGGACCCGCACCGTCCGGACACACGTCGGCGCCCGCCCCGGGCCGGTCGCCGACCACCTCCCCCAAGGATTCGGCGAGCGCCTCCCGCTCGGCGTCCGGCTCCCCGGACCCCACCCGCAGCGCGGCATCGAAACAACCGAAGCCGCGGCACCCGTCGCCCAAGAAGCCGTCGTCCTCCGCGCGTCCGGGCCACAAGAACAAACCGCCGGGCCACACCACTTCACTGACCGACCGGCAGTGGATCGCCAGCAGCGACAGCTACGCGCCCACGCGGCTGAACAGCAGCGTCGACGGACATCCCCTCACCATCCAGGGAGCCGGCTATGCGCAGGGGCTGGGCGCGCACGCCGACAGCCAGCTCCTCTACGACCTCGGCGGCTCCTGCTCCGCCCTCACCGTGGACGTCGGCCTCGATGACGAGGTGGGTGCGAACGGCTCCGTGGTCTTCCAGATCTACCGGGACAACACCCTGGTCGCCGACAGCGGGCTGATGACCGTCGACCAGCCCGCCCAGCGCCTCACCGCGGATCTCTCCGGCGGCAGCCAGCTGCGGCTCGTGGTCACCGACGGCGGCAACGGGAACAACTCCGACCACGCCGACTGGGGCAACCCCCAGCTCACCTGCCGCTGATCCGGCCACCGGGCAGCGGCCGGACGGCGGCCTGACTGCGGCCGGACGGCGACCGGATCAGGACGGCCCGCCCCTGGAGCGCCGGACCGGCGTCCGGGGGCGGTTCCGCGCCGTGCCGTCCATGCCGCCCATGCCGTCCGGCGCTCCGCTCACCGCTCGTCCGGCACCAGCCGCAGCGAGATCGAGTTGATGCAGTACCGCTGGTCGGTGGGGGTGGGGTACCCCTCGCCCTCGAAGACGTGCCCGAGGTGGGAGCCGCAGCGGGCGCACCGTACTTCGGTCCGCACCATGCCGTGGGAGTTGTCAGGGATGAGCTCCACGGCGTCCGCGTCGCGGGGGTCGTAGAAGGACGGCCAGCCGCAGTGGCTCTCGAACTTGGTGTCGGAGCGGAAGAGCTCGGCACCACAGGCCCGGCAGGAGTAGACGCCCTCGGTCTTGGTGTCGGTGTATTCGCCGACGAAGGCGGGCTCGGTGCCGGCCTGGCGGAGCACCTGATACTCCGCCGGGCTCAGCTCGGCGCGCCACTGCTCGTCGGGCTTGTCGATCTCGTACGGCATCCGGGTCTCCTCAGCTCAGCTGCCCAGGCGGGACAGGATGGCGGGGCCGAGGTCGGTCACATCGCCCGCGCCCATGGTGAGAACAAGGTCACCGGGCTTCGCCATTCCGGCGATGACCTCCGGAACGGCGGCCTGGTCGTGCTCGGGGGTGACATCGGCGCCCGCGGCCCGCGCGGCGTCGATGATCAGGGCGCTGGTGATGCCCGGGATCGGGTCCTCCCGCGCCGGGTAGATGTCCAGCACGACGGAGGCGTCGGCGAGGGCGAGCGCCTGGCCCATCTCCGTGCCCAGCTCCTGGGTGCGGGAGAAGAGATGCGGCTGGAAGACGACCAGTACCCGGGCGCCCTCGGCGGCGCCGCGGATCGCTTCCAGGTCGGCGGTCATCTCCGTGGGGTGGTGCGCGTAGGAGTCGATGACCTGGACGCCGGCCGCCTCGCCCTTGAGCTGGAGGCGGCGCTTGACGCCGGTGTACTTGCCGAGCGCGGAGGCGAGGTTGTGCGGCGGGAGGCCCAGGGCGACGCCGGCGGCCAGCGCGGCGACGGCGTTGTGGGCGTAGTGCCGGCCAGGAACGGAGACCGTGAACGTGAGGATCTTGCCGCTGGTCAGGGTGACGGTGACATCGCTGGTCAGGCCGCGGGGGTTGACCTTGAGGATGCGGACGTCGGCGTCCTCGGACTCGCCGTAGGTGACGACCTCGATGTCGTAGCGGCCGGAGATCCGCTCGGTCAGCTCGCGGGCACCGGGCTGGTCGGCGGCGATGACCAGGGTGCCGCCGGGGCGGATGCGGCCGACGAAGGTCTCGAAGGACTCGTAGATCTCGTCCATCGAGGCGTAGTTGGCGTGGTGGTCCAGCTCCACGTTGAGGATGATGGCGACCTCGGGGGCGTACTTGTGGAAGCTGCGGTCGCTCTCGTCGGCCTCGGCGACGAAGATCTCGCCGCTGCCGTGCTCGGCGTTGGACCCGGGGGCGTCGAGGTCGCCGCCGATGGCGTAGGACGGCTTGAGGCCGAGGGCGCCGAGGGAGACGGCGAGCATGGAGGTCGTCGTCGTCTTGCCGTGGGTGCCCGCCACGGCGATGGGGCGCAGGCCGTCCATGAGGGAGGCGAGGGCGTCGGAGCGGTGCACGACGGGGATGCCGCGCTCGTGGGCGGCGGCCAGCTCGGGGTTGTCGGGGCGGATCGCGGAGGAGACGACGACGCTGGTGGCGTCCTCGGCGAGATGCCCGGCGGCATGGCCGATGTGGACCGTGGCACCGAGGGCGCGCAGGGCCTGGGCGGTCGCGGAGTCCTTGGCGTCGCTGCCCGCCACCCGGGCGCCGCGCTGCGCAAGGATCTTGGCGATGCCCGACATACCGGCTCCGCCGATGCCGATGAAGTGCGGCCGGTCCATCGAGGCTGGGATGGCGGGTGCCATGGGTGGGTCTCCCTGATGTCGATCGTCGCGAGCGGTGGTGCGGTCGTTCTGTCGTGCTGTCGTGCTGTCGATGATTCTCGCACCCGGCACCGACAGAACCGGTCCACGGATCCCGGCCGGGCGCGCGCTCCGGCGCCGGGAGGGAGGTCAGCGGCGGATCAGGCCCTGTGCGGTGGCGGCGGCGACCGCGGACGTACGGGAGTCCACGCCCAGCTTGGAGTAAATGTGGACGAGATGGGACTTGACGGTCGCCTGGCTGAGGAAGAGCTGTTTGCTGATCGCCGCGTTCGACAGGCCGTCGGCGACGAGCTGGAGGACCTCGGTCTCGCGGCGGGACAGCGCGGAGGCGGGGGTGCGCATCCGGTCCATGAGGCGCAGCGCGACGGCCGGGGCGAGCGCGGACTTCCCGGCGGCGGCGGTGCGTACCGCGGCGGCCAGCTCCTCGGGCGGGGCGTCCTTGAGGAGGTAGCCGGTGGCGCCGGCCTCGATGGCGGCGAGGATGTCGGCGTCGGTGTCGTAGGTGGTCAGGATGAGGACGCGCGGGGCGCCGGGGGCGGCGGAGATCGCGGCGGTGGCCTGGGAGCCGAGCATCCGGCCGCCGAACTGGAGGTCCATGAGGACCACGTCGACGCCGAGCCGGGCGGCCAGGCCGACGGCCTGCTCCGCGGTCGGTACATCGGCGACGATCTCGAAGTCCTCCTCGGTCTCCAGGACGGCCCGCAGTCCGGCGCGGACCACCGGGTGGTCGTCGGCGAGCAGCAGCCGGATGCGCTGGGGACGTGCGGGAGGGGCCGGGGGCTCCGGGGAGTCCGTCGCGGTCACGAGGCGGCCTCCGGTGCGAGATCGGGGGCCGGGGCGGCGTCGGGCGCGGGCGCGGCGCAGGGCAGGGTGACGGCGACCGCGGTGCCCTCCCCCGGGGCGGACTCGACGACGAGGGTGCCCTGGAGGGCGCGGGCCCGGGCGCGCATCGCGGCGAGGCCGAAGCCGGTGCCGGGGACCGCGGCGGAGCCGGGTGCGGGCACCTCGGCGGGGACGAACCCGATGCCGTCGTCGACGATGTCCAGCGCGACCTCGGTGTCCATGTAGCTGAGGGTCAGCTCGACGCGCCCCGCGGCGGCGTGCCGGACGGTGTTGGCGAGCGCGGACTGGGCGATGCGCAGGAGCGCGACCTCGTGCGGGGTGGGCAGCGCGGTGGGCGCGCCGGAGACCTGGCAGTGCACGGCGAGACCGGAGGTCCGGGCCGTGGTGGCGCAGACCCGTTCCAGGGCGGCGGGCAGCGACCCGGCCTCCAGGTCGGGCGGGCTGAGCGCGCGCACGAAGCGGCGTGCCTCGGCGAGGTTGTCGACGGCGGCGGTACGGGCCTGCCGGACGTGACCGAGGGCGGTGCCGGGCCGCTCGGGCAGGGCGCGCTCGGCGGCCCGCAGCAGCAGCTGGATGCTGGACAGGCCCTGCGCGAGGGTGTCGTGGATCTCGCGGGCCAGCCGTTCGCGTTCGGCGAGCACACCGGCGGCGTGTTCGGCGTCGGCCAGTTCACCGCGGGTCGCGGTGAGCTCCTCGATGAGGCGGCGGCGCTGTTCGCTCTCCCGGTAGAGGGCCTCGTAGCCGAGGACGACGGCGACCGCGACGGCGGCACCCAGGGCCGGGCCGAGCACCGTACCGACGCTCAGGGTGTGGGTGTGCCGGCCGAACCCGGCGATGGCGGCGAGGGTGGTGGCCGCGACCGCGGGCAGGGCCCAGCGCCGCGGCAGCAGATGCAGCTGGACGAAGAAGAGCGGGAAGGCCACCCAGACGCCGTCCGGGGTGAGGGCCAGCAGGACCAGCCACACCGCGCCCAGAGCGGCGAGCCAGAGGGCGGCGGCGCCGGTGGAGGTGCGCAGCCGGGGCAGCCGGTGGCCGGTGACGTAGAGCGCGCACAGCGCCACCGCGGCGGCGACCACGGCGGGGGCGTCGGGGGTGCGGTCGGCCACCGCCCGTACGGCGGCGAGCGCGAGCAGCGCGGCCACCATCAGATGCAGGCAGCTGCGCAGCGCCCGCTGGACGGGGGTGAGGGAGGGAGAGGTCACGGCTTCTTCGGTCACGGCGCCTCCAGGCTAAGGGCCCCATTCACCGGCGGCATCAACCAAAGGATTGACCGCGGGACGCACCTTTCGGCGCCGGTGGACCACTCCCCGGCGCGATGCCGCGGCCCCGTCCGGGAGGCGACGGTGGGGACCAGCCGCCGGGCAGTGGGGTCCGGCGCCCGATCCGAAGAAGGCAAAGCCTGTGTTCGTCGCCTGGAGAGACCTGAGACACGCCAAGGGGCGGTTCGCCCTGATGGGCACCGTCATCGTGCTGATCACGGTGCTGGTGGGCCTGCTGTCGGGCCTGACGGCTGGCCTGGGCCGGGAGAACACCTCGGCGATCACCGGGCTGCCCGCCGACCACCTGGTGTTCTCGGCGCCCGCCGACGGCAGCAAGATCGCGTTCACCGATTCGCGGCTGCCGGAGCGGACCGTGCGGGACTGGGCGCGGGTGCCGGGCGTACGGCATGCCGAGCCGCTGGGCATCACGACGACCAGGGCCGAGGCGGACGGGCGGACCGCCGCGGTCTCGGCGTTCGGGGTGCGGCCCGGGTCCGGCCCGGCGCCGGAGCGGGTCGCTGACGGCGCGGTGGTGCTGTCCGCGAAGGCCGCCGCGTCGCTCGGGCTGCGGGCCGGCGGGCGGCTGACGCTGGGCGGGCGGACCTTCGAGGTCGCTGCGGTGTCGGGCGCGGCGATGTACAGCCACACCCCGGTGGTGTGGACGTCGCTGGGCGACTGGCAACGGCTCGCGGGCGGCGGCGGGCCGGCGCGCGGCGCTCCCGGCGGCGGTCCCGTCGGCGCGACGGTGCTCGCCCTGTCCACCACGGGGACGTCCGGTCTGGCGGCCGCCGACCGGGAGCTCGGCACGAAGACCGTCACCACCGACGACGCCGTGCGGGCCATCGGCTCGTTCACCGCCGAGAACGGTTCGCTCCAGCTGATGCGCGGCTTTCTGTTCGCCATCTCCGCGCTGGTCATCGGCGCGTTCTTCACGGTGTGGACGATCCAGCGCAGCGGCGATGTCGCGGTGCTGAAGGCGCTGGGCGCCTCGACCGGCGCGCTGCTGCGGGACGCGCTCGGCCAGGCCGTCGTCCTGCTGGTGACCGGGACCGCGCTGGGCACCGCCCTGGCGGCGGCGGTGGGCGCGGCGGTCGGCGGCACCGTGCCGTTCGTGCTGGATCCGCCGACGGTGCTGGTCCCGGCCCTGATCATGATCGCGCTGGGCGTCGCCGGCGCCGCGCTCGCCATCCGCCGCCTCACCTCCGTCGACCCGCTGACCGCCCTGGGAAGTGCCCGATGAGCCTCGAACTGACCGATGTCACCCTCACCTACCCCGACGGCGGGGCCCGGCTGACCGCGCTGGACCGGGTCTCGCTGACCGTGCCCCCCGGCGGTCTGACGGCGGTGATCGGGCCGTCCGGATCCGGGAAGTCCAGCCTGCTCGCGGTCGCCGCGACGCTGATCCGCCCGGACCACGGACGGGTGGTGATCGACGGCACCGACACCGCCGGACGCGGCCGCGCCGAGCTGACGGCGCTGCGCCGCACCACCATCGGCACGGTCTTCCAGCAGCCGAACCTGCTGCCGTCGCTGACCGCCGCCGAGCAGCTCCAGGTGATGGCCCATCTGGACGGCCGACCGCCCCGTGGGACGCGCTCCCGGGCGCGGGAACTGCTGGCGGCGGTCGGCCTGGCGGAGCTGGCGGACCGGCGGCCGCATCAGCTGTCGGGCGGTCAGCGGCAGCGGGTCAATATCGCCCGGGCGCTGATGAACGAGCCCGCGGTGCTGCTGGTGGACGAGCCGACCAGCGCCCTGGACCACGAGCGGGGCGCCGCGGTGCTCGCACTGCTGCGCACCCTCACCAGGGAGCGCGGCACCGCGACGGTGCTGGTCACCCATGACCCCGCGCATCTGGACGTGGCGGACGAGGTCGCCGAGGTACGGGACGGCCGGCTCCGCCCGCACCACGGCGCCCGCCGCTGATCTCCCGCGCGCGGGACGGTCCCCGGCGCGCGAAACGGCCCCGGCGCGCCGGAGCCGGTCCCTCCGGAGGGACCGGCTCCGCGCCGGCCGCCCTTCAGCCGCCCGCGGTGTCCTGAGGCTGGTCGTCCGCCGCGTGCGAGAAGAGCTTGAGCACCGGGACGCCGACCTTGTGGCGGGCGCGGGAGGCCCAGTCGCGGTGGAAGAACTCCTCGACGAAGTGCGGGGTGGTCAGCACGATCACCTCGTCCGCGCCGGTCTCGTCGACGATGGACCGCAGCAGGTCCAGCGGTTTGTCCTCGACCACCTGCCCGACGGCCTCCGAACCGGCGTCGCGCAGCGCCTGGAGGGTGTGCGCCAGGGCCAGCTCGGCGGGGGCCTCGGCCTGGGAGCCGCCCGGTTCCTCGGCCTCCCGTACGGCGTCGTCGAACTCGCCGAGGGCGACATCGTCGATGGCCCGCAGCAGCACGTCCTGCTTACCCCGCGGCTGCATGAGCACGACGAACGAGATCCGGTCATCGCCGTGCAGGGTGGTCACGAACTCCACGTCGGCGGGCGTCAGAGGCTTCTCGATCATCAATACGCTCGTGAACACGACGGACGCCCTTCTTCTCTTTGGGGCGCCGCATGGCACGGAGCCCGACAGACACCATCCTGCCCCGTCGCCACACGGGACCTGTTGGCTTTTAGTGTGCCCAACGGAAGCTAAGCGGAACAGATTGTTCCGCTGATTGTCAGGACCGACGGTAGCGAGTGAACAGGAACCCGGCCTCTTCCAACACCGACGCCAGGGTGAACCGCTCCGGCACCGCGACGGCCGGACCGTTCATGATCCTCGCCGCGTCACCCAGGGCGACCACCGGCGCCAGCGACAGACACATCTCGTCCAGCGCGTCGGCCGCCGCCAGCTGCCCCAGCAGCCGCGGACCGCCCTCCGTCAGCAGCCGGTGATGGCCCCGCCCGGCCAGCACCCCGGCCACCCGGGCCGGGTCGACCCCCAGCCCCTCCCCGGCGAACAGCACCTCGGCGCCCGCCGCACGGGCCCGGTCCACCCGGTCCGCCGGCGCCGCCGCACCGGTCAGCACCACGGTGGGCACCAGCGGCTCGGTGAACAGGGGCAGGGTGAAGTCCAGCCCGAGACCGGCGGTCACCACGGCGATGGCGGGGGCCGGGCCCTGGCCGGCGGCGGCCCGGCGGGCGGCGAACGCCTCCCGGGCGCGCCCCGGCCGGTAGCCCTCCTGCCGCACCGTCTCCGCCCCCACCACCACGGCGTCCGCGAGCCCCCGCAGCACCCCGAAGATCCGCATGTCGGCCGCACCGGACAGCGGCTGCGAGCGGCCGTCGTGATGGGCCGCGCCGTCCAGGGAGGACACCATGTTCGCCCGCAGCCAGCCGGGGCGCCCGGAGCGCACCGGGTCGTCCGCAGCCGGGTACGCGTAGACCTCGGCCAGCTCGTCCAGCGTCCACTCACGGTCCGTGGGGTCGGGCGCCGCCGCCCCACTGCCGTCGAGGTCAGGGGCCGGTACGGGTGGGGCGGGGAGCGGGAACAGGCGTCGCATGGCGGCAGTGTGACATGCCTCGCTCACCGGACCGGCGGGTACCGCACACGCGATAGGCTGGACGGCTGTGTCGCCTTCCCAGCCCTCCGCCCCGCAGACCGACCCGACAGCCGGACCGCCGGCCGACGGTGACGACGCGGTGCCCGCCGCCCTCACCGCCCGCGCCCCGCACGTCCCGGCCGACCGCCTGGTCGCCGAGATGGTGCCGCCGCCGCGCTTCCAGGGCGCCCGCTTCGACACCTACATCCCGGACGCGAAGCAGCCCAGCCAGGCCGAGGCCGTCCAGGTCCTGAGCGACTTCGCGGACGGCATCGACGCCGGACGGGCGGGCGCGGGCAAGCGACGCTGGTTCGCCAGGAAGCCGGCGGCACCCCAGGGCCCCCGCGGGGTCTATCTGGACGGCGGCTACGGCGTCGGCAAGACCCATCTGCTCGCCTCCCTGTGGCACGCCACCCCCGCCCCGGCCGAGCGCAAGGCCTTCGGCACCTTCGTCGAGCTGACCAATCTCGTCGGCGCGCTCGGCTTCCAGCAGACCGTCCGGACGCTCGGCGAGCACAAGCTGCTGTGCATCGACGAGTTCGAGCTCGACGACCCCGGTGACACGGTCCTGGTCTCCACCCTGCTCGGCAAGCTGGTGGACGCCGGGGTGGCGCTGGCCGCCACCTCCAACACCCTGCCCGGCAAGCTCGGCGAGGGCCGGTTCGCGGCCGCCGACTTCCTGCGCGAGATCCAGGGGCTGAGCGCCCACTTCCGTCCGCTGCGCATCGACGGCGAGGACTACCGTCACCGCGGTCTGCCCGAGGCTCCCGCCCCGTACGACGACGAGACCGTCACCCGCACCGCGTACCGCACCCCCGGCGCCTCGCTCGACGACTTCCCGTCCCTGCTGGACCATCTGTCCAAGGTGCACCCCAGCCGCTACGGCGCCATGTGCGACGGCATCGAGGCGGTCTGCCTCACCGATGTCCAGGCGGTGCCGGACCAGTCCACGGCGCTGCGGCTGGTAGTCCTCGCGGACCGGCTCTACGACCGTGAGGTGCCGCTGGTGACCTCCGGCAAGGCCTTCGACGAGCTCTTCAGCGACGAGATGCTGCGGGGCGGCTACCGCAAGAAGTACTACCGGGCGATCTCCCGGCTGACGGCGCTGGCCCGCGACGCGGGCACCCTGGTGACCGACGCGCGGTAGGCGGAACAGCGGCAACACCCGGTTGGTGCCCGCCGGCTGGTTCCCGGCGGCCCGGCCGCGTGGTACACACGAGCGGGTCACATCACCTGTCCGCCAACAGGGAGTTGCCCATGTCCGCGACACGACGTCAGATCCTGGCACGCACCGGTGCGCTGGGGGCGGGGATCGCCTTCTCCGGAAGCCTCACGGAGCTCTTCACGGGAACCGCGACCGCGCAGAGCATGGGACAGCGCGGCTACGGCCCGCTGGTGCCGGACCCGGACGGTCTGCTCGACCTCCCGCGGGGCTTCCGCTACCGGGTCCTGTCCCGGGAGGGCGACCCGCTGCGCTCGGGAGAGGGCAAGGTGCCCAGCAACTGTGACGGCATGGCTGCCTTCCCCGCTCCCGGCCACCGCGGCGGCACCCACCTGGTCCGCAACCACGAGAACCGTACGAACTCCCGCCAGGCCGTCCCCCGGGTCCGCGATCTGACCTACGACCCCGGTGGTGAGGGCGGCTGTACGGCCCTCGCACTCGACCGGGACAACAAGGTGCTCTCCGAGCGGGTCGCCATCGCCGGCACCTCCACCAACTGCGCGGGTGGTCCCACCCCCTGGAACACCTGGCTGACCTGCGAGGAGACCGAGTTCCGGGCCGGTGAGGAGAACTACACCAAGGACCACGGCTTCATCTTCGAGGTCGATCCCTACGACCCGCGGCGCACCGGAGCCGTCCCGCTGACCGCGATGGGCCGTTTCCAGCACGAGGCGATCGCCGTGGACCCCGGCACCGGCATCGTCTACGAGACCGAGGACGCCTTCGAGAAGCCGTTCGGCCTCTTCTACCGCTTTCTGCCCGAGAAGCCGATGGGCGGCCGCGGTTCGCTCCGGGCCGGCGGCCGCCTCCAGGCGCTGCGTGTCCCCGGTGTGCCCGACCTGTCCACCATCCAGCGGCCCGGCACCAGCTTCGACCACGTCACCTGGGTCGATGTGCCCGACCCGCTGGCCCGTGAGACCCCGATCCGCTTCCAGGACTTCGGCCCCCAGGGCATCACCCACGCCCAGAAACTGGAGGGCTGCTACTGGGGCGGCTCCTGCGTCTACTTCATCTCCAGCTTCGCCCACCGGGACGCCGGTTCGGCGGCGGACCACTACGGCCAGGTGTGGAAGTACGACCCGAAGAAGCGGCGGCTGACCCAGGTCGTCGTCTTCGGCCCGGACAGCGACCTCCAACTGCCCGGCGAATCCCCCGACAACATCTGCCTCGCGCCCAGCGGCGGCCTGATGGTCTGCGAGGACGGCGAGGGCGCCCAGCACGTCTTCGGCCTCACCCGGCGCGGCGAGGTCTACGCGATGGCCCGCGGCCGGCAGAACATCGGCACCCCGGAGAAGCCGGAGTGGGGCGAGTTCGCCGGCGTGACGTTCTCGCCCGACCACCGCACGATGTACGTCAACTGCTACACGCCGGGGACGACGTTCGCGGTGACGGGGCCTTGGCATCACTGAGGCGGGGGCACTGACGCTGCGGCGGGGCCCACTCCCCCCACCCCCGAACCCACCCCCGCCCCCTCCCCCGAAGGGGGAGGAGGGGGAGGGGGCGGGGGAGAGCCGGTGCCCCTTCTCGGGGGCTTCGCCCTTCAGCCCCCGCCCCGTCAGCCCCAGCCGTCAGCCCCGCCGTCACCCCCGCCGTGAGCTGAGGGCGCACGCGGCCGCCGTGGCGGCGGCCGCGATGAGCCCGGTGGCGGCGAGCGGCAGCCAAGGGGTGCTGATCGTCCCGTGGACGGAGCCGGTGACCAGGCCCGATACGGCGGCGTTGGCGGGCGAGGCGCCCAGGACCAACAGCAGCAGGGCGGCGAGCAGACCCGTCGGGATGCTCCAGCCGGTGCTGCGCAGCACCGGCCAGTTGCTCAGCGCGCCGATGGCGATGCCCATGAGCAGACACACCAGCGCGGCGAGCAGCCCGGCGAACGCCGCGGGCGGGACCGGAACGGCCACCTGAAGGTCGGTGGAGCGCGGTTCCGACAGCAGCACGACCACGGCCGTGCCGAGCAGTGCCAGCAGCAGCCCGGTGCAGGCCGCGGTCAGTACGGAGGCGAGGTGTACCCGGCCGGGCCCGGCGGCGGCCGCGGCGCAATTGCGGGCGGCGGGCGGCTCGTTGGTGACACAGACCCGGGTCAGCCATACGGCGGCCGGCAGCAGCCCGCCGGCGGCGTAGCCGAACGCGTCGAGGATCGGGCCGCCGCTCTGGACGCCGATGGCCAGCCAGGCGGCGTAGAGGAGGACCGGCGGCAGCCAGCGGTGCGAGCCGATGAGCAGTGCCGTCTGATAACGGAGGAGAGCGATCACGGGAGGGGGGCCTCATCGGGTGCGGGCGAATCGTTGTCGGCGGCGGGGGCGGCGGCGTGCGGCAGCGGGACGGCGGTGACCGAGCGGATGTGCCACGGCGGACGGGCGGTGAGCAGGGCGCGCAGCAGGGCGTCGGAGTGGGCGGCCGGCACCGTCAGCCGGAGCGTCCCGTCCGGTCCGGGCGCGATTTCCGGTGTGCCGGGCAGCTGCCGCGCTCCGGTGCGCGGCAGACTGCCCGCTGCGCCCTGGGCCTCGATGAGCACACGGGGACCGGCCGCGGCCGTCGCACCCGCCGTCGGACCGCTCTCCTCGTGGGGCAGCAGCTGTCCGTCCGCGACCCGGTAGCGGGCGTCGGCGGCGCCCGCCAGCCGTCGCGGGTCGTGGTCGACGAACACGACGGTGCCGCCGTCGGCGACCCGTTCGGCGACCGCCCGGTCGAGCACCTCGCGCGCGCCGCCGTCCAGACCGGTCCAGGCCTCGTCGAGGACCAAGAGGTCGGGCTCGGCGAGCAGCGCCTGGGCGACCGCGACCTTCTGGCTCGTCCCCTTGGACAGCTCCGCCAGCCGGGTCCGGGCATGCCCGGCCGCCTCGAAGCGTTCCAGCCATTCGGTGGCGCGGCGGGTCGCTTCGGGGCCGGGCAGACCGTGGATGCGGCCGAGGTGAGTGAGGTAGCCGGCGGCGGTGAAGGGGAGGGCGACCGGGAAGCGTTCGGGCACGTAGGCGGTGCGCGGGCGGCCGGTGATCCGGCCGGTGCTGGGCCGGTCGATCCCGGCGAGCAGCCGCAGCAGGGTGGATTTCCCGCTGCCGTTGGTCCCCTCGACGCGCAGCAGCGCACGGGCGGGCACGTCGAGGTCCACCTCCCGCAGCACCCAGGGGCCGCGCACCCCGTACCGCCGCCCCACCCCGTCCAGCCTCATACGTCCCGGCACCTCCGCTGCCTCCTGGCGGCCCCGCCGCACCAGTCCCCGACGGTAGCCAAGGCGGCCGCCCGGTGCCTGCCCGGGGGCGGGTTCAGCGCCGGACCGTATGCGCCCCAACCTCGCGCCGGGCGGACGGAGTTGACCCTGGCCGCGGCCCCGCGAGGGCCGGGCAGCCGGATACGGGCCGGGGGCGCTGTCGGTGGCGGCTGGCAGACTGGGCGGGTGACCAGCACCGAGACCGCCGGGCCGTCCGGCGACAGCGCCGACAGCCCCTTCGAGCACGCAGCGACCGACCGGGACGCGGCGCCGCAGTTCGTGCTGCCGCTCGTCGTCCGGATCGAGCGGGAGGCCCCGCCGGCGCGTACGGACGCGCTGGAGACGGCCGCGCGGGCGGTGCTGGTGCTGCTGGCCGACGAGCGGTCGGCCGGGGACGGCGAGTGGGCAGCGGCGGTGCGGGACTGGCAGGACGCCCGGATCCGGAAGGTGGTGCGGCGGGCGCGCCGCGCCGAGTGGCGGCGGGCGACGGCGCTGCCGGGCATCACGGTCACCGGCCACGGGGCCGAGGTGCGGGTCTTCCCGCCGGTGCCGCTGGACGGCTGGCCGAAGGACCTGGCGCGCCTCCAGGTCTCCGGCACGGAGCTGGACGATCCGCAGCCGCCCGGGGCGCCCGCCGACGGCCCGGTGCTGTGGTTCAGCCCCGAGCTGGAGATGTCGGCGGGCAAGGAGATGGCGCAGGCCGGGCACGGCGCGCAGCTGGCGTGGTGGGAGCTGTCCGAGGAGGAGCGGGCGGCCTGGCGGGCGGCCGGCTTCCCGCTGTCGGTGCGGTCCGCCGGGCGCGCGGAGTGGGACGCGCTCACCCGCAGCGGTCTGCCCGTGGTGCGGGACGCCGGGTTCACCGAGATCGCGCCCGGTTCCTGCACGGTCGTGGCCGACCACCCCGCGCTGCGGAGGGCCCTGTCGGCCGAAAGGTGAGCCGGCGGGGCGGGCCCCGCGCCGGCCCGATCAGGCCACCGTCCGGCGCCGCCCGCGCCCGTCACCGCCGTACGGCAGAGGTGGGCCCGCAGCGGCGCCGCGCAACACCGCCACGGCGCCGCTGAAGCTCAAATCAACCTCTGAACTCGGCCGGTGCAGGGTTCGGCCGGGCCTGGCGCGGCATGAGTACGACACCACGGAGCTGGAGGGGGAGCCATGGAGCGCCTGGGTACGGGAATCGGCTGGCGGCCGGAAATCGCCGCGGAGATCGCGGAGCTGCCCGGGGTGGACTGGGTCGAGGTGGTCGCGGAGAACATCTGCCCGGGCCATCTGCCGTACGCCCTGGAGGAGTTGCGTAAGCGCGGCACGACCGTGATCCCGCACGGGGTCTCGCTCGGCCTCGGGGGCGCCGACCGTCCGGACCCCGGCCGGCTGACCGCGCTGGCCGAGCGCGCCGAGGCGCTCGGCGCACCGCTGGTCACCGAGCACATCGCCTTCGTCCGGGCGGGCGGTCCGCTCACCGCCTCGCCCCGTATGGAGGCCGGGCATCTGCTGCCGGTACCGAGGACCCGGGACGCGCTGGACGTGCTGTGCGAGAACGTACGGATCGCCCAGGACTCCCTGCCGGTGCCGCTGGCGCTGGAGAACATCGCCGCCCTCATCAACTGGCCGGGCGAGGAGCTGACCGAGGGGCGGTTCCTGGCCGAGCTGGTGGAACGGACCGGGGTGCGGCTGCTGATCGATGTCGCCAACCTCCACACCAACCACATCAACCGGGGCGAGGACCCACGGGCCGCCCTCGACGAGCTGCCGCTGGACGCCCTCACCTACGTCCATGTCGCGGGCGGGGTGGAGCGCGACGGGGTGTGGCACGACAGCCACGCCCACCCGGTGACCAGGCCCGTGCTGGACGTGCTCGCCGCGCTGTGTGACCGGACCACCCCGCCCGGGGTGCTGCTGGAGCGGGACGACGACTTCCCCGAAGGCGGGGAACTGGCCGGCGAACTCGATGCGATACGCACCGTGCTGAAGGAGGCCCGCCATGACCGGGCGGCTTGAGGCGGTGCCGGACAGCGCGCCGGTGACGGACGCGACGGTGCCGGGCGGCGCGTCGGTACCGGATCCCACCGAAGGCGCACCGCCCGGAGCGGCCGCGGCAGACGGCACCACGGACACCACACCCGAGGAGGCGGCCACCGCCCCCGGCGCCGGCCCCGGCCCGGAAACCGACACCCACGCCGCCCGCCAGCGGCTGGCGCTGGCGCAGACCGCGCTGCTGTCCGCGCTGGTCGCCGGGACGCCCGCCCCGGAGGGCTTCGACCGCACCCGGCTGCGGGTGCAGAGCTGGGCGCTGGCCGCCAAGCGGGCCGAGGTGGTCGCCAAGGTCGCGCCCGAACTGCCGGAGATCCTCGGCGCCGACTACCGGGCCGCCTTCGCGGACCATGCCAGGAACCGGCCCATGAGCGGCGGCTACCGCCAGGACGCCCTGGACTTCGCGGCGCATCTGCTGGCCCAGGGGCGGCCCGAAGATGCCGCCGCGCGCCGGGAGTTGACGCGCTGGTGGCGGGAGCGTGCGGGCCCGAAGCCGCCGTCCGCACGGCCCGCGGCCCGGCTGGCTCGCGCTCTGCGGCTCTTCCGGCGACGGGGGTGACCGCGATGTCCTACCCCCAGGCGGTGTACGCGGGGCTCGCCGCCTCGTCGCTGCTGCTGATCCTCGGCACCGTAGTGGTGCGGCTGCGCACCCCGTCCGTCCGGCGGGCCGACGCCCTGGCCCACGACGTGTGGGAGATGGCGTTCCTGGCCGGCGGCCCCGGGCGGGTGGTGGACGCCGCACTCGCCGGGATGCACGAGGACGGCCGGCTGGCCGTGGGCGGCCCCGGAGTGGTGACCGTGCGTCAGGCGCTCGCGCGGGACGCCGTCGAGGCGGCCGTGCTGGACGCGATCGCCCGGACGCCCGGCGGGGCGCTCGCCGCGCTGCGGGGCACGGCGATGCGCGGCCCGGCGGTGCAGGCCGTCGGCGACGGGCTGGCGGCCCGCGGGCTGCTGCGCCGGCCGCGGCTCGGCCGGGGCCCGCGCCGGTGGGCGGGCGTCCAGACGGCGGTGTGCGGGGTGCTCTTCCTCGTGGGTCTGCTGCTCTCGGTCGCGGGGTCCGGCGGAGACGACGGTTCCGGGGTGCCGCCGGTCGTCACGACCGCGCCCGCGGTGATCGGCGGTCTGGTCGTGGCGTCGCTGTGCCGGAAGGCGCTCGCCCGGCGGATCACCAGGGCGGGGTCCTTCGCCCTGCACACCGCGAAGGTGGCGCACGCGCCCGCGGGAGCCGGCGGGGCCTGGCAGCCCGCCGGGCTGGTGGTGGCGCTCGGCGGTACGGCGCTGATCGCGGACGAGCTGCTGCGGCAGCAGTTCGAGGAGGCACAGCGGGCCGCGGCGGGCAGTGGCTCCGCCTCGTCCGGCAGCTCCGCGTCCGATGCCTCCGGGGGCGGCTCGGGGAGCGACGGTGGCTCCTGGTGCGGGTCCTCCGACGGCGGGTCCGGGTGCGGCAGCGGCGGCTCGTCGTGCGGCGGTAGTACGAGCTGCGGGGGCGGCTCGTCGTGCGGGGGCGGGTCGAGCTGTGGCGGCGGAGGCTGCGGGGGCGGCTGAACCCGGCGGGCAACTGCCCGCATCCTGAGAAACGTGTGGCGGCCGTTGCGGCACCTCGCATAGAAACTCCGGCATGTGGCTGCTCTTCTTCCTCGTCGCCTGTTCGGCGGCGGTGCTGTCCTGTGCGCTGCTCTGCCGTGCGGCGGTCGCCGCGGCCCGCGCCACCCCCGGGCCGGCCCCGCGGCCGGCTCCCGGGACCGTCCCGGAGGCGGCCGCCGCGCGCCGCGGCCCCGGCCTGACCCTGTACGAGATGGCGTACCTCTCGGGCGGCCCGCACCGGCTCGCCGACGTGGTGCTGGTGCTGATGGCCCAGCAGCGGCGGCTGCTGCTCGCCGACACCGGCTGGGCCACCGTCGTCGACCCGGTCGGCAAGGACGCCGTCGAGCGCGCCACCCTCACCGCCATCGGCCCCGAAGGGCAGTGCCGCATACCGGTGATACGGGACGCCCTGGTCGGCGACGACGCGGTGCGGCAGGTGGCCGACCGGCTGGTGACCGACGGGCTGGCGGTGCCCGCCGCGGTCCGTCCGGGCGTCGGCAGCGCCGTCCGCCTGGTGCAGGGCGCCGCTCTGCTGGTGCTGCTGTCCGCCGCGGCGTCCTACTGGATGGCACCGGCCGGCGCGGACACCGGGCTGCTCCTGGCCTGGTTCTCGCTGCCGCTGATCCTCACCCTCGGGACCTGGGCCGTGGCCCGCTTCGAGCTCCACCCGTACAGCGACTGGGCCACCACCGCCGGCGAGCGGCAACTGCCCGGCGTGGGCCACTCCCCCGCCGCCCCTGCCACGCCCGCCTCCCTCGTCACTCTTGCCCTCCGTGGCCCCGCCGCCCTCACCGATCCCGCCTTGCGCGCCGCGCTCCACTCTTCCGGGGCATAGCCTCCGACACCGGTGCCAGGTGCTTTACAACGACAATCGCCGCCTCAAATATCCCTTTTGTATGCACACACGAAGGGACGGCCAGTGAGAGCACTTGCGTTGTACGGCACCATCGGGTCGCTGCTGGTGACCGCCCTCGCCACTGCCCCGGCAGGCGGCGCCACGGGGGCCGCCGCCGCGCCACCCGCACCCGTTCCGCACCGCATCGAATTCGGCCGCTGCGCCGCGGTGGAGCATCTGCCGTCGACCGTCGAATGCGGCAGACTCACCGTTCCTCTCGACTACGCGCGCCCCGACGGCAAGAAGATCCACCTCACCGTCAGCCGGATCCGTGCCACGGCGCGCGGCGAACGGCAGGGTGCCCTGGTCTTCAACCCCGGCGGCCCCGGCGCGTCCAGCATGGAGTTCCCGCTCTACGGGGGGCTCCCCAAGTGGCGCAGGGTGGCCCGCGCCTATGACTTCGTGGGCTACTCGCCACGGGGTGTGGGCCGCTCGGCGCCGCTGTCGTGCCAGAACCCCAAGGAGTTCGCCAAGGCGCCCACCGACAGCCGGATGAACCCCGATGCCGCCTTCAAGCGGCAGAAGCGGGCGGAGGCCAGGGAGTACGCCCGCGGCTGTGTCCGCCGGGCCGGCGCGGACCTGCCGTACTACAACTCCGTCAACAACGCCCGCGACCTGGACATGCTGCGGGCCGCGCTCGGTGAGAAGAAGCTGACGTTCATGGGCGCCTCGTACGGGACGTACTTCGGTGCGCTCTACGCGACGCTGTTCTCCGGGCACGTACGGCGGATGATCTTCGACAGTGTGGTCAACCCCGCGCCCCGGAAGATCTGGTACCAGAACAACCTCGACCAGGACGTCGCCTTCGAGCGCCGCTGGGGCGACTGGCTGGGCTGGGTCGCCCGGCACCATGCGCACTACCGCCTCGGTACGACGAAGAAGGCGGTGCAGCAGGCCTACAACAAGGCCGCGGGCAAGCTGCGCCGCGCACCGCTCAACGGGAAGATCGGTGCCGGCCAGCTCCAGTCGGCGTTCCTGAAGACCGGCTACAACGACGCCTTCTGGCCGATGCGCGCCGAGGCGCTCGCGGGGTACCTGCACGGCAACCCCAAGCCGCTGATCGCCCAGGCCCTGCCTCGGGACACCGGCGCCGCCGCCGACGAGAACAGCAACGCCGTCTACACGGCCGTGGAGTGCAATGACGCGCCCTGGCCGCACGACTGGCGGACCTGGAACCGGGACAACACGGAGATCGCCCGGATCGCCCCGTTCGAGACCTGGGACAACGCCTGGATGAATCTGCCGTGCGCCTACTGGCCCGACCGGCCGATGTCGGCCGCCGCCGAGCTCGACGACGCGGTGCGCCGCGCTGACCACCCCGCCGCCGGGCGTGACCTGGCCGCTGCCGCCGGGCATATGGCCCGGACCCGGATCGACGACGCGCTCCATGGGCGGCGGGGTCCGCTCGATGTCCGTACGGAGCCCGGTGCGCTGCCGCCGGTGCTGCTGCTGGCGGCCGAGCGGGACGCGGCGACGCCGTACCGGGGGGCACTGGAGCTCCAGCGCCGGCTGCCCGGCTCCTCGCTGGTCACCGAGAACGGCGCGGGCACCCATGGCGTCGCGTTCAACGACAACGCCTGTGTGACCAGGTACGCCGAGGCGTATCTGCTGCACGGGAAGATCCCGGCGCACAAGGTCTACTGCGCACCGCGCGCGGAGCCGCTGCCGGGCCAGCAGGCGACCCGGGCCCAGCACGCCCTGCCCGGGAAGTAGCCGACCCCTTTGCGCCGCGGGCCGTCCCTGAGGGGGCGGCCCGCGGTGTGGTGTCCGGGAACCCGCCCGGACGCGCGCGTCCGGTTAGGCCAGACCCGCGACCAGCTCGGCGACCGGCTTGCGCCGCCCCGTGTAGAACGGGATCTCCTCGCGGACGTGCATCCGCGCCTCGGAGCCGCGCAGATGGCGCATGAGGTCGACGATGCGGTAGAGCTCATCGGCCTCGAAGGCCAGCACCCACTCGTAGTCGCCGAGCGAGAAGGACGGCACGGTGTTGGCGCGCACGTCCGGGAAGCCGCGGGCCATCTTGCCGTGGTCGGCCAGCATCCGGCGGCGGTCCTCGTCGGGGAGGAGGTACCACTCGTAGGAGCGCACGAAGGGGTAGACGCTCACATAGGCGCGCGGCTGCTCGTCGGCCAGGAAGGCCGGGATGTGCGACTTGTTGAACTCGGCGGGGCGGTGCAGCGCCATGTTCGACCACACCGGCTCCAGCGCACGGCCCAGACGGGTCCGGCGGAAGAGGTTGTACGCCTCCTGGAGGGCGTCCGAGCTCTCCGAGTGCCACCAGATCATCAGGTCCGCGTCGGCCCGCAGACCGGACACGTCGTAGGTGCCGCGGACCACCACGTCCTTGGCCGCGAGCTGCGCGAACAGCTCCTCGACCTCGTCGGCGTAGCCGCTGCGGTCCTCCGGGAGGACATCGCGCAGCTTGAACACGGACCAGAGGGTGTAGCGGATGACCTCGTTGAGGTCCTTGGCCTTCTTGCCGGCGTGCGGCACCTTCTCGGGCGCCGCGGGGGTCTGCGGCGCGGAAGCGGGAGTGGAAGCGTCTGTCATGTGGTCCATTCTCACTCGGCGGGGACGGCGTCCGGCGTCAGGGTGCCGAGGAGCTCGTCCGCGGCGCGGCGCGCCGAGCCGATGCAGGCCGGGATGCCGACGCCGTCGTAGACCGCGCCGCACACCCGCAGCGCACCCGGCATCCGGGCGACCGCCGCGCGGATCCCGGCGACCCGCTCCAGATGGCCGACGGCGTACTGCGGCAGTCCGCCTTCCCAGCGGGTGACCGTGCTCGCCACCGGGCGGGCGGTCAGGCCGACCGCCGCGCCGAGGTCGGCGAGCGAGAGGCCGACCAGTTCGGAGTCGTCGCGCTGGAGGTCGGCGGTGTCCTGGTACCTGCCGAGGGAGGTGCGCAGCACGAAGAGGTCGGGGTCGGCGGCGCCGATCCAGCCCCATTTGTGGCTGGCGAAGGTCGAGGCCTTGATGCGGTGGCCGTCGACGGGCGGTACGAGGAAGCCGCTGCCGCCGGGCACCCGGTCCAGGTCGGCGCGGCGGAAGGCCATGGTGACCAGCGCCATCGAGGCGTAGTCGACGGTGTCCAGTGCGGCGGCCGCCTCGGGGCACTCGGTGCGCAGCAGGCCGGCCGCGGCGCCCGCGGGCGTGGCCAGCACGACCGCGTCGGCCTCGATGGTCCGGTCGCCGGCGCGGATCCGCCAGCCCTCCCCCGCGGACCGGTGGAGGGCCTGGACGGGCGTCCCGAGGTGGATCTCGCCGCCGGCCCGGCGCACGGCCTCGGCGACGGCGGACGGCAGCGTCCCGATCCCGCCGTCGATGCCCATGAAGACCGGAGGCGTCCGGTCCGGCCCGCCCGGAGGTGCGGTGGCGGCGGCGCGCGCCTGGAGGGCTCGTACGCCTTCGAGCAGGGAGCGCTGCGAACGGGCGGCCTCGAAGAGCTGCGGGACGGCGGCGCGCATCGAGATGCGGTAGGCGTCGCCCGCGTAGACGCCGCCGAGCAGCGGTTCGACGAGCCGGTCGACGACCTCCCGGCCGAGCCGGGCGGCGACATACGCGCCGACCGCGACGTCTTCCCCGGCCTCGGTCCGCGCCAGCGTCTCGTCCTCGGCGATCCGCGCCATCCCCTCCGGCGAGATCACCCCGGAGGCGGCGAGCAGCCCCAGATCCCCGGGAACCCCCATGACATGCCCCTTGGGCATCGGGCGCAGCGCACCGCGGGTCCACAGCGACGCGCTGGCCGTGGCGGGCGGCTGAAGCCGGTCGCCGAGCCCGACCTGGCGCGCGAGGTCCACCGCCTCCGGGCGCCTGGCCAGCATCGATTCGGCACCGAGATCGACCGGGACGCCCGCGACCGCCCCGGCGCGCAGCTTCCCGCCGAGCCGGCCGGATGCCTCCAGGACGGTCACCCGGGCGCCGCCTTCGAGGAGGCGGTGCGCGGCCGCCAGCCCGGAGATGCCTCCACCGATGACGACGGCATGACCGGGCTCGCGGCCCGTACGGGTGTGCGCTGCGCTCATGCCTCCACTCTCTCAGAGCCCACTGACACCACCGTGACCGGATCGCGGTCCGCGGACGGCGACCCCGGTGGGCCACGGTCCGCCGAAGGGCCCACCACGGCAGGCCACTTCGAGGGGGCGTCATGCGGGAAGCGGTGCGGGCGGGTACACCCCGCAGCCGGCGGACGGGGCAGCGACCGCGCCCGGGGGCCGCCGGGCCGCCCGGAGCGTCCGGGACGGCTGCGGAAGGTGACCGGGAGCCCCGTTGACAGCGGGCGGCGACGGGCAAAGACTCGTGGTCGGCGGGCGTCGATCTTCGTACCGCCGCACCGATGCCGAGCCGGGACAGCGAGGACAGTGCCTGATGACCGACCCACGCGTACGGGATGTCTACATCGTCGATGCCGTACGGACCCCCGTCGGCAAGTACGGCGGCGCGCTGGCCGGGGTACGTCCCGACGACCTCGCCGCCCATGTGCTCAAGGCCCTGGTGGACCGCACTCCGGACCTCGACCCGGCCCGGATCGACGACGTCTGCTTCGGTGACGCGAACGGCGCGGGCGAGGACAACCGCAATGTGGCGCGGATGGCGGTGCTGCTGGCCGGGCTGCCGGTGACCGTCCCCGGCGTGACCGTGAACCGGCTGTGCGGGTCGGGCCTGGAGGCGGTCATCCAGGCGGCCCGCGCCATCGCGCACGGCGACGCGCATATCGCGGTGGCGGGCGGGGTGGAGTCGATGAGCCGGGCGCCGTATGTGCTGCGCAAGCCCGAACGCGCCTATCCGGCGGGCCATCAGGAGATGTTCTCCTCGACGCTGGGCTGGCGGATGGTCAATCCGCGGATGCAGCCGGAGTGGACGGTCGCGCTGGGCGAGGGTGCCGAGCTGATCGCCGACCAGCACGGCATCACCCGCGAGCAGCAGGACGTGTTCGCGCTGGCCAGCCACCAGAAGGCGGTGCGTGCCTGGCAGGAGGGCGCCTATGACGCCGAGGTCGTACCGCTGCCGGACGTGGACCTGGTGCGCGACGAGGCGATCCGGGAGGCGTCCTCCCTGACCTCGCTGTCCAAGCTGAAGCCGGTGTTCCGCCCGGCCGGCGGCACGGTCACCGCCGGGAACTCCTCGCCGCTCAACGACGGTGCGGCCGCGCTGCTGCTGGTCGACGAGGAGGGGCTGCGGGCCACCGGGCGGGAGCCGCTGGCCCGTATCCGCGCGAGCGCGGTGACCGGCGTCGAGCCGCAGCTGTTCGGCCTGGGCCCGGTGGAGGCGGTGCGGCGCGCGCTGGAGCGGTCCGGGCGCGGCTTCGACGAGGTGACCACCTTCGAGCTCAACGAGGCCTTCGCGGCCCAGGCGTTGGGCTGTATCGGGCAGTGGCCGGAGCTGGACCCCGCGGTGGTGAACCCGCGCGGCGGCGCCATCGCCATCGGCCACCCGCTGGGCGCGTCCGGTGCCCGTCTCGCGGGCTCGGTGGCCCACCAACTCGCCGCCCTGGGCTCGGGCACCGGGCTCGCCGCACTGTGCATCGGCGTGGGCCAGGGGCTCGCACTGGTCCTGGAGCGCTGAGTCCCCGCCGCGGCGGGCCGGACGGCCGGTCCGCCGCGCGGTACGGTCCCGGCCGGCCCCCGCGGACACCCTGCGGGCCGTAACGTAGCGAACCCGGGCGGCCGCGCCTCCAGGACACGGAGTCGCCGACGCCCCCACACGGCACGGCACCCACAAGGCGCGGCACCCACACGACGCGGCACCCACACCACAAAGCACCCACTCGGCGAAGGGGTACACGGCATGGCGACGGAGCGGCTGGTGGTCGTCGGGGGCGATGCGGCGGGGATGGCCGCGGCATCGCAGGCACGCCGGCTGCGGAAGCCCGGCGAGCTGGCGATCACTGCCTTCGAGCGGGGCCACTTCACCTCGTACTCCGCCTGTGGCATCCCGTACTGGGTGGGCGGCGACGTCGACGGCCCGGACGCGCTGATCGCCCGTACGGCCGAGGAGCACCGCGCCCGGGACATCGATCTGCGGATGCGTACCGAGGTCACCGAACTCGACCTGGACCGCGGCCGGGTGCGCACCCGGGAGCTGGACAACGGCGGCCGGGAGTCATGGACCGGCTTCGACAAGCTGGTGCTGGCGACCGGCGCGCGGCCGCGCCGCCCCGGCCTGCCGGGGATCGACGCACCGGGGGTGCACGGCGTGCAGACCCTCGACGACGGCCAGGCCCTGCTGGACACCCTCGACGCGTCGTCCGGCCGGCGGGCGGTCGTCGTGGGCGCGGGCTACATCGGCGTGGAGATGGCCGAGGCGCTGATCCGTCGCGGCTACGCGGTCACCGTCCTGGAGCAGAGCGCCCAGCCGATGTCCACCCTGGACCCGGACATGGGCGCGCTCGTCCATGAGGCGATGTGCGGGATGGGCATCGAGACGGTGTGCGGGACGACCGTCACCGGTGTGCTGACGGATGAGGACGGGCGGGCCCGCGCGGTCACCACCGAGGACGGCGAGTACCCGGCGGATGTGGTCGTGCTGGGCCTGGGGGTCCGCCCCGAGACCACGCTCGCCGCCGCGGCCGGGCTGCCGCTGGGCGAGTCAGGCGGGCTGCTCACCGATCTCGCGATGCGGGTCCGCGGCCAGGACCACATCTGGGCCGGCGGCGACTGTGTGGAGGTGCTGGACCTGATCTCCGGGCGCACCCGCCATATCGCGCTGGGCACCCACGCCAACAAGCACGGCCAGGTCATCGGCGCCAATGTGGGCGGCGGCTATGCCACCTTCCCCGGTGTCGTCGGCACGGCCGTCAGCAAGGTCTGCGATCTGGAGATCGCCCGGACGGGGCTGCTGGAGCGTGAGGCGCTGGCCGCCGGACTGCGCTTCGTCACGGCGACCGTCGAGGCCACCAGCCGCGCGGGCTACTACCCCGGCGCCCGCCCGATGCAGGTCAAGATGCTCGCCGAGCGCCGTACGGGCCGGTTGCTGGGGGTGCAGATCGTCGGCCGCGAGGGCGCCGGCAAGCGGGTGGACATCGCGGCGGTCGCGCTCACGGCCGGTATGACGGTGGAGCGGATGACCGCCCTCGACCTCGGCTATGCCCCGCCGTTCTCCCCGGTCTGGGACCCCGTCCTGGTGGCGGCCCGCAAGGCGGCCGGGGCCGTACGGGCCGCCGGGGCCTGACGCCGCGGTACGACGCCGGACCGCCCCGGTTCACCGGACCGCCCCGGCTCAGTCGTCGTCCTCGCCGTACCCGTCCTCCGCGGCCTCGTCCCAGGTGTCGCACCACTCCAGCCACTCCTCGGCGAGCGGCGCGAGGTTCCGGGGGCAGGCCCAGGCGTCCGGCTCCCGCGCGCCCTCCGGGGCCGGGAAGCTCTCCGGGGCACAGAGGTGGGCGAGGTGCTCACCGGCCTCGCCGGGCAGAGCGGACCCCGCTCCCGGGTGTGCGTCCCCGTGCGGGCACGTCTCCGGTACCGCTGTTGCGACGGCGCTCTCCAGAACGGGGCGCAGCTCGCGGTAGACGGACGGCGGCGGGTCCGGATAGGCGAGGTCCAGGCTCTGACACACGGTCAGGAACAGCATCAGCCGTTCGTGGGCGGTGCCGGGACCGCCCACGAAGCGGCGGGCGGCCCACAGCCCGAGGTCCTCGGTCCGTTCCTCGCCCCCGGCGGCGCCGCGCAGCACTCCCGCCAGCCGCGCCGCGTCCCAGGTCCCGTCAGGGCGCAGGCACTCCGCGTCCAGGTACTCCGTCCGGCGCTCGCCGAAGAACCGGTCGCGGGCCGTGATGAGCGGGTCGAGGGTGTCGTGGGCGAGCGACCGCAGATGGGCACGGCAGGTCCAGGCGGCGGGTGACGCGTCCGCGAAGCCGTCCTCGTAGCTCCGCTGGAGCCGGGCGCGGCCGCCCGGGGTGAGGAGGTGGTAGCCGGTGCCGGCGTCGGTGTCCGGGTCGCCCGAGAGCTCGGGGTGGGCGCCGTCCCCATGGGAGCAGGTCGCGCCCTCCAGCACCCGCAGGGCGTCTTCCAGCGTCTTGATCATGTCGTCGAGCACCCAGCGCGGCCTGATCATCCCGGAAGCAGCTTCCCAGCATCCGGCGCGGAGCAGGACGAGGTGCCCGGCGAGGGCTCCCGTGGTGGGGTGCGCGGGGAGACCGGTCCCGGCGGTGATCTCGTACGCGGGCTCGACGCCGCCGCGCGGATAGCCGTGCAGGACCGACGCGAGGTCCTCGATGCTGTCCTCGTACTGGTGCGGAACGCGCTCGGGAATGCCCTGCGGCGTGCCGGGGGCGATGATCTCGGCGGCGATCCGCGCGAACACCGCGACAGCGTGCGGGCAGCGGTACTCCTCCTTCGTGCCCGGCTCCTGCCACGCCGGGTCCGCCTCGGTCGGCGTGCCGTTGCCGAGGAGCACCACGTCCGGAGCGCTGCCGGTCAGCCAGAGTTCATCGAACTCGATCTGCTCCAGGGCGCTTTCGTAGGGGTGTGTGCGGTGGTCGCAGGGCGGGCCTTCCAGGGCGCGGGCCGCCGTGCGCAGCACCTCCGCGACCTGCCCGGCCGTCGCGTCATCCGCCTTCGTGGCGAGGTAGCGGCTCATCGAGAGCAGCCCGTAGACCCACTCGGCGGCGCGCTCGCCCCCGGGGTCGGCGGCGAGCCGGCGGGCACAGTCGAGGACGACCGGATCGGCCGTCCCGGCCGTGGAGCGGTGGTCGACCAGCTGCCAGGCGGCGGCGAGGTCGGCTATCGGGGCGTCGGCGGAGGCATACATGATCACGACGACGCCCCGGGGGCGGGAGTGGTTCCGCTCAGCGTGCCGTCTGCGTGTGGACGTACTCGACCAGGCGGGTCAGCGCGTCCGGGTCGGTGGTCGGCAGGACGCCGTGGCCGAGGTTGAAGATGTGACCCTCCAGGCCGGCGGCCGCGTCGAGGACCTCACGGGCCTTGGTCTCGACGGCCTCGCGGGGCGCGAAGAGCACGGCGGGGTCGATGTTGCCCTGGAGCGCCTTGCCGGGGCCGACCCGGCGGGCCGCCTCGTCCAGCGGGACCCGCCAGTCGACGCCGACGACATCCGCGCCCGCCTCGCCCAGCAGGCCGAGAAGTTCACCGGTGCCGACACCGAAGTGGATCCGCGGCACGCCCAGGCCCTCGACGGCCCGGAAGACCTTGGCGGAGGCCGGCATCACGGAGCGGCGGTAGTCGGCCGGCGAGAGCGCGCCGACCCAGGAGTCGAAGAGCTGCACCGCGCTCGCCCCGGCCGCGATCTGGACCTTGAGGAAGGTGGCGGTGATGTCGGCGAGCCGGTCCAGGAGGTCGGCCCACAGCTGCGGGTCGCCGTACATGAGGGCCTTGGTGCGCTCGTGGTTGCGCGACGGGCCGCCCTCGACGAGGTAGCTGGCGAGCGTGAAGGGCGCACCGGCGAAGCCGATCAGCGGGGTGCCGCCCAGCTCGCGGACGAGCATGCCGATGGCCTCGGTGACGTACGGGACGTCGCCGGACTCCAGCGGGCGCAGCTGCTCCAGATCGGCGCGGGTGCGGATCGGGTTCTCGACGACCGGGCCGACGCCGGGCTTGATGTCGAGGTCGATGCCGATGGCCTTGAGGGGGACGACGATGTCGCTGAAGTAGATGGCGGCGTCGACGTTGTGGCGGCGCACGGGCTGCAGTGTGATCTCGGTGACCAGCTCGGGCCGCATGCACGAGTCGAGCATCGCGATGCCCTCTCGGACCTTGCGGTATTCCGGGAGTGAGCGCCCCGCCTGGCGCATGAACCACACCGGGGTGTGCGGCACCGGCTCCCGCCGGCATGCCTTGAGGAAGGCCGAGTCTTGGGTACCGGTCTGCTGCTGGCCCGCGGGGCTGAGGTTGGCGCTCACGCCCCAAATCTTCGCACGACGGCCCGCCCGCTGATCGGGGCAGGTGGCCGATATCTCCGCATGCGCCCGAGGGCGCCTCCGAATGGGCGACGCGCGCACCGGGTGTCCTCCCCGTATGCGGGCCCGGTTCCGCCTAATCTTCCGGGCATGGCTGCGGCTCACGAACACCTCGCGGACAGCGCGGACGAGGCCCCGATCCCCTTCCGTCAGGCGGTCGAGGCGCTCCGCGCGGCACGACTGCGGCCGGAGATCGAGATCGATCCGACACCCGCGCCGAAACGGCTCGCCCCGTTCGCGTACGCGCTGGAGGCGGCGGTCGTCGAGCGCGGCGCGGGTCCGGACGGCGAGGACCGGGATCTGGCGGACGGCCGGCTGGTGGTGCTGCACAACCCGGCCGGGGACGAGGCCTGGCACGGCACGTTCCGGGTGGTGACGCTGGCACGGGCGGAACTGGAGCCGGAGATGGGTGCCGATCCGCTGCTGCCGGAGGTGTCCTGGTCGTGGCTCACGGGGGCGCTGGACGCGCGCGGGGTGCACTACGGCGCACCGAGCGGGACGGTCACCCGGGCCGGCTCGCACTACTTCGGCGGGCTCGCGGCGCGTGAGCCGGCGACCCAGATCGAGATCCGGGCGTCCTGGACGCCGGCCGAGGGACCCGGCGGGGTGCCGGACCTGGCGGCGCACCTGTCGGCGTGGTGCGATCTGCTGTGCCAGGTCGCGGGCCTGCCGCCGGCCCCGCTCGACATGACGACGCGCGGCGGGATCGTCCCGCTGCCGCAGCGCCGCGGCGCCCAGCCCCGCTGAATTCGGCGCTCCCCGGGACCGGGCCGCGGTGTTCGCACACCGCCGGCCCGGTGCTCGTTCCGTGGCCCGCCCGCCCCTGCCTCCCCTGACGAGGTCCGGTGACGCGGTCCGGGCGGGATCGCGTACGGCTTTGATCATCTCGGTGCGCACCGGGTACTCACCCTGATCGATCATGCATCCGATTTGCCCGAATTGCCCCTAACTAAATCGTGATCAAAGTCTAAAGTCCCGCCGGATTGCTGCCGAAGAGGTCAGTGACCCTTCAAACACGGATCATTCCGGCTCCCCCAAGTCGGCGTCCGTCCCCCGCCACTCCCCCCAGGAGGCCCGGTGTCTGTTCTTCTCGAGCAACCTTCGAGCCTGGTCGCCTACCGCCCGAACAAGCCGACGGCCATGGTCGTCGTGGCCGACCCTCGCGTGCGCTCCACCGTCACCCGCCACCTGTGGGCCCTCGGAGTGCGCGACGTGATCGAGGCGTCGTCGATCGCGGAGGCCCGTCCCCGCGTCGGCAATCCGCGCGACATCTGCGTTGCCGACGTCCACCTTCCCGACGGCTCCGGCCTGACGCTGCTGTCCGAGACCCGGGCGGCGGGGTGGCCCAACGGCCTCGCGCTGTCCGCGGCCGACGACATCGGCGCCGTACGCAACGCCCTGGCCGGCGGCGTCAAGGGCTATGTCGTCACCGGCACCCGCACCAACCTGGGCCTTCCCGGCCGCCCCGGCACCTCGCCCATCGGCGCCAACGCGGCCCGCATGCAGCGCCGCCCCCCGGGCGCCCCCGGCCACCCGGGCGGCTACCGGGAGCTGTCGGGGCGCGAGGTCGAGGTGTTGCGGCTGGTGGCGGAGGGCCAGTCCAACAAGGCCATCGGCGTCTCGATGGGACTGTCGGCGCTGACCGTCAAGAGCCATCTCGCCCGTATTGCCCGCAAGCTCGGCACCGGCGACCGGGCCGGAATGGTGGCCGTCGCCTTGCGCACCGGCATCATTCACTGACCGTCCACATGACCGGCTCGCCCGTCGAGGGAACGTTCCCTCGACGGGCGACGTGCATACACAGATACCCTTGACTGGTGACCGACGCCCAAAAGACCGCAGCAGACACGACACTGCGAGCAACCGGAGACTCGCCTCCGGACCTCCGACCGGCGCCGGTCCCTCTCCTGGAGCCCCGCGAGGGCATCCCCCCGGTGACCGCCACGGACGAGGCACTCGCCGAGGTCGTGGCCGCCTTCGCGGCCGGTACGGGCCCGGTGGCCGTCGACGCCGAGCGGGCCTCGGGCTACCGCTACGGCCAGCGCGCCTACCTCGTACAGCTGCGCCGCGAGGGCGCCGGCAGTGTGCTGGTCGACCCGGTCGGCTGCCCCGACCTGTCGGCACTGGGGGAGGCGATCGGCGACGCCGAGTGGGTGCTGCACGCCGCCACCCAGGACCTGCCGTGTCTGCGTGACATAGGGATGGTCCCCACCCGGCTGTTCGACACCGAGCTGGCCGGACGGCTGGCCGGCTTCGCCCGGGTCGGCCTGGGCGCCATGGTCGAGAACGTCCTCGGCTTCGCCCTGGAGAAGGGCCACTCCGCCGTCGACTGGTCCACCCGCCCGCTGCCCGAGCCCTGGCTGCGTTACGCCGCGCTCGATGTCGAGCTGCTGGTGGATCTGCGGGACGCGCTGGAGGAGGAGCTGACGCAGCAGGGGAAGCTGGAGTGGGCCCGGCAGGAGTTCGCGGCGATCGCCGCCGCTCCCCCGCCGCCGCCCCGCAAGGACCCCTGGCGCCGCACGTCCGGCATGCACAAGGTCCGCCGGCGCCGCCAGATGGCGGTCGTACGGGAGCTGTGGACGGCCCGTGACCAGGTCGCCCAGCGACGCGATGTCTCGCCCGGGAAGGTGCTCGGGGACGCCGCGATCGTGGAGGCGGCGCTGAGCCTGCCGCCGAACAGTCACGCGCTGGCGGGGCTGCCCGGCTTCGGGCACCGGATGGGCCGCCGGCAGCTGGAGCAGTGGCAGGCCGCCGTGGACCGCGCCCGGGCGCTGCCCGAGAGCGAGCTGCCGCAGCCCGGCCAGCCGCTCAACGGCCCGCCGCCGCCCCGCGCCTGGGCCGACAAGGACCCGGCCGCCGCGGCCCGGCTGTCGGCCGCCCGTGCGGCGGTCACCGCGCTCGCCGAGAACCTGAATCTCCCGCAGGAGAATCTGATCACTCCGGACACGGTGCGCCGGCTGTGCTGGGAGCCGCCGGCCGAGCCGACCCGGGAAACGGTCGCCGAGGTGCTGTCCGGCCACGGCGCCCGCCCCTGGCAGATCGAACAGGTCGCGCCGATCCTGACCGAGGCGCTGCTGACGGACGCCGGCTGACGCGGCTGCCCCGGGCGGCGAAGCACTCCGGCCCGGGGCAGGTGAGAACGGTCGCTCAGTCCTGATCGACGTGCATCCACAGGACCTTGCGGTTGGTCGCGTCGATCTCGTACGTGGTCTCGTTCCAGTCATCGGTGGTCACCACGCCCACCGTCCACGCCACGGTGTCGTTGCCGTGGTCGGCGTCGCCGAGCTCGATGGTGGTGACGGTGCCCTTCGTCTTCTCGGTGGCCGTCTCCGCGGCCTGCTGGGCCGTGACGGTGGCCTTGTCCAGCCGGGCGGCCAGCTCCTGTTTGTCGTCGGGGTCGTCCGACTGGGGTTGCGGCTTCTGGGCCTTGCCGGAGACCGCGTCGACGCGCACCGCGTACGCCGTCCCGTCGGTCGTCGCCACCACGGTGTCCCAATAGGGGCTGGCGGGCGTCCCCTTGAGCTCCGCGGCGATCGCCTCCGAGGACGGGACGGCCGCGATCGCGGCCTTCAGCGCCTGCCCGTAGTCCACCTTGGCCTGGGGAACCAGGGCCTTGCGCTGGGCCTGGTCCGCGCTGAGCGAACCGCTCGGCGAGGCGGCGGTGGCGGGCACCGCCCGCGAGGGGGCCGCGCTCTTCTGCGGGCTTGCCGTGTCGTTGCCGCTGCCGCAGCCCGACAGCAGCGCGCCCGCGGCGGCGACGGCACAGACCAGTCCGATCGTGCGCGGCCCCGCCGGACGCCCGCGCCGGACCACGACACCACTCCTATTCGTATCCATATGGGCACTTTAGGTGTGTGATGGGATGAATTGCTCCAAGACCCGGCGGTATTCAGCCCTTTTCGATCACTGGTTTCCGCCGGTTGCGGCGCGACCGCGCGGCAGCCGGGGCGTCCGCCGGGTGTGACCTTCAACGCTCCGGGCGGTGGGGGTGTGCAGCTTGGTTACCCGTAAGTAGCATGTCGGTGGGAAGCGCCCCGCGGGGCGCCCCGCAGCAGCAGTGCCATCCCGCACCTGGAGGAGAGCCAACGTGCCTCGTACCGCTAGGGACGTCGTCTTCGTCGACGGCGTCCGCACCCCGTTCGGCAAGGCGGGCCCGAAGGGCATCTACCACGAGACCCGCGCCGACGATCTCGTCGTGAAGGCCATCCGGGAGCTGCTGCGCCGCAACCCGGCACTGGACCCCGCGAAGATCGACGAGGTCGCCATCGCCGCGACCACCCAGATCGGTGACCAGGGCCTGACCATCGGCCGCACGGCCGGCATCCTGGCGGGCCTCCCGCAGTCCGTGCCCGGCTACTCCATCGACCGCATGTGCGCCGGTGCGCTGACCGCCGTCACGGCGACCGCCGGCTCCATCGCCTTCGGCGCGTACGACGCCGTCATCGCCGGCGGTGTCGAGCACATGGGCCGCCACCCCATGGGTGAGGGCGTCGACCCGAACCCGCGGTTCGTGAGCGAGAAGCTGGTCGACCAGTCCGCCCTGTTCATGGGCATGACGGCGGAGAACCTCCACGACCGCTACCCGCACATCACCAAGCAGCGCGCCGACGAGTACGCCGTGCGCTCGCAGGAGAAGGCGGCGAAGGCGTACGCGAACGGCAAGATCCAGCAGGATCTGGTGCCCATCTCGGTGCGCAACACCAACGCGGAGGTCGGCGAGACGGGCTGGGGCCTGGTCACCGCCGACGAGCCGATGCGTCCGGGGACGACCCTGGAGAACCTCGCCGGCCTGAAGACGCCGTTCCGTACGCACGGCCGCGTCACCGCCGGTAACGCCGCCGGTCTCAACGACGGCGCCACCGCCTCGGTCATCGCCTCCGAGGACTTCGCCCGGGAGCACGACCTCCCGGTCAAGATGCGCCTGGTCTCCTACGCCTTCGCCGGTGTCGAGCCCGAGGTCATGGGCTACGGCCCGATCCCGGCCACCGAGAAGGCGCTCGCCAAGGCGGGCCTGGGCATCGAGGACATCAACCTCTTCGAGATCAACGAGGCGTTCGCCGTGCAGGTGCTCGCCTTCCTCGACCACTACGGCATCGCCGACGACGACGCGCGCGTCAACCAGTACGGCGGCGCCATCGCCTTCGGCCACCCGCTGGCCTCCTCCGGTGTGCGGCTGATGACGCAGCTGGCCCGGCAGTTCGAGGAGCAGCCGGAGGTCCGCTACGGCCTGACGACCATGTGCGTCGGCTTCGGCATGGGCGCGACGGTCATCTGGGAGAACCCGAACCACAAGGACGCCGGAGGCGACAAGTGAGCACCACCACCACCGCCGAACTCCTGAAGGGCGCGGCCGAGCTGTTCCCCGACGAGGTCGTCACGTCGGCGCACGTCCGCCACCTCGACCTGCCGTACGGCGCGGGCAAGTTCGCGCTGATCACGCTCGACAACGGCTTCGACCACACCAAGCCGACCACCTTCGGCCCGGGCTCGCTGGCGAACCTCAACGCCGCGCTCGACCAGGTCGAGAAGGAGGCCGCGGACGGCGACATCGTCGGCGTCGGCCTCACCGGCAAGCCGTTCATCTTCGCCGTCGGCGCCGACCTCAAGGGCGTCGAGCTGCTGAAGAAGCACGAGGACGCGCTGGCCATCGGCAAGGGCGGCCACGAGGTCTTCAAGCGGCTCGCGAAGCTCGCCGTACCGACCTTCGCCTACTACAACGGTGCCGCGATGGGCGGTGGCGTCGAGGTCGGTCTGCACTGCTCCTACCGCACCGTCTCCAAGGCCCTCCCGGCCTTCTCGCTGCCCGAGGTCTTCCTCGGTCTCGTCCCCGGCTGGGGCGGCTGTGCGCTGCTGCCGAACCTCATCGGCGCGGACAAGGCCGTCTCGGTCATCATCGAGAACTCGCTCAACCAGAACAAGCAGCTCAAGGGCCAGCAGGTCTTCGACCTCGGCATCGCGGACGCGATCTTCGAGGGCGCGGACTTCCTGGAGCAGTCGCTGATCTGGACCGCGAACGTCCTCAAGGGCGACGTGACGGTCGAGCGCCCCGAGGTCGACCGCGGCGAGGCCTGGGACCAGGCCGTCGCCAAGGGCAAGTTCATCGCCGACGGCAAGGTGCACGGCGCCGCCCCGGCCGCCTACCGCGCGCTGGACATCATCGCGGCCGCCAAGGACGGCGACCTCCAGGCCGGTTTCGACGCCGAGGACCAGGCCCTGGCGGACCTGATCATGGGCGGCGAACTCCGCGCCGGGATCTACTCGTTCAACCTGGTGCAGAAGCGCGCCAAGCGCCCCGCCGGTGCGCCGGACAAGAACCTGGCGCGCCCGGTCAGCAAGGTCGGTGTGGTCGGCGCCGGTCTGATGGCCTCGCAGCTGGCCCTGCTGTTCCTGCGCCGCCTGGAGGTGCCGGTCGTGCTGACCGACATCGACCAGGAGCGCGTCGACAAGGGTGTGGGCTATGTCCACGCCGAGATCGACAAGCTGCTCGGCAAGGGCCGGATCAACCAGGACAAGGCCAACCGCCTCAAGGCCCTGGTCTCCGGTGTCCTCGACAAGGCCGAGGGCTTCTCCGACGCCGACTTCATCATCGAGGCGGTCTTCGAGGAGATCGGCGTCAAGCAGACGGTGTTCGCGGAGGTGGAGGCCGTCGCCCCGGCGCACGCGATCCTCGCCACCAACACCTCCTCGCTGTCGGTCACCGAGATGGCGTCGAAGCTGAAGCACCCCGAGCGGGTCGTCGGCTTCCACTTCTTCAACCCGGTCGCGATCCTGCCGCTGCTGGAGATCGTCCGCGGTGAGAAGACCGATGACGCCTCGCTGGCCACGGCCTTCGGTGTCGCCAAGAAGCTGAAGAAGACCGCGGTCCTGGTGAAGGACGCCCCGGCGTTCGTCGTCAACCGCATCCTGACCCGCTTCATGGGCGAGATCCAGAACGTCATCGACGAGGGCACCCCGGTCGAGGTCGCCGAGAAGGCCATCGAGCCGCTCGGTCTGCCGATGTCGCCGCTGGTGCTGCTGGAGCTGGTCGGCCCGGCGATCGGTCTGCACGTCTCCGAGACGCTCAACCGCGCCTTCCCGGACCGCTTCACGGTCTCCCCGAACCTCAAGGCCGTCGTCGAGGCCGGCAAGCGCGGCTTCTACGTCTACGACTCCGGCAAGCCGGAGCTGGACCCCGAGGTCGCCGCGCTGCTCAAGCAGGGCGACTCGGTGCTGACGGAGGACCAGGTCCGCGACCGCGTCCTGGACGCCGTCGCGCAGGAGATCGGCCTGATGCTGGACGAGGGCGTGGTCGCCGAGGCGCAGGACATCGACCTGTGCCTGATCACCGGCGCCGGCTGGCCCTTCCACCTGGGCGGCATCACGCCGTACCTGGACCGTGCGGGCGTCTCCGAGCGGGTGCGGGGCAAGAAGTTCCTGGCCCCGGGCATCGCGAGCGTGCCCGCCTAAGGGTGCGCGGCTGACAGCGAAGGCGGGGGGGGGGGGGGGGGGGGGGGGGGGGGGTGTTTTGTTTTTCTGTTTGGGTTTGGTGCGTTGGGGGGGGGGGGGGGGACCGAGTTCTTTTTTCCTTTCTTTTTTCCACACGGCAC